>CAYNKL010000267.1:0-5009 GCA_964397775.1 uncultured Rhodobacterales bacterium | reverse complement strand
TAATGTCTCAGGCCGATCGCAGCGTGCAGGTTGCCGAAGCATTACCCTACCTGCGCCGCTATGCGCGCGCACTGACCGGCAGCCAGCAGACAGGCGACAATTATGCTGCCGCGACGCTTGAAGCGATCCTAGCCGACCGCTCTGCCCTCGACTCTGGTGACAGCGTCAAGGTTGCCCTCTTCTCCACCTTCCACGGAATCTGGATCAGCACCGGCGCGCCGATCACCGAAGAGGATGCGGGCCCCCGTGCGACCGCACAGCGTCGTCTGTCCACCCTCACCGCCGGCTCGCGCGAGGCGCTCCTGCTCCACACCGTGGAGGAGTTTACCGTGTCCGAAGTCGCGCAGATCATGACCGTCGACCCCGACGAAGCCGCACGACTGATCGAAATCGCCCGGAGCGAAATGTCCGACGCGATGTCCGGTCGCGTGCTCATCATCGAGGACGAAGCCATCATCGCGATGGACCTCGAGACCATTGTCGCCGACCTGGGCCACAAGGTCACCGGCGTGGCGCGGACCCGCGATGCCGCCGTCGAACTGGCCGGCACCGAAGTCCCCGATCTGGTCATGGCGGACATCCACCTTGCCGACGACAGCTCGGGCATCGACGCGGTCAACGACATCCTGCGTGATCATGGTGATCGTCCTGTCATCTTCATCACGGCCTATCCGGAACGTCTTCTGACGGGTGAGCGTCCTGAACCGGCGTTCCTCATCTCGAAGCCCTACTCGGAAGAGCAGGTTCGTTCCGCGATCAGCCAGGCAATGTTCTTCTCCTCGACCGAGACGCTCAAGGTCTGAGGTATTCAGGATCTGCTAGCAAAGAAGGGGCGCCTTTCGGGCGCCCCTTTTGATTTCAGAACCTTGCGAGGTCTAGCGTACGGCCCGCATGATCAGCGAGGCGACGAAGAGCACGAGGAAGATCACGAAGAGGATCTGTGCGATGCCGGCCGAAGCCCCGGCGATGCCGCCAAACCCGAGAACGCCGGCCACGATGGCGACGACAAAGAAGATGACTGCCCAGTAAAGCATTGTAGTCTCCGTTAGATCAGGCGCTGCGTGGTGCCGAACGCGGACCCGCGATGAGCCAGATGATGAAGCCAAGGACCGGCAGGATCAGGATAAGCAGGGTCCAGAGCACCTTGGCGCCGGTGCCACGGTTCGATCCGATGATCGACACGATGGCCCAGACATCCAGAACCAGTACGATGAATCCGAAAAAGCCTGCGATTTCCAATGTATGCCGCTCCCTTTCGATTGTGGCGGGGCGCGTCGGCGCCCCGACCGGTTACGGCATGATAACTATCCTGTGTGCGTCGCGGTTCCCGCGTTCCCAAGCATATCGTGCGGCTCATGCGAGCGACGGCAACCACAGGACAATGGCGGGAAAGGTGACGAGCAGCCCGATGGTCACCGCATCCGCGATGAAGAACGGCGTCACACCCCGGAACACGTCCTGCACGCTCAGTTCCGGCCGCACCCCCGCCACGACGAAGCAATTGAGCCCGATTGGCGGCGTGATCAGACAGAACTCGGCCATCTTCACCACGAGGATCCCGAACCAGACCGCGCACATCGGCCCCGACATGCCAAAGGCGCTGTCCTCGGCCGCGACCATCTCGCCCCCGTTCAGCGCCATGACCGCCGGGTAGACCACCGGCAGCGTCAGCAGCAGCATCCCGATGGCATCCATGAACATGCCCAGCACCGCGTAGGCCAGAAGGATGCACACGAGGATCAGCAGCGGCGGGTAGGTGAGCGATGTGATCCAGTCCGCAAAGGCCGAAGGCAGATCCGCGAAGCCCAGGAACCGCACGTAGATCAGAACGCCCCAGATGATCGAGAAGATCATGATCGAGAGTTTCGCCGTCTCGACCAGCGCATCGCGCAGCTCCGGCAACCGCATCCCGCGCCACAGCGCCATCAGGAAGACGATAAAGGCCCCGATCGCCCCGCCCTCGGTCGGCGTACCCCAGGCATCGCCGCCAAAGGGGTTGTAGACGAAGAAGATGATGATGACGACGACCGCCACGATGGGAAGCGCCGGCGGCAGGCTCGCGAAACGCTGGCGCCAGGTAAAGCCGCCCACGGGCGGGCCGAACCCCTTGATGGTCAGTGCCATGCCCACGATCAGCACGCCGTAGATCACCGCCGAGAACACGCCGGGAATGAACCCTGCCAGCAGCAACTGGCCCACGTCCTGCTCGACGATGATGGCGTAGATCACGAGGATGGCAGAGGGCGGAATGAGGCTTGCCAGCGTCCCGCCCGCGGCCACGACACCGGCCGCGAAACGCTTGTCATAGCCGATCTTCAGCATCTCCGGGATGGCGATCCTCGCGAAGACGGCCGCCGTCGCCACGCTCGCCCCCGACACCGCGGCAAACCCCGCCGTGGCAAAGACCGTCGACACGGCAAGCCCGCCCGGCACCCAGGCAATCCATCGCTTCGCTGCCTCGAACAGCGCCCGCGTGAGCCCCGCGTAATAGGCCAGGAAGCCGATCAGGATGAAGGTCGGGATCAGGCTGAGCGCCTGACTTGCCACCTTGCCGTGGGGCACCTGCCCCGCCGTCTTCACGGCCACGGTGATCGCCCAGCCCAGCATCTCGGGGTCGTAGTCACGCCGGTCCCAGAAGAACCAGATGAGCCCGAGCAGCCCGGCCAGGCCTGCAGCAAAGGCCACCCGCATGCCAAGGACGACCATGACGAAGAGCCCCCCGGTGACCCAGAGGCCGATCTCGATACTGTCCATCAGTCGTGCCCCCGAACCTGATCGGCCTCGGCGGCCGCCACTTCGGCCGCGGACTGCACCAGCGGAACGGCGACCGGCCGTTCGAGCCCCAGCACGAAGGCCCGGCCATACCCCCAAAGCTGCAGCACCAGCCGCAGACACATGACCGAAAAGGCCACCGGCACCACCAGCTTCGCCGGCCAGATCGGCAGGCCCAGGTCCATGGAACTGTCACGACTCCAGTTCGGCGCGCCTAAGTCGAAGCTTCTGCCGAAATGCGCCCAACTGCCCCAAACCAGTGCCACCATCAGCAGCAGGATTCCAAACGTCGTGATGATCTCGGCGGCCCAGAGCCAGCGCCCCTTCAGCCGTCCCACCACGATATCCATGCGGATATGACCGCCCTCCCGCTGCACGTAGGAAATGCCGAAAATCGCGATCAGCGGCATGAAGGCCTGGATCCAGTCGACATAGCCCGGCAGCGGCTGATTGAACGCGCTCCGCCCGCCGACCGAGATCACCGCAAGGATCATCAAGCCGAAGGCAAAGACCCCCGACAACAGCGCCATTCCCCACTCGATCCGCACAAGACCGCGGTCGAGACGGCTCAGCAGGCTGTCATCCGCGAGCACCGAAGCAGCACCAGCCAAGGTCACCTCCTGTCATGAAAAGCGGGGCAGCCTGCCCCGCCACTGCGCGCGGCGCCGCCCCGAAGGACGGCGCCTCCGGCCTCGTCAGTTCGAGGCGCGCGCCTGGTCCAGCGTCTCGTAGACCAGCTCGTAAAGCTCCTGGGCGGGCAGACCCTGCGCGCTCATCTCCTCGATCCAGGCCTCGTGGATGGGATCCCCCGCAACGGACTTGAATTCCGCCAGTTCCTCCTCCGGCACCATGACCTTCTCAACGCCCTTCTCTTCGAGCACGCTGTCCCAGCGCTCGAGCAGCTCGCCGTAGTTGGCCAGGTAGTGATCGATGGCTTCGGGAATGCTCTCGTCGAGGATTGCCCTGTGCTCGTCAGAGAGACTCTCGTAGGCGTCGATATTGGCCACCACCGGGCAGTTCACGGTCCCGGGGTTGAGGTTCGCCGTCCACCAGTCGGCCTCGTTGATCGTCCCGAAGGACAGATGCGCGTGCTGCGCGAAGGCCGCGGTGTCGATCACACCGGATTCCATGGCCTGATAGACCTCGGAGGCGGTCATGGAGGTCGGCACCGCGCCCACGGCGCGGAAGGCCTCGCCCAGACCGCCGGTCGCGCGCACCCGCATGCCGTCGAACTCCGACAGCTCGTCGCGCGGCTCGCCCGTGCCAACGAGGTTGTACTGCGGCATCGGCGAGGTCATCAGCAGCTTGGCATTCCACTGCGCCATCTCTTCGGCCACCGCCGGATGCTCGTAGAGCGCGTGGCTCACCGCCACTTCCTCGTCCAGCGTGGACACCCCCAGGAAGGGCAGCTCGAGCACCGTGATCGCGCGGTTCTTGTCGGGGTGATAGCCCGCACAGAACTGCGCCATCTCGAAAGCGCCGATCGAGATCCCGTCAAGGTTCTCGGTGTTCTTCGAAAGCCCGCCGTAGGAGATGTTCATGGTGAACTCGCCGCCCGACTTCTCCTCGACCAGTTCGGCCAGCTTGTGCACGTGTTCGGTGAACGCGCGCTGCTTGCCCCAGAGCGAGACGTTCCAGTCGGTCGCGAATGCGCTCGTCGCAAAGCTCGCGCACAGAGCCGTGGTCAACAGTTTCGCGGTGATCTCTTTCATCGATTTCCTCCCTTGGTGACGAACCCTCCCAAGTCCGTCTTGGCCATCAGCCTAGTCGATCCTCGCAACAGCGCAAGTCTGCGCCGGGAAGCAGATTCGGGCACCCCCGGACACAACCAGACCGTTAGCGGTATACAATTGCACACTGAAACCTTTTGTCACACCCGGATGCCGCGACGCAGCGTCGTTGATTAGGCGTGGCGTGGCGGCGCGGGCCCGCGTCAGACTCATTCAGGAAGTGTGCTTTTTGAATGGGTTATGATGCTTCGGAAAAGTCTGTTTACATATTTTCCCGATGCCCGGAAAATATTTTACAGAAAAATTGTTTAGTTTCGTAAGCTTATTTTATTATTTTCGCATCCGCGTATCCTGTTGCCAAGCGGCGCCAGCGCGATGCGCCGACGTCATGACCGAGGAGGAGACTTCATGACCCAGCCGAGCGCGGCCCAGGCGGCCAGTGACAAAACCTACGCACCGTCCGACGAGATTGTTCGCAACGCGCATGTGGATGCGGCGCGGTATGAG
>CAYNKL010000266.1:0-5022 GCA_964397775.1 uncultured Rhodobacterales bacterium | reverse complement strand
ATCCGCCCTTGCCGGAAAGCCACTATGCCGGGCCTCGCCCGGCCTCATGTTATGCAGGGAGCACGCATCACCGTGACCGCACCTATCGCCGCGCCATCGCGCCTTTCCATTCTTCTGACCGGCTGCGCCGCGCTGGCGCTTCTGTCGCTGCCGGCCCATGCGCAGGAATCGGTATCGCTCGGAACGATCTTCCTCGAAACCGCCAGCGATGGCAGCGACGACGACGAGACCATCGTGGCCGACCAGATTTCGAGCGGCAGCGGCCTGCCGAGCGATGTGCTGGACAGCTCGGCCAGCGTTTCGGTGATCACGTCGAAAGAGATCCAGCGGCGCGGCGCCACCAGCACCGAGCAGGTGCTGCAATACACCGCCGGCGTGTCGACCGATTTCTATGGCCGGGACGACCGCTACGACTTCTTCAAGATCCGCGCCTATGACGCCACCACCTATCGCGATGGCATGCTGATCGGCGATGCGTTCGGCGGCGTGCGCGAAGAGGTCTATGCCTTTGATCGGGTCGAAGTTCTGAAAGGCGCCAACTCGACCGCCTTCGGCCTCGGCGATCCCGGCGGCGCGGTGAACTTCATCACCAAGACCCCGACAGGAGAACGTCTGCGCGAGATCTACGGCGCGGTGGGCAGCTTCGAGCGCAAGGAGCTTGGCTTCGATCTGGGCGACACCTTCGCGCAGAACAGCGATTTCTCGTGGCGGCTGACCGGCAAGATTCAGGACAGCGCCGCCGAGACCGACGACTCGAACGATGACGAGACCTTCCTGATGGGCGGTCTTGCCTGGCGCCCGACCGACCGCACCGCGGTCAGCCTTGTGTATGATCACCTCTATCGCGACGGCTATCCCAACTCGTCGGGCTATCCCGCGACGGGCGACGATTTCGACCGCGATCTGTTCCTTGGCGAGCCGGATTTCAACTATCTCGACACCGACCGCGACACGCTCACCCTCAAGGCCGAGCATGACTTCGGCAACGGGCTCGAGTTCGGCTCCACGCTGCGCTACACCGAAGGGACGGGCGGCTTCGGCTATGTCTTCCTGGGCGATGTGACCTCGCTGCCCGACACCACCGTGTCGCGCTACTACTTCGCCAATGACGCCGACTTCGCCAATTTCGTGGGCGATGCGCACCTGATGTACGAGACAAGCTTCGGCGCCGTGTCGAGCCGGACGATGGGCGGCGTGGAATACCGCGACAACCATCGCCACAACACCCTGTGGTACACCACGGCCCCGGATATCGACTGGGAAGATCCGGTCTATTCCGGCGGGCTGGATCTGGACAGCACTGATCCCTATGAGGAGACCACCACCAACACCCAGGTCAAGTCGGTCTATCTCCAGCAGGAGTTTACCCACGATCGGTTCATTCTGCAGGCTGGTCTGCGCCGCGACTGGATCGACCAGGAGGTGCACAACCATCTGACCGGCGTGACGACATCGGGCGAGAGCATGGAAGACACCATGCGCCTCGGGCTGACCTACAAGATCACGCCGAACCTCTCGGTCTTCGGCTCCTACGCCGAATCCGTCGTGCCTGCCGGGCTGGGGATCGAACCGGAACGGGGTGAGCAATACGAGCTTGGGGTGAAATACCGCCCCGAGGGCTTCCGCGGGCTGTTTTCGGCCTCGATCTACGATCTGACCAAGTACAACGAGACGATCACCAACGCCGACACGCAGCTGCGGGAAGTGCGAGGCGAGTCGGGAGTGCAGGGGATCGACCTCGAAGCCAAGGCCGAGATCACCGAGCGTCTCTCGATGACCGCCGCCTACAGCTACATCGAGTCCGAGATCGTCGAGTCGAACTTGGGCAATAACGACGGCAACGAGCTGGCCTCGACCCCGAAGCATTCCGGCTCGATCTGGGTGGATTACCTCGTGCCGGGGCAGGGGCGCTTCGGCGATCTGAGCCTCGGGTTGGGCACGCGCTACAGCGGCGAATACTGGCGCTCGGACGCCAATGACTCGAAGACGGACTCGGCGTGGATCTGGGATGCCGCCATCGGCTACGAGATCGCGGAGGGCACCGAGATGCAGCTCAACGTGAGCAACCTCTTCGATGAAAAGCACATCGCCCAAGGCGGCTTCTCGACCGATTACTACAATCCCGGCCGCGAGATCGCGCTGACCCTGCGCCATACCTGGTAAGGTCCGCCACAAACCAGGGCCCGCCTGCGAAACATGTGGGCGGGCCTTCCAGTAGCGCGATGCTGCGTCTGTCAGAGCGGGCTCCGGTCGACGGCCGCGCGGGCGGGGTTAGCGGGCCAGAGCCTCGCGCCGCCATGCGGATGGCGTGGTCCCTGCGTGGCGCCGGAACACGCGGGTCAGGTGGCCCTGATCGGCAAAGTCGAAGCGCGCGGCGATCTCGGCAATGGTCAGATCCTCGCGCATGAGGCATTCCTTCACCGCGGAGATGCGCTGTTCCTGCTGCCATTGCAGCGGGGTCTTGCCGGTGGTGCGTTTGAAGGCATGGCTGAACCAGCCTTCCGAAAGCCCCACCTCCTGCGCCAGCTCGGCATTGCTCGCCTTGCCGCCACGGCTTTCAAGAAAAGCGCGCAGGCGGCGCATCTGCCACGGCGTCAGGCCACCCTGCATGCCCGCCTCATCCTCCGCATCGACAGCCGGGGCCACAAGCCCCGTGACCAGCGCAACCGCAAGGCTTTCCGCGAAGGCGGGCGCGCGCGAAGGCGCTCCGATCTCGCCCGCCAGCGCCTGCGCCAGAGCCGCCAGAGACCCCACATCCTGAACCTCGGCTGGCCGCCGCAGGGCTTCTGCGGCAATGTCATGGCCCAGCATCGGCGACAGTCGGTCAAGCAGCCAGCGCCCGTCGAGATGCAGATCCAGATGGGAAAAGTTGTGCGCCGCGTTGAAGCTTGTCCACATCGGCACGCCGGCGGGAACGTAGAGCGCCCTCAGCATCGGGCGCCATGCCGCAGGGTCGGCCTCGCTCTGGTCGGCCAGTCGGATGATGCCCGACACGTCATTGAAGAACAGCATCACGCGCGGATCCGGGGCGCGGTAGTAGCCCGTGGCGCCTGATGTTGCGCGGGCCTCCCAGTGCACCGCGCACATGCGCTCGAACGACCGCCAGCGGACCGGCGCCGTGCGCAAGATGCCGTCGGTGCGGCAGATCATTGAATGCATGAAGCCCAAGAGAGCACACCAGTTGTCGCTCGACAGAAGATCGCTTCGCAGGCTGCGTGGCTGGATGCCGACTTTATAACGCTCCGCCGGTCCCGGCAAGCCGACCGCACCCGGCAGGATGCGGACGAGCGCCAGTCGTCACGCAGACCCACGCTCTTTCCCCGGGCCGCACGGATCGTGCCTGTGCAGGGGCTGAACCCGATGCGATAGGGGCGCCTCAGAGGAGCGCTTCAAGCGCGATGGTCTGCGGCGTTGCACGTGCCGCGAGCCTCTTGCTGCACGTCCGCGAGCCGGCTTTCGAAGTCCTGCGCCAGATCTTCGACCTTTATCTCCGAGAACTGCGCAAGAAGGCGTTCCTCAGCATCGCGCAGCGACGCGGCAAGCTGCGCGTCCACCGCGCTCTCGACCAGGCACTCGGAGGGCGAGGCGTCTGGACCGATATTGAATAGAGGTGGTGCCCCCACGGCCTCGTAGACATCTCGCAGCGTCACCTCAGCCAAGGAGCTTGAAAGCCTCCAGCCACCGCCATGACCTTTTTCAGAGGTGACAATACCCCGATCGCGCAGCCCCCCCATCATACGGCGCACGACAACGGGGTTGGTCGAGATCATTTTCGAGATCTGTTCGGAGGTCGCGAGCGGCACATGCCGGTCCATGTGGATCAGCACGTGCAGCATGCGGGACATGCGTAGGTCGCGTGGCATGGAACGAAGCCCTCCTCAATGGTTCCGAGCTGCATACCAGCCATTACGCAACATTCCAAGTTTCATGTCTTGCTGCCTTGGACAGAGTCACGTAACTCTTTGGATTGCGAATTGTCGGAGAAAGGGCACGCTCGACATGGATCACGACGTCATCATCATCGGGGGCAGCTTCGCAGGGCTTTCGGCAGCCATGCAGCTGGCCCGCGCCCGCCGCGATGTGCTGGTTCTCGACACCGGAGCCCCGCGCAACCGGTTTGCGGCGTCCTCGCACGGGTTTCCGGGCCAGGATGGACGGGCTCCGGCAGAGATCGCGGCTGCGCTGCGCGCCGAACTGGGCATGTATCAGACCGTCCAGTTCCGGGATGTGGCAGCGGCAGCAGTGGCCCGGCATGACGGCGGCTTCCGCATATCTCTGGTGGGTCGCCCCGACATCACGTCGCGCAGGCTCGTTCTGGCCTACGGGGTTCGAGACACGCTGCCCGACCTGCCGGGCATTGCGGAACGGTGGGGGTCCGGCGTCCTGCATTGCCCGTATTGCCACGGCTATGAGTTGAACCAGCAGCCGGTGGGCGTTCTGACGCGCAACGAGATGGCGATGCATCAGGCCCTGCTTCTCCCCGACTGGGGTCCGACGACGCTCTTCACGCAGGGCCGGTTCACGCCGACGCCGGAGCAGCGGCAGGCGCTGGACGCGCGCGGCGTCCGACTTGAGGAGGTGCCGATTGCCGCTCTTGTCGGCCCGGCTCCGGCGCTCGAGGCGGTGCGGCTTTCCGACGAACGCGAGATCCCCATCGGCGGGCTGTTCATCGCCCCGCAGACCACGCCGGCAAGCGACCTCGCCGCATCGCTCGGGTGCGAGACGAAGGACGGACCGACGGGGCCCTACATCGCTGTCGACGCGATGCAGACGACCAGCGTTCCCGGCGTCTTCGCGGCCGGCGACCTGGCCAACCCGATGGCCAACGCCACGCTGGCCGCGGCGGCGGGCGTGATGGCCGGTACGGCGGCGCACCGGTCGCTGATCTTCGATCCCGATCTTGCCGAAGCCG
This sequence comes from uncultured Rhodobacterales bacterium, assembly GCA_964397775.1. Classification (GTDB taxonomy): domain Bacteria; phylum Pseudomonadota; class Alphaproteobacteria; order Rhodobacterales; family Rhodobacteraceae; genus Allosediminivita. Next base: position 110 of record CAYNKL010000266.1, on the reverse strand, counting down.
CCTGAAGGAGAAACCAGCCTGCAGACCGAGACCATCTCGAACGAGTGTGCCCCGCTGAAGACTCAAGATCCGTTGCGACAGGTATCTCTATCCCAGGTTCCTAATCTCTT
>CAYNKL010000265.1:0-5031 GCA_964397775.1 uncultured Rhodobacterales bacterium | reverse complement strand
GTCTACGAGCAGCTCGATCTCTTCGGCGACATCTTCGAGCGGATCCGCGCCCAGTACGTCGAGGAGGTCGACGAGGAAGAGCTGATCGAGGCTGCCATCAACGGCATGCTGACCTCGCTCGACCCGCACTCCAGCTACCTGCCCCCCGAAGATGCCGAGGACATGCGCGTCCAGACGCGTGGTGAGTTCGGCGGCCTCGGGATCGAGGTCACGCAGGAAGACGGCTTCGTGAAGGTCGTGTCGCCCATGGACGGCACCCCGGCGCAGGAAGCGGGCATCGAGGCGGGCGATTTCATCACCCATGTCGATGGCGAGTCCGTGCTGGGCCTGACGCTCAACGACGCGGTCGACCTGATGCGCGGCCCGGTGGGCTCCGACATCGTCGTCACCGTGGTGCGTGAAGGCGAGGAAGAGCCCTTCGACGTCACCATCACCCGCGACACCATCACGCTCACCGCCGTGCGCGCCCGCACCGAGGGCGACACCGTCGTGCTGCGCGTCACCACCTTCAACGACCAGACCTTCCCCAACCTGCGCGACGGGCTCGAGGAACAGATCGAGGCCGCGGGCGGCATGGACAGCGTCAACGGCATCGTGCTCGACCTGCGCAACAACCCCGGCGGCCTGCTCAGCCAGGCGATCCGCGTCTCGGATGCCTTCCTTGAACAGGGTGAGATCGTCTCGACCCGGGGCCGCGATCCGGCCGAGGGCGATCGCTACAACGCCTCCGAAGGCGACCTCGCGGGGGGCAAGCCCATCGTCGTGCTGATCAACGGCGGCTCGGCCTCCGCCTCGGAAATCGTCGCAGGCGCGCTGCAGGATCACCGCCGTGCCATCGTCGTGGGCACCAAGAGCTTCGGCAAGGGCTCGGTCCAGACCGTGATGCCGCTGCGGGGCAACGGCGCCATGCGCCTGACCACCGCGCGCTACTACACGCCCTCGGGCCGCTCGATCCAGGCGCTGGGCATCTCGCCCGACATCGTCGTCCACCAGCCGCCCCGCGCCGAGGAACCCGCCGAGGACGAGGAGGAGGCCCCCGCAGGCTTCTCCCGCTCCGAGGCCGACCTGCGCGGCCGGCTCGACAACGACAGCCTGACCGAGGACGAGATCCGCCAGATCGAGGAAGATCGCGCCCAGGCCGAGGAAGCCGCCCGCCTGCGCGAGGAGGACTACCAGCTGGCCTACGCGCTCGACATCCTCAAGGGGCTCTCCGCGCTCGGGCCCGAGGTCGCCTCGGCCAGCCCCGAGTCCGGCTCGGACGGCGAACAGACGACCGAAGCCGAGGAGTGATTTCGGACGGGCGGGGCAGGGTCCCCGCCCGTTTTCCGTCCGGGCCCCGCGCAGGGCCGGGCCGGCCCTGCGGAACGGTGGGCGTCGCGAAGGGGTTGATCGGGCAACATCCCCCCGAGCAGCCCCCATGCGCAAGATACGCCTCAGCCACGACTACAACGCCGATGCTGCCCGGCTCTGGGCGCTTGTCACCGATCTCGATGCCCTGGCCGAGGTGAACCGGCCGCTCGTCGTCATGCCGGGCATGACATCCGGCCGCCTCCGCTCGGGCCAGAAGATCGAGGTCACGGTCTCGCCCTTCGGAGTCCTGCCGCCGCAACCCTACGAAATCGAGGTCATCGACTGCGACGACCGCGCCCGTCGCTTCCACGTGTTGGTGAGTGGCGCGGGGGTGCGCCGCTGGGAACACTGGCTGCAGGTCTGGCCCACGACCGGCGGTTCCCGGGCGCACGAAACCGTGGCCATCGACGCCGGCGCGCTCACACCGCTCTTTGCGCTCTGGGCCCGGCATCTCTACAAGTCGAGACATTCCGCCCGACAGCGGCTCCTGCGTCACTCCCGGCAAGAAGGCTCGTCATGACCCCCGAAGAGATCGCCAAACTTCCCTATCGCCGCAACGTCGGCGTCATGCTGGTCAACGAGGCGGGTCACGCCTTCGTCGGCCAGCGCATCGACAGCGAGGTCCCTGCCTGGCAGATGCCCCAGGGTGGCATCGACGCGGACGAAACCCCCAAGGACGCCGCCCTGCGAGAGCTCGAAGAGGAAACCGGCGTCACCCCCGACCTCGTCACCGTCGAGGCCGAGACCGAGGGCTGGCTCTCCTACGATCTGCCGCACGACATCGTCGCGAAGATCTGGAAGGGCAAGTTCAGGGGACAGGAGCAGAAGTGGTTCCTGCTGCGCTTCCACGGCAATGATGACCAGGTGCGCATCGACACGGACCACCCCGAGTTCTCGCAATGGTGCTGGCTGTCCGCGGACGAGGTGCTGGACCAGATCGTCCCCTTCAAGCGCCCCGTCTACGAAGAGGTCATCGCGGCCTTCCGGGGGCACCTGTGATGCGCGCGCTTGCCTTTATTCTCGCCCTCACCGCCGCAGGTCCCGCCGCCGCGCTCAGCTGCATGCAGGCCGACCCGCAGGCCGATTTCCGGCGCGCCGCCGCGGACGACCGGAGCTGGATCGTCGTCGATGGAGAGATGCGCTTCGACGAGGACCTGCTGCCCAAGACCGACCTTGGCGCCCAGGCACTCCGCGGTGCGGTCGAGATTCCCGCGCGGATCGAGGGGCAGGGCCTCTCGAAGGAGGGCTTCATCATTCCCTTCGACCGCGACATCATTCTGCGCGCCTCCTGCGCCGGTCCGTGGTGCGCCAGCCCCGCCAGCGACACCCGCTACCTCGCCTTCCTGCTGAAGGAAGGTGACGGCTACGTCGCGCTCGCCAGCCCCTGTCCCGGCAACCTGCACCCCGATCCCGCGCCCGAGGCGCTCGACGCGGTGAAGATCTGCATGCAGGGCGGCCCCTGCGCAGCGCGCTGGAGGTCGAAAAGCTCGGCCGCCAGATAGGCCGGGCGCAGCAGCACCCGCCGGTGCCGTCCCAGCGGAAAACGCGCCGGCGGCGTGCGCATGGCGGCGGGGATCTCGCCGCCGCGCGTCATGTGATCGGCCAGAAGCCGTCCCGCGTGCGTCGCCATGGCAACGCCGTTGCCGTGATAGCCCATGGCCGCGAACAGCCCCGGATGGCCGGGCACCGCGCCCGCAAAGGGCGTAAGCCCTGCGAGCAGGCAGACCAGACCGGACCAGCTGTGCGTGATCTCCACGTCCTTCCACGCCGGGAACAGCGCGTGGAAATCCCGCCGGATGCGCCTGGCGATGGCGCGGTCGGCCGAGGGCGTGGACCGCAGCCCGCCGCGCATCCCGAACAGGAAGCGCCCGTCGGGCATCAGGCGGAAGTAATGCAGCAACTGCCGCGTGTCGAAGCTCATCTGCCCGCTGGTCCAGCCCTGCGCTGCCTGCTCGGCCTGCGTCAGGGGACGGGTGACGATCACGCTCGACAGCACCGGCAGCGTGCGGGCGCGCAGCCAGTCGGGCAGATCCTCGGAGGAATAGCCGTTGGTGGCGATCACCACCTGATCGGCGCTCACCGTCCCGCGTGGCGTGGTCAGCCGCCAGCGCGTGCCGTCCCGGCCCAGACCCGTCACTTGGCTTTCCGCCGCAACCCTGACGCCCGCCTCCGCCGCCGCGCGGCCCAGCCCCGCGTGGTAGGCGCGCGGGTTCAGGGCAAAGCCCAGCGGGAGGGTCATGGCGCCGTGCCACGGCCCGCCCAGCCCCTCCTGCCGCAGCGCATCGGGCGCGGTCAGTTCGGGCGTCACGCCATAGGCCCGCTCGACCTCCGCCACGCCGCCCTGCATGGCGCGCCACGCCTTGGCGTTGTGTGCCAGCTGCGTCTCGCCCCGCGAATGGCGCTGCACCTCCATGCCGTGGGCGTCGATCAGCCCCTCGGCCGTGGCAATCGCCGCCTTTTCGGTGGCCTGCCACTCGGCAAGGCCCGCCTCGCCGAAGCGGCGCTTCAGCAGCGGGTCGGGCGCCTTGGCCCCGCCGAGACAGCAGAACCCGCCGTTGCGCCCTGAGGCGCCGTAGCCGGGGTGCCCGGCTTCGAGCAGGAGAACATCCGCGCCACCTTCAGCAAGGTGCAGCGCCGTCGACAGTCCCGTGAAGCCGCCGCCGATCACGGCCACGTCGCAGCGCGCCTCGCCCGTGACAGTAGGCCAGTCGAGTGGCACCGCATCCTCGGCCCACCAGCAATCCCCTTGCGGACCGTAGGCGCCCGCCTCGTATAGCCGTTTCATCCGGTGGTGCGTTCCCCGGCCCGGGTTTCCCGCTCGGCCTGAACTGCCGCGCGCTTGGAGATCAGCGAGGCCGTGATGACCCCGACCGTCACGATCCCGATCAGCACCGTCGAAAGGGCGTTGATCTCGGGGCTGACGCCAAGACGGATCGAGGAGAAGATCTTGATCGGCAGCGTCGTGGCCGAGGGGCCGGTGGTGAAGCTCGCGATGACGAGATCGTCGAGTGAGAGCGTGAAGGCCAGCAGCCAGCCCGAGATCACCGCGGGCGCGATGATCGGCAGGGTGACAAGTCGGAAGGCATCGAAGGGCGAACAGCCCAGATCCAGCGCCGCTTCCTCCAGCGCGCGGTCGAAGTTCGCCAGCCGCGACGAGACCACCACCGAGACGTAGCACATGGAAAAGGTGGTATGCGCCAGCACGATGGTCAGCACGCCCCGGTCGAGCCCGATGCCGATGAAGAGCAGCAGCAGCGACAGGCCGGTGATGACCTCGGGCATGACGAGCGGCGCGTAGATCATGCCGGAAAACAGCGTCCGGCCGGGAAACCGCCCCATGCGCACGATCACGTAGGCCGCCATGGTGCCCAGCACCGTCGCCAGCGTGGACGATAAGACCGCCACCTTGAGCGTGACCCAGGCCGCGTCGAGGAATTCCTCGTTGGTCAGCAGCTCGCCGTACCAGCGGGTCGAGAAACCCGCCCAGACGGTGACCAGCTGACTGCGGTTGAAGCTGTAGATCACCAGGATGATCATCGGCAGGTAGAGGAAGGCGAAGCCGAGCGTCAGCGAGGTGGTGTTGAACCAGGAAAACCGTCTCATGCCGCCTTGCCTCCGACGTGGCTGGGGGCTCTGCCCCCGTCCCTGCGGGACTCCCCCGAGGTATTTTCAGCGAGAAGA
>CAYNKL010000264.1:0-5069 GCA_964397775.1 uncultured Rhodobacterales bacterium | reverse complement strand
ACGCGAGGCCGACCGGCCCGCCCTGCCACCAATGGCGGTGACCGCGCTCGCGGCCCGACTGGCCCATGCCCTGACTGATGCGATCCAGCACGATGGCCAGGATCACGATGCCAAGGCCGCCGACGATGGCTTTGCCGGCGTCGAGACGACCCATCGCCCGAAGCACCTCGTTGCCAAGACCCTTCACCGAGATCATCGACGCGATCACAACCATCGACAGCTAGAGCATGATGGTCTGGTTGACGCCGGCGAGTATGGTCGGTGTGGCCAAGGGCAGTTCAACCTTGAACAGGATCTGCCGCGGCGAGGCGCCGAAGGCCTTGGCGGCTTCGACGACCGAGGGGTTCACGCCGCGGATCCCAAGCGAGGTCAGGCGGATCAGCGGCCGCAGGGCGAAGATGATCGTCACGATCACGCCAGAGACGTTGCCGATCCCGACCAGCATGACCACGGGAACCAGATAGACGAACGCCGGGATGGTCTGCATCGTGTCGAGAACCGGCCTCAGCATCTTTTCGAAGGTGTCGTTCTTTGCCGCGAGAATGCCGAGCGGCGAGCCGATGACGAAACACACGACCACCGCCGCGATGACGATGGCAAGCGTCGTCATGGCGAGGCTCCAGGCATCCGGGGACAGCAGACCGAGACAGGTCAGCGCGACGCCCACGATGATCGCGGTGCGCGAGCCCGCGGCCTGCCATGCGATCAGCACCAGGAGGATCAGCATGAGTGTCGGCGGCACGGCGTTCAGGCTGGTGTCGATCGCGACCACCAGTTCGTTGAACACCTGTTTGATCGGCTGGATCACGTCGCGGTTGGAGATCGCCCACTGCTTGACGCCATCGGCACTGTCGGCGATCCCGAGATCGACCGAGGAGAAGGGATCAAGCCAATTGAAGGTCTCTTCGTTTCCATGAAACAGCTCCCGTTCAGGCGGCGGCGCCGCTGTCATCGGCCCCGCCCTTGATGCCCCGAAGCAGGGCGTTCTTGGTGACGACGCCCAGCGGACGACCGTCGATCTTGACGACGAACGTCCGCTGGGTCGCGATGGAGAGGTTGAGCAGGTCGTCGAGCGACTGCTCCGGATGTGCCTCGGGCCATCCTGACATGTCGGCATTTTCGCGACGCTGTTCGTAGGATGCGACGGGCTCCATGATCTTGCCCGCCGATACGAGTTCGAGCTTGGAGATGCCGGCGACGAAATCGGCGACGTAGTCGTCGGCGGGATTGGTCACGATGTCCTCCGGCGTGCCGATCTGCACGAGAACGCCGTCCTTCATGATGGCGATGCGGTCACCGATGCGGATCGCCTCGTCGAGGTCGTGCGTGATGAAGAGCGTGGTCTTCTTCATCTCTGCCGACAGCGCCATGAAGGTGTCCTGAAGCTGGCGCCGGATCAGCGGATCGAGCGCCGAGAACGGCTCGTCCATGAGCAGGATCGATGGATCGGCCGCGATGGCCCGCGCCAGTCCGACCCGTTGCTGCATGCCGCCCGACAGTTCGTCCGGATACTTGGTTTCCCAGCCGTCCAGCTCCACCGCGTGGATTGCGCGCATCGCGTTGGCGTTGCGCTCCTTCACGGAGTGGCCCCGCACTTCCTGGCTGAAGGCGACATTTTCCAGCACCGTGCGGTGCGGCATCAGCGCCATGCTCTGGAACACCATGCCGATCTTCTCGGCCCGGAGTTGCCGCAGGTCCTTTTGCGACATCTCGTTGATGTTGCGGCCCTCGATGTAGATCGCTCCAGCCGTGGGTTCGATCAGGCGGTTGATGTGCCGGATCAGCGTGGATTTGCCGGAGCCCGACAAGCCTATGATGCAAAAGATCCCGCCACGCTTCACTTCGAACGAGGCATCCCGAACGCCAACCACGCAATCAAACTGGTCTCGCGTTTCGTCTTTCGACAGTCCCTGTTGCTGCACGGCTTGCAAGGCTTGGTCCGCCTTGCCGCCAAAGATTTTCCACACGCCATCGCAGCGGATGACGGCTTCGTCCGTTTCTTTGGTCATTTGATCCTCCGTGCAGAAAAAACAAAGACAGAAAACTTCATTGTAGACACTATGTATTTTCTTACTCTACATGGATTTCAACTCCCGGCAGCCAGTAATGTGGCGGCTGCGCAGCATGGAGACGCACTATGGCCAACGGCCGCAAAACGAATAAAGCGAAGTGTTTAGAGGACTTGCGCCGGCGGATCCTGACCGAGGATCTCGAGCCGGGCAGCTATCTGGACGAAACCCAGCTGGCCGAAGCCTACGAGATTTCGCGCCCGCCGTTGCGAGAGGTCCTGTTTCAACTCGCAGGAGAAGACTACGTCGTGCTGCACAAGAATCGGGGCGCCCAGGTGGCACCGATGACGCACAAGACGCTTCGTAACTTCTTCGTGGCGGCCCCGATGATCTATGCCGCCGTGTCGCGACTGGCGGCCCTGCATGGAACCAAGTCGCAACTCATGCGCCTGAAGGACACCCAGCTCCTGTTCCGCGCCGCAATTCGCGACGGCGACGCGGCGCAGCGGGCACTGACCAACCAGCACTTCCACGAGATCATCGGCCAGATGGCTGCGAACGAGTATCTTTACCCGTCCCTGAGGCGTCTGCTGATCGACCACACCCGCATCGGCATGACCTTCTACAGCCCGCGCAACGAGTCCATGTCCGAGCAGCGCAAAATCGCCGCCGAGCAGCATGACCACTTCATCGCTCTCATAGAAGCGGGCGATGCCAACGCCGCCGAGGCCCTTGCCATTGAGCACTGGGAGCTTTCTCGCGCGAGCATACAGAGTTTCGTCACCCCCCAGGGCATGCAGATCCCGCTCGGAAAGGCGCCCGGGGCCACAGCCATAGAGGGAGCTTCATGAAGTTCGAAGGCATTTACACGCCTGTCGTCACGCCCCACCGCGACGATGGCAGCATCGACCGGGACGCCTTTGCCGCGCAGATCGAGTATCTGATCGACGCGGGTGTCCACGGATTGATCAACGGCGGATCGACCGGCGAATACTACGCTCAATCCATGGACGAACGCATGGAGATGGCGAGCCTCGCCAAGGACATCATCGGCAATCGCCTGCCGCTGATGATCGGCACCGTGGCGCTGCGCCTGCCCGACAGCATCGCCATGGCCGAGCACGCGGCAAAGATCGGCGCCGATTGCATCCTCGTGGGCTCCCCGCCCTACTCAGTGCCGACCGAGCGGGAGAACGCTCTGAATGCGCTGGCGATCGACCGCGCCGCGGATTTGCCGATCATGCTCTACAACTATCCGGGCCGCATGGGCATCAACATGGGCGAGGAATTCCTCGACCGCGTGGGCCGGTCCCGCAATGTCTGCGCCATCAAGGAAAGCTCGGGCGACATCAATCGGGTCCACCTGCTCGCGCGCGACTATCCGCATATCCAGATGTCCTGCGGAATGGACGACCAGGCGCTGGAATTCTTCGCCTGGGGCGCCCGCAGCTGGGTTTGCGCCGGGTCGAACTTCCTGCCGACAGAGCATGTCGCGCTCTACAACGCCTGCGCCGTCGAGGGAAATTTCGACAAGGGCCGCCGCATCATGTCGGCAATGATGCCGCTGATGCGCGTTCTGGAGCAGGGCGGCAAGTTCATCCAGTGCGTCAAGCACGGTGTCGAGATGAACGGCCTCCATGCCGGTCCTCCGCGCCCCCCGCTGAAGGGGCTCAACAAGGACGACAAGCGGCAGCTTGAACAGGTGGTCCGGGTGCTCAAGCGCACCGTGGCCGAAATCGCAGCGGAGTGAATGACATGACCGATCTCCTGACGACCGAAGAATACAAGGCCATCGCCGCCGAGCTGTCGTTCCCGACGCAGGCCTTCATCGACGGCAGCTTCCGTCCCGCGCAATCGGGCAAGACCTTCGACAGCGTGAACCCCGCCACCGGCGACGTTCTGGCCAAGGTTGCCGCCTGCGACGCGACCGATGTGGATTTCGCCGTCGAGAAGGCGCGCGATGCCTTCGAGGACGGCCGCTGGTCCCGCCTGCACCCGTCCGAGCGCAAGGAAGCGCTCATCAAGCTCGCCAAGCTGATGAAGCGCAACGCCCGCGAGCTGGCGGTGATGGAGAGCCTCGACAGCGGCAAAACGATCTACGACTGCGAAACCGTCGACATCCCCGAGACCATCCACTGCCTGCTCTGGCACGCCGAACTGATCGACAAGATCTATGATCAGGTCGCCCCGTCCTCCGATGATCACATCGCCATGGTGGTGCGCGAGCCCGTCGGCGTGGTGGGGCTTGTCCTGCCCTGGAACTTCCCGCTGCTGATGCTGGCCTGGAAAATCGGGCCGGCGCTGGCTGCCGGCTGCTCGGTGGTGGTGAAACCGGCCGAGGAGACCTCTCTGACCGCGCTGCGTCTTGCCGAACTGGCCGCCGAGGCCGGCATCCCCGCAGGCGTGTTCAACGTCGTGCCCGGCGGCGGTGCCGAGGTCGGCGAGCCGCTGGGCCGTCACCCCGACATTGATGCCGTGTCCTTCACCGGCTCGACCGCGACCGGGCGGCGCTTCCTCGGCTACTCTGCCGAATCCAACATCAAGGAAGTCACGCTCGAGATGGGCGGCAAGAATCCTGCCGTTGTCCTCGACGATGCCGAGAACCTCGACCGCGTCGCGGCCCATATCGTCAACGGTGCCTTCTGGAACATGGGCGAGAACTGCTCGGCCAGCTCCCGTCTGATCGTACAGAAAGGAATCAAGGACGCCCTGATCGAGCGCATCATCGCCCACACCCGCGAATGGCCGGTTGGGGACCCCCTGAACCCGGAAACGCGCGTCGGCGCGTTGGTGTCGAAGGCGCATTTCGAGAAGGTGGCTAGCTATCTCGAGGGGGCGAAAGCGCTCGTGGGTGGCAAGGCCGAAAACGGCTTCGTCGAACCCACGGTGATCGAGGCCCGCCGCGATGACCGGCAGGTGCGCGAAGAGATCTTCGGGCCGGTGCTCTCGGTCCTGACGGTCGAAGGCTTCGACGAGGCCATCGCGCTGGCCAACCGTTCTAATGACGCGGCGACCACCGAGATCTACACCGCCAACGTCAAGAAGGCGCTCCGCGGCGCG
>CAYNKL010000263.1:0-5100 GCA_964397775.1 uncultured Rhodobacterales bacterium | reverse complement strand
TGGGCTGACCCTCTCCGCACTGGCCGACGATACCATTATTTCGGCCGCCGCCGGGGTGGCCGGCGCGGGTGACGCCGGCCTGCAGGGTGCGGTCACCGGGAATACCAGCACCAAGACAGTGTCGGCCGCCATCACCGATCCCGACACGGCCATCCCGCCGAGTCTCAAGATGCCGCAGATGCCGACTTACCACCTCAAGCGCAGGGACGGCTCGGGCATCACGCTGGTCAATATCGGGGTGGGGCCCTCGAACGCCAAGACCGCCACCGACCACATCGCCGTGCTGCGCCCGCATGCCTGGATCATGGTCGGCCACTGCGCGGGGCTGCGCAACACGCAGGCGCTGGGCGACTTCGTCCTCGCCCACGGCTACGTGCGCGAGGACAAGGTGCTCGACGACGACCTGCCGGTCTGGGTGCCGATCCCGGCCCTGGCCGAGATCCAGGTCGCGCTCGAGGATGCCGTGGCCGAGGAAACCAAGCTGTCGGGCTACGACCTCAAGCGGATCATGCGCACCGGCACCGTGGCCAGCGTCGACAACCGCAACTGGGAACTGCGCGATCATACCGGCCCGGTGCAGCGGCTCAGCCAGTCGCGTGCCGTCGCGCTCGACATGGAAAGCGCCACCATCGCCGCCAACGGATTCCGCTTCCGGGTGCCCTACGGCACGCTGCTCTGCGTCAGCGACAAGCCGCTGCACGGCGAACTGAAGCTGCCGGGCATGGCGAGCGATTTCTACCGGACGCAGGTGGCGCGACACCTGATGATCGGAATACGGGCGATGGAGGCGCTGCGCGAGATGCCGCTGGAGCGCATCCACAGCCGCAAGCTGCGAAGCTTCGAGGAGACGGCGTTTCTCTGAGGCAGGTTGACGCAAGGAAAAGGTGTTCCCAAAGCACGGTTTTTCGCTCAAACGCCCCAGCGATTGTTGTGTTTTCCGAATGCTTGCGGTTTTAATGCCGCGGATAAATGGCCCAGCGGAACGGGCAGTGAAGGAGACCAGAAAATGGCCAAACCGATGACCAAGACCCAGCTTGTGGCCGCCCTGGCCGAGAAGATGGATGCGGACAAGAAAACCGCAGGCGCAGCGCTCGACGCGCTGACCGACATCATCACGTCCGAGGTGGCCGAAGGCGGCGCCGTGACGCTTCCGGGCGTCGGCAAGTTCTACTGCCGCGAGCGCCCCGAGCGCATGGTTCGCAACCCCGCGACCGGGCAGCAGATCCAGAAGGAAGCCGACAAGCAGGTCAAGGTGACCGTGGCGAAGGCTCTGAAGGACAGCGTCAACAGCTGATGCTTCGGCTGCTCCGGCAGTCAGCAGTTTCGGGCCGTCCCTCCGGGGCGGCCCTTTTCTTTTGCGCGGGCTTGCTGCGGCTCCGTCGCCTCCTGCTCTTCGTGGGCGAAGGCGACGCAAGGCGGGCCTTTTGGCAGCCGCCCAGCTGTGTGATCACGGACAAGGATGGCACGGGCCATACTGTCCGCCGCGATATTCCCGGTCTCGCAGATGCGAGGTCACCGCATCCGGCCAGCTCATGACGGGAAGCTCTGAAAAGCGAGGGGACGGGGTAAAGGCCGGACCGTCGCTCAGCGCCGGCCGCCCGACTTCAGCGCGATAGGGGGGTGATCGTCGTCGGGAAAGAGATCGTCGTCATCATTTTCGGACGCAGGATCGCCATCCCCCGATGCCGGCGTATCTTCCTTTTCCCGCGTCGCGTCGTTGTCGTGCTCGTGGCGGTATTCCTCGAGGATGCGAAGCAGTTGCGAAATGGTCGCCACCCGGCGGAACACGTCGCGGAAGCGCTGCTTTTCGGGCGAAGGTTCGGCGGAGGCCTCCTCGGTGGTACCGTTCTCTTCGTGGCTCGCCATAAGGGCGTCCGCCGCCTCGAAAAGCCGGTCGACCTCTTCCTCGTATCCCTCGCGCTCGCTGCCCGAGTCAGAGCCGTGACGATCTGTCATCGGAGGATCCTACCACTGCATTGAAACCTAAATGGAGTTTCAAGCTACCGATTCAACTACCAGTTGACCATTTCACCGCGCGCGTCGAATTGCAAATGATCCTGCACTGCCCGAAGGGCCAATGCTACCTTTTGTTCGACTTATGTTTGCAGGTTGGGCCGCTTGACGAAGACTTGACCGGCGTCGAAACGGGACGATCACGTCGGGCGATGCCCAGGGCAGTCCTAACATTTGGTGAACGCCGGTCCTTAAGTTATTGAAATTGAAGGTCCCGAGAAATGTCCCGGCCCGGGACATCTCAGATCGAGACCTTGGACAGCAGCTCCTCGCGGTCCACTTCCCCCGCCTTGCCGGACAGCGAAACCTCCCCCCGCGTGACGGCGGTAAAGCTGTCCGCCAGCCCCCAGGTGAAGTCGAAATACTGCTCCACCAGCACGATCGCCATCTCGCCCTGATCCCGAAGCTGAGCGATTACCCGGCCGATCTGCTGGATGATGTTGGGCTGGATCCCCTCCGTCGGCTCGTCGAGAAGCAGCACCCGGGGACGGGTGATCAGCGCGCGGGCGATGGCCAGCTGCTGCTGCTGCCCACCCGAGAGGTCCCCGCCGCGCCGGTTCAGGAACTCCTTCAGGATCGGGAAGAGCTCGAATATATGCTCGGGCACGCCGCGTTCCGTGCGGTCCAGGCAGGCAAACCCGGCCTCGAGGTTCTCCTGCACGGTCATCAGCGGAAAGATCTCGCGCCCCTGCGGCACGTAGGCGATCCCCGCCCGCGCCGCCTGGAAGGCGGTGGGGTGAGCGAGCGGCTGCCCGTCGAGCGTGATGCTTCCGCCCGAATAGGGATGCCGCCCGGCGATGGCCTTCAGGAGCGAGGTCTTGCCCACCCCGTTGGTCCCCATCACCGCCGAGACCTTGCCCGCCTCGGCCGTCAGCGAGAGGCCGTGCAAGATCTGGCTCTGCCCGTAGTGGAGGGTGAGGTGGTCCACGATCAGCATGCTCTAGCGCCCCAGGTAGACATCGATGACATCCTTGTTCTTCACCACGTGATCCAGCGACCCTTCGGCCAGCACCGATCCCTCGTGCAGCACCGTCACCTTGCAGTCGAGCCGCCTGACGAACTCCATGTCGTGTTCGACCACCACCACGGCATGTTTGCGGGCAAGCCGTTTCAGCAGGTCGGTGGTGTGCTCGCGCTCGGCCGGCGTCATGCCGGCGGCGGGTTCGTCCACCAGCAGCAGCCGCGGCTCCTGCGCCAGCAGCATGCCGATCTCGAGCCACTGTTTCTGCCCGTGGCTCAGTTCGCCCGCCATGCGGGGCAGGTGGTCGAGCAACCCGACCTCGGCGGCGATCTCCTCGATCCGCGTCGCGCCCTGGGCGCTCTTGCGGTAGAACAGCACGTCGAAGGGCCCGCGCGGGTTCTTGAGCGCCATGGCGAGGTTCTCACGCACGGTCTGGGACTCGAAGACGGTGGGCTTCTGGAACTTCCGACCGATCCCGGCGCGGGCGATGTGGCTTTCCGACATGCGCAGCAGCGAGACGGATTTCTCGCCCCAGATCACGCTGCCTTCGTCAGGCCGCGTCTTGCCGGTGACGATGTCCATGAAGGTGGTCTTGCCCGCCCCGTTGGGACCGATGATGGCGCGCAGCTCGGGCTCGCCGATCTGGAAGCTGAGGTTGTTGATGGCGCGGAAGCCGTCGAAGCTGACCGAGACGCCCGAGAGTTCGAGAAGCGTGCTCATTCCGCCACCTCCTGTCGCCGCGCCTCGACCGGGTCGGGATCGCGGTTCGGATTGCGGAGGAAGAGGTCGAAGAGCCCCCCGATCCCCTTGGGGAAGAAGAGAGTGACCGCCACGAAGCTGACGCCCAGCAGCACGAGCCACCAGTCGGTCCAGTTGATGACGTAGACGCCGAGGTCGATGTTGGGCGCGCCGCCGCTGGTGAACCAGCTCGACAGCAGCGAGACGACCGCCGCGCCGATGGCCGCGCCGTAAAGCCGCCCACGCCCGCCGATCGCCACCCAGACGGCGAGGTAGATCGAGGCGATGGGCGCCACCTCGGCCGGGTTGATGATGCCCGCCTGCGGGTAATAGAGCGCGCCGGCGATGCCTGCGACCACGGCCGTGAGGGTGAAGACGAAGAGCTTGTAGCTTTCCACGTGGTAGCCGAGGAAGCGCACCCGCGCCTCGTTGTCGCGCACGCCGCGGATCACGCTGCCCATCTTGCCCGAGACCACCCAGGCGAAGAGAATGTAGCCCAGCGCGAGCGCGAGCGCCGAGGCCCAGAGGAAGGCGATGGAGACCATGGCCTGCGGCACCCCGTCGAGGCCGGGCAGGTTCTGCAGGCCCGAAAGCCCGTTGTTGCCGCGCAACCCGCTGTCGTTCTGGAAGAGGTAGAGCGAGAGCGCCAGCGTCATCGCCTGCGTCAGGATCGACAGGTACACGCCTGTCACGCGCGAGCGGAAGGCGAGCCAGCCGAAGATCAGCGCCAGCAGTCCGGGCACCAGCACGACCATCAGAAGCTGCAGAAACAGGCTGTCGGCGAAGGCCCAGATCCAGGGAAACTCGTTGGTGCCGACAACGCCGAAGATCTGGCTTGCGATGGCGTCGGAGACCTCCTGCGGAGTCGGCGGGATAGTGGCGGCGGCGAGGCTTTCGGCGACGATGAGCTCGGTCCGGGCGTACATTAGCCACATGCCGATGGCATAGCCGCCGAGCCCGAAGAAAGCCATGTGGCCCAGCGAGAGGATGCCGCAGTAGCCCCAGACCACGTCCATGGCGATGGCGACCAGCATCAGGCAGAGCGTCTTGCCCAGCGTCTTGACGAAGGAGGTCGAGATGAGCCCGGTGCCCGCGGCCTCGGACATGAGCGTGGCGCCGAGGGTGAAGACGCCGAGCGCCGCGATGAACCAGAGGATCGAGGGGTTTCGGGCGAGGAAGCTGCGGTTCATGGCTGCGCCCCTTGGGAGGGCTTGCGCCGCGCCTGCGCGCGCCGCCCGCGGGCCGGGCTGCCTGCGGCATCCCGGCCGTGGGGGCTCTGCCCCCTCCCGGCCTGCGGCCGGTTCACCCCCGAGGTAGTTCGGGCAAGAAGAAGCGGAGGGGCGATGACGGGAAGGCGGGGCATGGGGTCAGTCTCCTGCCGCGCGGCC
>CAYNKL010000262.1:0-5163 GCA_964397775.1 uncultured Rhodobacterales bacterium | reverse complement strand
TGGATCGAAAGCCGCATGGCCCGCGCCGCCGGCATCCGGGGCTTCGAGATCATGCTGGTGCTCGGCCTGATCCTGGCTTTCGTCGGGCTGCAGAAGACACCGGTGGCCGGTCACGTCTTCTTTGGCGCGGCGATCTGGGGGCTGGTCACCTTCCTTGCGGTCGAGGCGCTCGGGGCCTTGCTCGACAGTTCGAAGGAGGTGCTGCAGGGTGCCGCGCGCGGTGGGCTGGGCGCCTTTCTCTACCTTGAGGTGCTGGACGCGTCTTTCTCCTTCGACGGGGTCATCGGGGCCTTCGCGCTGTCGCACAACCTGCTGGTCATCGCGATCGGTCTCGGCACCGGCGCCATGTATGTGCGCTCGATGACGATCATGCTGGTGCGGCAGGGCACGCTGAAACAGTACTGCTATCTCGAACACGGCGCGTTCTATGCGGTCATCGTCCTGTCGGTGATCATGTTCGCGCAGTCGGTGGTGGACGTGCCCGAACTCGTGACCGGCCTTGGCGGTGTTACGATGATCGGTCTCGCGTTGTGGAGCTCTGTACGGCGGAACCGGGTCGTCGGCTTTTGACACCGTCGCGTGAAAAGGCGCAATTTGTGTGTCAACGCGGACTTATGGTATATGATCCAACCTGCCGGGCGGGCGGATAAGGTGACGAGACCGGGGTCGCCCTTCAAAGCAGCCTCGGACAATCGGACGGGGCGCCGCTCAGGCGGTCGAGGACAAGGCAAGGACAAGCGGATGGACAAGGTCGTCAAGCGCCAGAGCGGCAAGGCAGCAGTCCCGTCAAAAGGGGCCGGAACGCGCGAGCCGGGCTACAGCCGCATCGCCCACCTGATCCGCGAAGAGATCTTCGACGGCCGCGCCACCGCCGGAACGCGACTGAAGGTGTCCGAGATCGCGCGCCGCTACGGCACCAGCACCAACCCGGCGCGCGAGGCGCTGCAGATGCTCGAGGGCGAGGGGCTGGTCACCATCGAGCCCAATCGTGGCGCAAGCGTGCGCGGCATCAGCGAGGACATGCTTCAGAACGTGTTCGAACTGAAGATCGTCCTGTGGGGGTATGTCGCCAAGGGCTTCGTCGAAACCGCGACACCGGCGGAAATCGCCGAGCTGCGCAGCCACCAGGAAGATTGCGAAGCGGCGGTGGAGGCCGGGGACGAAGAAGGCTTCCGCTCCGCCAACCTTGCCTTCCACGCCTGCATCATCGAGCATCATCACAACACCGAGGCCGTGGCGATCATCCGCAAGCACGACAGCTGGCTGCAGGCCCTGTCGCGCTCGGATCCGCCGACCCTCGCGCAGATGCGCCGCTCCTCCGCCGAGCACTGGCGCATCGTCGAGGCGGTGGAAGAGGGCGAGGCGGAAGAGGCTGTGGGCGCGATCAAGGAGCATCTGGCGAACACCCAGACGGCCTTCCTCGACCGACTGCGCCGAAAGCGCCGGTTGCAGCGCGACTGAGGTCCCCTGCCAGATCACCAACGAGTGTCACGCAGCTTTGCGTGAGGGTTCGGGACGTTTCCGGGTTGGTGAGGCGGCCCCCAATCCCGGCGATCTGCGCTGGATTTTCCATGATTTTGAGGACGATCAAGAGTTTCTCGGACACACGTCGTATTATCCATTGCATTTCATACATAAAAATATCTAAATAACGTACAATATGTTAGGGGAGGGCGCTCCGGCGCAATGTCGACGAATGACGGACACCACGACCTTTCTCTCGAGCAGGCTGCCTTTTGACCCAGACCAGATGGACAGGCTCGAAGCGGCGTTGCCCGAGGGCCGGGTGCTGCGCGTCGATCCGGAGGATGACGCTGCGGTTGCCGCCGCGCTCGCCGAGGCCGAGATCGCGATCCTGCACAGTGACCTCGACCCGCGATTCATCGAGGCCCCGCGTCTCAGATGGGTGCATTGCGACCATGCGGGCCTCACGAAATCGGCGCGGCCGGAGGTTTTCGAGAGGGGGCTGATCGTCACCGGATCAGCCGGCCGATCGGGCCCGGCCCTTGCCGAGCACGTCATGATGTTCTCGCTCCTGCTCTGTGCGCGCTACCCCGAGTTTTACGAGGCCCAGAAACGGCACCAGTGGCGCGGTCTTCCCGACATGGACAATATCTTTGCGCTCAACGGGCGCACGATGGGCATCATCGGCATGGGCAATACCGGCAAGGCGCTCGCGACGCGGGCGAAGGCCTTCGGGATGACCGTCCTCGGCTACCGTCGTCGCGACGAGCCCGCACCGGAGGGCGTCGATCAGATGTATTGCAGCGATCGCGGTGACGGGATCGAGGAGATCCTCGAGCGGTCGGACATCGTCGCTCTGGTTATCAACTTGTCGGATGCCACGCATCACATGATCGGCGCGGCCGAGTTCGCGCGGATGAAGAACAGCGCCTATCTCGTGAACCTCGCACGCGGCGGGGTCGTCGATCAGGGCGCGCTGATCTCGGCGCTGACCGAAGGGCAGATCGCCGGCGCCGGCATCGACGTGATGACCCCTGAGCCGCTGCCTGCGGACCATCCCCTCTGGGAGACTCCGAACCTGCTTATCACGCCACATTTCTCGGCCAAGCTGAGGGACAGGTCGGACCGCTCGCTCGAGATGATCCTGGAGAATATCCGGCGGTATCGCACCGGCGAGGAGATGATCAACCAGATCAGCAGGGAAGATCTTTGGTCGGCCTCCTGAACGGACCCGCCGGTCGCTTATTCGCATCACCACGCATACAACAACGCAGGGAGAGCACATCATGAAAATCGGTTTCATCGGCCTCGGCGTCATGGGCCGCCCCATGGCCGGACACCTCATCGCCGCCGGGCACGAGGTTCACCTCCACCGCGTCAAGGACATCTCCCGCCCCCTCGTCGAGGCAGGCGGTCACGAAGCCGCATCGGCCAAGGCGGTGGCGGAAAGCGCCGACATCATCATCGTGATGGTTCCCGATACGCCTGATGTCGAAGCGGTGCTGTTTGGCGAGGACGGCGTGGCCGCCGGACTCGGCGCCGGCAAGACCGTGGTCGACATGAGCTCGATCTCGCCCGTTGCCACGCAGGCCTTTGCCGCGCGCATCGCAGAGCTGGGCTGCGCCTATCTCGACGCCCCCGTCTCGGGCGGCGAGGCCGGCGCCAAGGCGGCGTCACTGTCGATCATGGTGGGCGGGGCACAGGCGGATTTCGACAAGCTGCTGCCGGTGTTCGAGGTGATGGGCAAGAACATCACGCTGGTGGGCGATGTCGGGGCCGGTCAGACCGCCAAGATCGCCAACCAGATCATCGTCGCGCTGACCATCGGGGCGGTCTCCGAAGGTCTGGTCTTTGCCGCGAAGGCCGGGGCCGATCCAGCCAAGGTGCGCGACGCCATAATGGGCGGCCTTGCATCGTCCCGGATCCTCGAACTGCACGGCGAGCGGATGATCAAGCGGACCTTCGAGCCCGGCTTCCGGATCTCCTTGCACCAGAAGGACCTCAACAACGCGCTGATGTCGGCCCGCAGCCTGAAAATGGCGCTGCCCGCGACGGCGCAGGCGCAGGAGCTGTTCAACGCCTGCGCGGGGCTCGGTCATGCCGACCTGGACCATTCGGCGCTGGTGCGCGCCATCGAGGCGCTTGCCGGTCACGAGATCGGCGGCTGAGGCACGGGCAGGTCAGGCGCGATGAACATCACCAGTGAAACGGACGCCCGCGCGTTCCTGCGGCAGTTGGCCGATGCCGCCATATCGGCTGCCGATCCGGCAGACGTTCTTCAAGCCGACCTGCCCGAGAAGCCCAATGGACGGTGCATCGTCGTAGGGGCCGGGAAATCCGCCGCGGCGATGGCGCGGGCGGTTGAACTGGCCTGGCCCGATGTCGATCTGTCCGGTGTCGTGGTCACGCGCTACGGCCATGCCGTCCCGACGTCGCGGATCAAGGTGCGCGAAGCGGCCCACCCGGTTCCGGATCTCAACGGTCAGAAGGCCACGACCGAGATTCTGGAGGCGGTGAGCGCGGCGCGCGAAGGCGATCTCGTCCTTGCGCTGATCTCGGGCGGCGGTTCGGCTCTGCTGACCGCCCCGACACCGCCTCTGACAGTCGATGACAAGATCGACGTCACGAAACGGCTGCTCGCCTCGGGCCTGCCGATTGCCGAGATGAACCAGCTGCGCCGACGTCTTTCGCTGGTCAAAGGCGGCGGGCTTGCCCGTGCGGCCGCGCCGGCGCGGCTCGTGACCCTGGCGATTTCCGATGTCCCGGGCGATGAGCCGATGGCCATCGCCTCGGGTCCGACCGTGCCGGTCGAGGAGACCGGGATCGACCTGACACGCGCGATCGAACGGCTCGGTCCCGGCCTGTCGGACCGCGTGCTGGCGGCGCTTTCCGGCAGCGCGACCGACGACGCTGCACCGCCCGCCGGTGATTACCGGCTGATCGCCACGCCGCAGATGTCGCTTGCCGGTGCCGCGAGACTGTCAGAGCGGTTTGGCGTCACGCCGGTTATCCTGGGCGATGCGCTCGAGGGCGAGGCGAAGGAGATGGGCACCGTCATGGCGGGTATCGCCCGCGCTGTCGCCCATCACGGCACCCCGGTGAGACGTCCGGCAGTGCTCATTTCGGGCGGGGAAACCACGGTGACGATCGGAGATCGTCCACCCGGCAGGGGCGGGCGCAATACCGAGTTCCTGCTCTCTCTGGCCGTCGCGCTCAAGGGGATGCCCGGTGTTCACGCCGTGGCCGTGGATACGGACGGTATCGACGGCACGGAGGATGCGGCGGGTGCCGTGATCACGCCCACGACATTGTCCCGGGCGCTGGCGGCCGGGTGCGATCCCGGATCTCATCTGTCACGGCACGACAGCTACAGCCTGTTCGATGCCATCGGCGATCTCGTGCGGACCGGCCCCACGCGCACCAACGTCAATGATTTCCGGGCCATTCTCGTCAGGTGACGCCTGCCCGGGGGCGTAGGTTTCACGGGCCTGCGACTTGCCGGGAGGACACGTCCGGCCCCGTCCGTCGCGCGCCTGACGCGAATAGGCTCCCCAGATCTCAGGGGGGCGATGACCAACCCACGGGTCGAAAAGCCCCCGGTCGCCGGGGAATGGCGCGGCGGAGATACGACGTGTCCTCAAGGCCCGTGTGCGACGGTCTCCAGTCGACCGAGCCCTCCCGATATCGGGGTCGCAAGAC
>CAYNKL010000261.1:3501-5182 GCA_964397775.1 uncultured Rhodobacterales bacterium | reverse complement strand
GGCGCCAGAGAATTGGAATGCCCTGTTCCGGAACTATCTGCCGGTGTCGGTCGACGAGATCGTGAGCTTTCGCGACGACTTCAACGAGAACCAAAAGGTGCTTTCCAAGCCGTAGTCCTGGTCCGGGCCGGCACGGCGGTAAACGCGGTGCTACGGCCCGCTGGGGGCCCTTCACTCGCGGCAGAAATGCTGCGCAGGCGAAAGACTGAGGAGCCCCGCAAAGCAGGCACGGATGCGGAGGGCGCCGAAGGTCCGGTTTGGCTCTGACCTGCCCGGCAGCGGGGGCAATGCTGCTCGGCATTGCCTCGCGAGCGAGGCTTGGGAGGCCAAGGGGCGAGACGCCTTCGGATGGCATTCGCGCGTGCATCGCCGCCCCGCACCGAGGCAAACAGCCGCGCGTGCCGCGTTTCAGCTGCCCCGGTAGGTGCTCATGCCGTAGGCCGAGAGCAGTAGCGGCACGTGGTAGTGGGCCTCGGCATCCGACATGCCGAAGCGGATCGGCACCTGATCCAGGAACAGGATGTCCCCTTCCGCCTGACCGGTCGCCCGCAGGTAGTCGCCCGCGAAGAAGACCAGCTCGAAGGTGCCGGTCTCGAAGCTTTCGGCGGGCAGGATCGGGGCGTCCGTGCGGCCATCCGCGTTCGTCACCGTCTCTGCGATCTTTTTGTGCGAATTGCCCGAGACACGGTAGAGCGCGATGTGGACGCCTTCTGCCGGGCAGCCGCGCGCCGTATCAAGGACGTGTGTGGTCAGATATCCGCTCATGTCTCGATCTCCAGATGGGTTTGCCTCTTCATACGCGCCGCGCCGCGGGCCGCAAAGGCGCTGTCATTTGAGGCACCTTCGCATTCTTTTTGATAATGCCTTCGACTTTTCTGGAATATGACATGATGAAACCGGAGGTGAGAGACTTGCAGCGTTATCCCAGAGACATGGCGGGCTACGGCCCCCGCATCCCGCAGGCGAACTGGCCCGGCGGCGCGAAGATCGCCGTGCAGATTGTGCTGAACTACGAAGAAGGCGGCGAGAACAATATCCTGCACGGGGATGCGGCGTCCGAGGGCTTTCTCTCCGAGATCACCGGCGCGCAGCCCTGGCCCGGTCAGCGGCACTGGAACATGGAAACGATCTACGAGTACGGCAGCCGCGCCGGGTTCTGGCGGGTCCACGCCTTGCTGAAGGACATCCCCGTCACCGTCTACGGCGTCGCCACCGCGCTGGCCCGCGCGCCCGAGCAGGTGAAGGCGATGAAGGATGCGGGCTGGGAGATCGCGTCGCACGGCCTCAAGTGGGTCGAGCACAAGGACATGCCCGCCGAGGAAGAACGCGCGCAGATCCGCGAGGCGATCCGCCTGCACACCGAAGTGGTGGGGACGCCGCCGCGCGGGTGGTACACCGGGCGCTGCTCGATGAACACGATCCCCTTGGCCGCGGAAGAAGGCGAGCTTGCCTATATTGCCGACAGCTATTCCGACGACCTGCCGTACTGGACGCGTGCTGGCGGCAAGGACCAGCTGATCGTACCTTACACCATGGATTGCAACGACATGCGCTTCGCCATCCAGGCGGGCTACACCCGAGGCGATGATTTCGAGGCGATGATCCGCGATGCCTTTGACGTGCTCTACGCCGAAGGCCAGGCGGGTGCGCCCAAGATGATGTCGATCGGGTTGCATTTCCG
>CAYNKL010000261.1:0-3491 GCA_964397775.1 uncultured Rhodobacterales bacterium | reverse complement strand
GTCGGCGATCTGCTCGCGGATGGCCGCTCTGAAGCGCGTGATGGACTATATGCAGGGGCATGAGGGCGTCTGGTTCGCCACCCGCGAGCAGATCGCCGACCACTGGGCCGCCGAGCATCCGGCGCCCTCGGGCGTGACGCCCTCGCAGATGGACCGTGAGCGCTTCGTGGCCGAATTCGGCGGCATCTTCGAGCACAGCCCGTGGATCGCCGAGGGCGCGCACGCGCTGGAGCTTGGCACCTATAGCGACAGTGCGGCGGGGGTGCACAATGCCCTCGCGCGGGTTTTCCGGTCGGCCAGCGAGGATCAGAGGCTGGGCGTGCTGACCGCGCACCCGGACCTTGCGGGTAAACTCGCCGCCGCCGGACGGCTGACAGCCGAGTCGACCTCTGAGCAGGCGGGCGCAGGGCTGGACCTGCTGACCGATGAGGAGCGCGAGACGTTTCAGCGGCTGAACAGCGACTATGTCGACCGGCACGGTTTTCCCTTCATCATCGCGGTGAAGGACAACACCAAGGCCAGTATCCTCGACGCCTTCCACCGCCGCATCGGCAACGACCGCGCCACCGAATTCGCCGAGGCCTGCCGTCATGTCGAACGCATCGCCGAACTGCGCCTGATCGAGAAGTTGGGCGCGTGAGTATGATCCGGATCCAGCCCCTGACGCCCGAGGCCTTTGCCCCCTACGGCGAGGTTCTCGAGACCGAGGGCGCGCCCGACAAGCTGATCAATCGGGGCCTGTGCGGTCGTTACCATGACCGCGCCACGCTGGAGTTCACACAAGGGGGCAGCGCCGGCATCAGCCTGTTCAAGGCAGAGCTGCGCGCGCTTCCCTACACGCTCGATATGATGGAGCGGCACCCGCTCGGCTCTCAGGCTTTCCTGCCGATGTCGATGGACGCGTTTCTGGTCATCGTCGCGCCGGATGATGCCGGAAAACCGGGCACGCCGCGTGCATTCCGCACCGCCCCTGGGCAGGGGGTCAATTTCTACCGAAACACGTGGCACGGGGTTTTGACCCCGCTGTCCGGTCCGGGCCTGTTTGCCGTGGTCGACCGGATCGGCGGGGGGGAGAACCTGCAGGAGCACTGGTTCGGCCACGCCTACACGATCGACGCCTGACCGGGCGACAACCAATGGGCCGTCGGAAGAGGAGCCGGCACCCGCACGCCAGAGGGAGGAAAGACGCATGGCAGACACATCCATCGGGACACCCGAGCAACTCCGGGACCCGAATTACACCCCGCCGATGATCAAGGCGGTGCCGCTGGGCATCCAGCACGTGCTGGCCATGTTCGTCTCGAACGTGACCCCCGCGATCATCGTCTGCGGGGCGGCGGGATTTGGCTTCGGATCGAACAGTCCGGACTTTCCGCAGATGATCTACATGATCCAGATGTCGATGTTCTTCGCCGGCATCGCCACGCTGTTCCAGTCCATCGGGATCGGGCCGGTGGGCGCGCGCCTGCCGATCGTGCAGGGCACGTCCTTCGCCTTCATCCCGATCATGATCCCGCTGGTCGCCGGCAAGGGCGTCGATGCCATCGCGGTGCTGATGGGCGGCATCGTGGCGGGCGGTTTGTTCCACGCCGTGCTCGGCGTCTTCATCGGGCGCCTGCGCTTTGCCCTGCCGCCGCTGGTGACCGGGCTCGTGGTCACCATGATCGGTCTCGCGCTCGTGAAGGTCGGCATCCAGTACGCCGCCGGAGGGGTGCCCGCCATCGGCACGCCGGAATATGGCTCGGGGCTGAACTGGCTCATGGCCGGAACCGTGATCGTGGTGACGCTGGGGCTGAAGTTTTTCGCCCGCGGGATGCTGTCGGTCTCGGCGGTTCTGGTGGGCCTGCTCGTGGGCTACGCGCTGGCCTTTGCCCTGGGCCAGGTGAACCTCGGCAATGTCGGGACCGCCGCCCCCTTCGCGTTGCCCAACCCGCTGCATTTCGGGCTCGAGTTCACGGTGGCGGCGGTCATCGGCTTCTGCGCGATGTCCTGCGTTTCGGCGGTGGAAACCGTGGGGGACGTCAGCGGCATCACCAAGGGCGGCGCGGGCCGCGAGGCGACCGATGACGAGATCCAGGGCGCGACCTTCGCGGACGGGATCGGAACGGCGATCTCGGGCCTGTTCGGCGCGCTGCCCAACACCTCGTTCAGTCAGAATGTCGGGCTGATCGCGATGACCGGCGTGATGAGCCGCACCGTCGTGACCATCGGCGCGGTGTTCCTGATCATCTGCGGCCTCCTGCCCAAGATCGGTGCGGTGATTTCCTCGGTCCCGATCGAGGTGCTGGGCGGCGGCGTGATCGTGATGTTCGGCATGGTGGTCGCGGCGGGCATCTCGATGCTGTCGGACGTGCATTGGAACCGCCGCAACATGGTGATCTTTGCCATCGCGCTGTCGCTGGGTCTGGGCCTGCAGCTCGAGCCGGACGCCTTGCAATACCTACCTGGCACGGCAAAGGTGCTGGCGACCTCGGGTATCCTGCCGGCAGCGCTCATCGCCATCGTGCTCAACCTGATGCTGCCCGAGGAGCTGTCGGACGAAGCGACCGAGGAAGTGTCGGGCGGCATGTCCGGCCACGGCCAGGGCTCCTACGCCAAGAACGATCGCGCCTGACGAGGGCCGTGGGTCGGCTATGGCCCCCGGCACGTTCGCTGAATCAATATGGAAAAGGGCGACCACATGCGTCGCCCTTTTTGGCATTTTCGCAGGCTCCTTCTCGGATGCAGGGACGAACGAGGCCGGTGCCGGGTCGCCGCAAAGACGCGACCTGAGACACGGCTTGACCGGGAGCGCATGAGACCAGGAACGCGTCTGCGTAAGCTTGCAGGACCGCAGGGGCGGAATGCGTTTCGAGGGACGACGCGGCGTTTCGCATATCCCATCAAGCAGACGGTGAACGAGATCCGTTCGAGGCAAACCGCGCTCTGCCCATCCGCCGATTGTCACGCAGAGGGTCGGTCAGCTCCAACGCATCGAACCCGATGCGCCATGGCCTGCCGGGTTTCGCGGCGATCGTCAGTGCTTGCGTCTTGCCCGCTTGACCCGCCTCATCTCGCCGCGGGCGGGTCTTGTCAGAGGAGGCCCCGCGCCGGATGCGCAACGCCAGGCACGGCGAAGGCGGTGATCCCGGAGGAATGCGCCTTGTTCCCGAGCGACGGCAGAGGCACGGCTTGGTGCGGCGCTTGCGTGGCATGCCCAGCGTTTCCCAGCGTTTCAGGATGTCCTCTCACCGTGCCCGTCGCCGCACCGCGGGCAGATCGTCATGCTGATCCGTGGCACGCGCGCGGGCTCGCAACCTGTTGCGCGTCATGGAAAAGGCCCCTTGCGGGGCCCTTTCCTCTGATCTGCGGCAGAGGACGCGCCTCAGTGGCCGCCTTCCGCCTGCATCGCCGCATAGCGGAGATCGTCCTCGCTCATCTCGCGCGCGCCGTTGAACACCATGTTCAGCCCGACCGCGGAGATCGATGCCAGAAGGATGCCCGAGTCGATC
>CAYNKL010000260.1:0-5186 GCA_964397775.1 uncultured Rhodobacterales bacterium | reverse complement strand
CCGCCGCGCTTACCAGGAGGTCAGCACGGTGCCGTGGTACTTCTCCTCGATGAACTGCTTCACCTCGTCCGAGTGGTAGGCCTCGACCAACGGCGCGACCCAGGGCTCGTCCTCGTCGCCCTCGCGGACCACGATGATGTTCACGTAGGGGCTGTTTTCCTCGGTGGCGATGGCATCGGTCACCGGGTCGAGCCCCGAGGCGATGGCGTAGTTGGTGTTGATCATCGCCGCGTCGAGATCGGCCAGCGACCGCGGCAGCTGCGCCGCGTCAAGCTCCTGGATGCGGATGTCGCGCGGGTTGTCGACGATGTCGAGCACCGTCGGCACGAGGCCCACGCCATCGGCCAGCGTGATCAGCCCCTTCTGCTGCAGAACCAGCAGGGCGCGACCGCCGTTGGTGGGATCGTTCGGGATGCCGATGGTGGCACCGTCGGGGATCTCCTCGGGCGAGGCATAATCCTCGGAATAGAGGCTCATGGGAGTGTTGATGGTGGTGGCCACCTCGACCAGCTCGAAGCCGCGGTCCTTCATCTGGTTTTCCAGATAGGGACGGTGCTGAAAGCTGTTGGCATTGATGTCGCCATCGGCCAGCGCCTGGTTCGGCACCACGTAGTCCGAGAATTCGACCACGTCGATTTCCAGCCCCATGGGCTCGGCCACCTTGGCGACTTCTTCCATGATCTCGGCGTGCTCACCGGGCGAGACCCCGACGCTGATCTCCCAGTCCTGGGCCATGGCGGCCCCGGCGGTCAGTGCCAGAACGGAGGAAAGGGTCATCAGTTTCTTCATAGTGCTACTCCTTTTCAGAGACTTCAGGCGCCGCGGTTGCGCGGGGCCCGCTTGTCGACGCGCCGGGCGATCCATTCACCGATGGTCTGCACCAGCTGCACCAGGACAATCAGGATGACGACCACCATGGCCATGACGTCGGGCATGAACCGTTGATAGCCGTAGCGGATGCCGAGGTCGCCAAGCCCCTCGCCGCCGACGGCGCCGACCATGGCCGAGTAGCCAATCAGGCTCACCACGGCCAGCGTCAGGCCAAGGGTAATGCCCGGCAGCGCCTCGGGGATCAGGACCTTGCGGATGATCTGCAGGGGCGTGGCGCCCATGGCGCGCGCCGCCTCGATCAGGCCGCTGTCCACCTCGCGGATGGCGTTTTCGACCAGTCGCGCGATGAAGGGGATGGCCGCGATGGTCAGCGGCACAATGGCCGCCGTGGTGCCGATCGAGGTGCCGGCCACAAGCCGCGTGAAGGGAATGATGGCCACGACGAGGATGATGAAGGGGACCGAGCGTGTCGCGTTCACCACGACGCCCAGCACCTTGTTCACGGCAGGCGCCGACAGCAGTTCGCCCTTCTGCGAGCAGGCCAGGAAAACGCCGATGGGCAGGCCGCCCACGGCCCCCAGCAGCGTCGAGACCGCGACCATGTAGAGCGTCTGCCAGGTCGCCTCCATCAGCATGTTGATCAGGTTAGCCGACATAGCCGAGCACCTCCGTCCGCTGTTGGTTCTGTTGCAGGAAATTGCGCGCCTCGTCCGCACGGTCGGCCTCGACCGAGATCAGCAGGTTGCCGAAGGGCCGCGCGTCGACCTCCTCGATGGCGCCGGCCAGGATGTTGACCTGCAGGCCAAGCTCCGTGCTCATCTTCGCCAGCAGCGGATCGGTCGCGTTCTCGCCCACGAAGGTGATGCGCATCACCTCGCGTGCGGGGCCCGCGGGCCGCGTTTCGATCAGGTCCCGCGCGATGAACTCCGGCAAGGTCACGCCGGTCACGCCCGACAGGAAGCTCTTGGTGGTGGGATGCCTGGGATCGGTGAAGATGTCGTAGGTCGATCCGTCCTCGACGATGTGCCCGTCCTCGATCACCGCCACGTGGCTCGCGATGTCGCGCACCACCGCCATCTCGTGCGTGATGAGCAGGATGGTCAGGCCGAGGTCGCGATTGATGTCGGCCAGAAGCTCCAGCACCGTCTGCGTCGTTTCGGGATCGAGCGCCGAGGTCGCCTCGTCCGAAAGCAGCACCTTGGGCCGCGTCGCCAGTGCCCGGGCGACGCCCACACGCTGTTTCTGCCCACCCGAAAGCTCGGCCGGATAGCGGTTGCGATAGGCCTCGAGCCCGACGCGGGCGACGAGGTCATCGACACGTTTGCGGATCTCACGCGACGGGGTGCCCGAGATTTCCAGCGGCAGGGCCACGTTCTCGTAGACGGTGCGCGAGGCCAGCAGGTTGAAGTGCTGGAAGATCATGCCGACTTCGCGGCGGATCTCGCGCAGGCCTGCGCCCGTCGCCGCCCCCACATCGCGGCCGGCGACCGTGACCTTGCCCGAGGTCGGCTTTTCCAGACCGTTGACCATACGCAGGAGCGTCGACTTGCCGGCGCCGGAACGCCCGATGATGCCCGTGATCGTTCCGGGCTCGACGCTGAGCGAGATATCCTCGAGCGCCATGACGCTGCCGCCACCCTTCTTGGGAAAGGCCTTGCCCAGCTTGTCGAAGGAAATGGCCGCGCCTGTCGTGCTGTCAGTCTGCATACCGCTTCGGGAGCCTCCGGTCATTGCTGTTGCGCCGGGATAGACATCAACACGGCAGGAGGGACAAGCCGATCTCCGGAAACTGTCAAAGAAACTTCGAAAAACAAATGACTTTGCCGAAACACCATGCCCCGGGTTGACGCAGCGGCATCTACGGCCACGACTGTAGCGCCTTGCTTGCGGGGGAAATCCCCCCAGAAACCGGTTCCGTAGCGCCCAGACGCTCAGGGCTCAGCCGCAAAAAATGCTTCGTATTCCGACATGACCGGCGGGTTGCGGCACTGCCGCCGATTGGCTCTTCAGCACGGCCCCTCTGCGGGACAAACAATAAGGATCGGTTAACGGGGAATCATAACACCTTGAAATCATTGGGCGCGAAAAATGTCCCGGCCCGGGACACGTCTTTGTCCCTGCCTCAGTCGAGGTGGAAGACCTCTTCCATCTCGGCCCACCACTCCCCGTCGGCCCGGCTTTCCAGCGGGCGCTGCATGGGCCCGCAAATCGCCCACCACTCTCGGGTCACCGGATCGGCGGCGATGGCCGCATTGTCGGCCTCGAAATCCGTGCCGACATACTCCCAGTAGCTGAACATCAGGTTCTCGGGCTGCCGCAGGAAGATCGAATAGTTGGTGATGTTCGAGGCCCGCAGCCGGTCGAGCACCCCCTCCCAGGCTTCGGCATGCAGCCTCTTATATTCGCCGATCTTGTCGGGATCGATCCCGATCACCAGTCCCATCCGCTGCATCACAGCCTCCCTCAGATATCGTAGAACCGCGCCGCCGTGCCGCCGAACATCGCCTCGCGCGCGGTCTCCGGCAGGCCCGCGGCCATCTCCTGCGCGCAGGCTGCCCAGCCGGCGTAGTCGCCCGCCAGCTCCAGCACGGGCCAGTCGCTGCCCCACATGATCCGGTCGGGCCCGAAGCAGGCCAGCACGTGGTCGAAGACCGGACGCAGCGCCGCCGCCGACCAGCCGGGCCCGTATTCATTGGCCAGCCCCGAAAGCTTGCAAAAGACCTGCGGATGCGCCGCCAGCGCGGCCATGCCGTCACGCCACGCCTGCCCCGGATCGTCGCCGTCGAAGACCGGCTTGGCGCAGTGATCCACCACAATGGGCAGCTCGGGCACGCGCCGCGCCAGTGCATCGATCGCCGCGAAATGCCGCGGCACGATCAGCGCGTCCATCTTCAGCCCCGCCGCCGCCACCTGCCGGAGGCCCGCGATGACGTCGTCGTGCAGGATCCAGTCGGTCTCCTCGATGTCCTGAAGCATCGGCCGGATGCCCCGCAGCGCCGGGTGCGCGATCCGGTCAAGCTGCGCCGTCACGTCGCCCTCGAGGTCGACCCAGCCGACAACGCCGCAAATCAGCGTCGACTCCTCGGCCAGCGACAGCATGAAGAGCGTCTCTTCAACCGTTGGCGCCGCCTGCACCAGCACGGTGCCCGTCACGCCTGCGGCCTGTGCCAGCGGGGCAAGATCCGCAGGCAGGATGTCGCGCCGGATCTGGTCAACGCTGTCGTCCATCCAGGAATAGTCGCCGCGCGAGATGCGCCAGAAGTGCTGATGGGCGTCGATCACGGTTTTATCCTTGCCGTAGCGTTCTGTTCTAAATAATAACAAACTATATTCAGCGGGGAGGAGTCATGTCAATCACACCCATTCTGCAGTTCGGCACGAGCCGCTTCCTGCAGGCACATGCGGACCTCTTCCTGTCCGAGGCGATGCCCGGCACGCGGCCGGTGACGGTGGTTCAGACCTCGGGCGATCCGTCCCGCACCAAACGCCTGCACGCGCTGGCCGAGGGCTACGAGGTCCATGTGCGCGGCATCGAGGACGGCCAGCAGGTCGACCGCTTGAGCCATGTGGACAGCATCGCGCGCGGCCTGACCTTCGCGACGGACATGGCCAAGATCACCCGCATCGTCGCCGAGGAGGCGCAGGTGATCCTGTCCAACACCGCCGACGCGGGCTTCAAGCCGCGCCGCGAGGACACAGGCAAGACGCTCGACCCGGCCATGTCCTACCCCGCCAAGCTTGCTCACCTGCTGCACGCGCGCTTCGAGGCGGGCGGACAGGCGCCGCAGATCATGCCGACCGAGCTGGTGCAGGACAACGGCGCCGTCCTGAAGGGCCTCGTACTCGACGTGGCGCAGGGCATGGACACGGCCTACCGCGAGTGGCTGGCCGACGAGGTCATCTGGGTGAACTCGCTTGTCGACCGCATCGTCTCAGAACCGCTGGAGCCCGCGGGCGCCGTGGCCGAACCCTACGCGCTCTGGGCCATCGAGCAGGCCGAGGGTGTCACCCTGCCCTGCGATCACCCGGCCGTGCAGATGGTGCCGGACCTCGGACTGATCGAACGGAAGAAGCTGTTTGTTTTGAACCTCGGACACACATGGCTTGTCTCGCGCTGGCTGGAGGAGGGGCGTAGCCCCGATTTCGTGCGCGAGGTCATGGCCGATCCCGATCGCGCGGGCGCCCTGCGTGCGCTCTACGCAGAAGAGGTGCTCCCCGGCTTTGCCGCTGCGGGCGAGGTGGATGGCCTCGACGACTACATCGCCGTTACGCTCGACCGCTTCGCAAACCCGTTCCTCGACCACCGCATCGCGGACATCGCCCAGAACCACGGCGAGAAGCTGCGCCGCCGCATC
>CAYNKL010000259.1:0-5315 GCA_964397775.1 uncultured Rhodobacterales bacterium | reverse complement strand
GCCACCCATGCGCAGAAGATCTGCAAGATCATGGACATGGCGGTGCAGAACGGCGCCCCGGTGATCGGCATCAACGACAGCGGCGGCGCCCGCATCCAGGAAGGCGTCGACAGCCTTGCCGGTTATGGCGAGGTCTTCCAGCGCAACATCGAGGCTTCGGGTGTGGTCCCGCAGATCAGCGTCATCATGGGCCCCTGCGCCGGCGGCGCGGTTTACAGCCCCGCCATGACCGACTTCATCTTCATGGTGAAGGACAGCTCCTACATGTTCGTCACCGGCCCCGACGTGGTGAAGACCGTCACCAACGAGGTCGTCACCGCCGAGGAGCTGGGCGGCGCCATCACTCACACGCGCAAGAGCTCGGTCGCCGACGGCGCCTTCGAGAACGACGTGGAGGCGCTGGCCGAGGTGCGCCGGCTGGTGGACTTCCTGCCGCTCAACAACCGCGATGCGCCCCCGGTGCGGCCCTTCTTCGACGAGGTCGACCGCGTCGAGGCCTCGCTCGACACGATCATCCCGGAAAACCCGAACCTGCCCTACGACATGAAGGAGCTGATCCTGAAGGTGGCGGACGAGGCGGATTTCTACGAGATCCAGGAAGAGTTCGCCAAGAACATCATCACCGGCTTCATCCGGCTCGAGGGGCAGACGGTGGGCGTGGTCGCGAACCAGCCCATGGTGCTGGCGGGGTGCCTCGACATTGACAGTTCGCGCAAGGCGGCCCGCTTCGTGCGCTTCTGCGATGCCTTCGAGATCCCGCTGCTGACTTTCGTGGACGTGCCCGGCTTCCTGCCCGGCACGGGGCAGGAATACGGCGGCGTCATCAAGCACGGGGCGAAGCTGCTCTTTGCCTATGGTGAGGCGACGGTGCCCAAGGTCACGGTCATCACCCGCAAGGCCTATGGTGGCGCCTACGACGTGATGGCGTCCAAACACCTGCGGGCGGACGTGAACTACGCCTGGCCCACGGCGCAGATCGCGGTCATGGGCGCCAAGGGGGCCGCCGAGATCATCCACCGCGCGGACCTCGCCGACCCGGAGAAGATCCAGAAGCACGCCGATGCCTATGAGGATCGCTTTGCCAACCCCTTCATCGCGGCCGAGCGGGGCTTCATCGATGAGGTCATCCAGCCGCGCAGCACCCGGCGCCGGGTGTCGCGGGCCTTTGCCATGCTGCGCAAGAAGAAGCGCAGCATGCCGTGGAAAAAGCACGACAATATCCCGCTCTGACATGACCTCAAGGCACAAGAATCACGCACCGGGACGGACCGGCTGGCACGAGCATCGCGACGGCGGGCACTACGTGCTCGCCCGCCACTGGCCGCCGCGTTTCGACCTCGTGGCCGAAGCGGATTTCCCGCTTGTCAATGCGGCGCGGCTCGCCCGACAGGTGCGCCAGGACATCTGGCGCGAATTACAGCACTTGCGTGGTTTTTCGCCTGTGGTAGGACTCGACGCAACGGAAGATGCCATCAGGTTGCGCGCCGGGGGGCGGGCGAGTCGGCCAATCCCCCCCAAGGCCACAGACCGGTTGCATGACCTGCTTCACGATCCCGAACGCCGCGCGCGCTGGATCGCATGGGCGGGAAGGGGGCGCAGATGATGGGCCCCGTATCGAACACCGCTCCGGCCGAGGCCGGATGCGGCGCAGTCCCGGCGGGAGGAGCCCCTAACGGGGGTCGGGACTGCGCGCTTATTCCCGGAATCGTTCTGGCCGCGGCTCTGCTTGCGGCGCTTCCGTCCGGCGCCGCGCGCGCCGCGGGCGATGCCGTTCTTCCCGAAAGCGGCTACGACGATCTCGTTTTTCACGACACGATCCCGCGCGAGGATGACACGGCGCCCTGGCGCTTTCGCTTTGTGCTGCCCGATCTCGGCGGTCCGGGGCGCAGCTTCGATGATGTCTCGGCCACCATGATGGCGCTCTGCGAGAGGGTCGTGGTGCCGCGCCTCGGCGATCGCGCCGGGGAGGGCGACCGCGTGGTTGTCACCCTGATGCGCGAACCGGTGGACTTCGGCACCACCGACCCCCAAAGCGTGCAGTTCTTCGAGGCCTATCGCCTCGAGGATGGCCGCTGCATCTGGGAGTTCTTCTGATGATCTCGCAACATTTTGCGAAAACCCGCCGCTTTGCCCCGCATTCTGAGGCTTTCGAGTCACAGGTGACCTCGGGTGACGCTGATTCGTATCTTTTTCCCCGGTTTCGCGTTATCGTGACAGGTGGTCGCACAGGCGCGATCACGTCCCCATTCCGGGGACAGGCAGGGCCTAGGGGCTCTGCCGGTGTCATGGAACCTGACAGGAGACAGAGATGTCGAAGAGCATCATGCTGCTTGCAGCCCTCGGCGTTGTGGCGTCGGTCGCTGCATGCGCCAAAAAAGAGGCAGAGGAAGAGTACGTCGTGGTCGAGCCCGAGCCGATCAGCTACGAACCCGTCTACACCGGCAAGTACAAGTAAGAGCTATCCGGGGCGGGCGTGTCAGCCCGCCCCGAATTCGCGGCCCCGTGCCCTGACGGCCCTCTGCACAGCAGGAGGCCGGGCATGATCAAGCACCGCGGATTCCCCGGCCGTCTTCCCGGCACGGATTTCCAGTTCACCATCCGCCGTCCGAACCCCAAGGGGGTCACGCCGATCACCCGGCGCGAGCGCTACCGCGACCGCCGCCCGGCGGACAAGCGCGCCGACAGCGCCTTTGTCGCCGCCATCTGGCAATGCTTCGGCACCGAACCCTTCGTGCGCGGCAACCTGGACGCGGGCCGGCTGAGCTGGCTCTTCGGCCGCGAAGTGCTACCCTACGACGATCCCTTCGATCCGGCGAGCTACGAGGCCCTTCTCGTCCTCGACGAAGCCGCCGCAAGGGCGTCCTTTCCCGAGGCCTTCGACGGCGAGGACTGGGCATGAACCCGCTCAGCCATTCCGGAACTGGGCAAGAAAGGGCCGAAGTTGCGGCAATGGCTGGGCTAAGGTTGCCGTTGCGTCACCGTCGTGGCACGATTTGGAAGATGCACCGCACTGCAACGGCGGCGCCACTCATCAATAAATCCACGGCGAACACCTCGCCCGGGCAGCCGGTCACATCCCCCATGCGGCCGCCCGGGTGTTTTTCGCCTGCGCCGCGACGCCTGGCGCGGCCCTGGCTTGGGCGGAACGCTGCCGACTTCGGGTCAGTTCGCGCTATCGACTGGAACCTTCCCCTTCCACAGTATGTTGTGGGCGCGACATTACCCGTGGTCCAAAGGGAGTATCCATCATGGCCAAGAACGCAATCCGCCTCGTCGCACTTCTCGGTTTCGCAACCCTCGCAGCCTGCGAAAGCTCCGACCTGCCGCGCGCGGGCCTCGGCGCAGGCGCAGGCTACCTCGCCGACCGTGCTGTCGGTGGTGACGGCACCACCGGCGCGGCGCTCGGCGCCATCGGCGGCACCGTTTGCGACGACGTCACACCGCGCTACTGCAACTGATCACCCGACCGCCGCATTGTGCGGCGCAGCGGTTATTCCAGGGCCATCGGGGTGCGACACCCCGGTGGCCTTTTTGCGGCGGGGCTCACGCGCCGCGGGCGAGTATCTGCCGACCCCGCGCGGGGGAGGGAACCGGGACACAGCTCTGGCTGTTACTTGGCGTAATCAACGTCCAAAGGAGATCCGCTCGTGTCCCGTTACGTCAAACCTCTCGCTCTCGTCGCAGCTCTCGGCACTCTTGCCGCATGTGGTGAAACTGCCGGGGAACAGGCGCTCTGGGGCGCCGGTGCCGGCGCGACCGGCGCGCTCGCCGTGGGCGCCAACCCGGTCACCGGTGCAGCCGTGGGCACCGCGGGCAACCTTCTCGTCTGCCAGAGCGGCGCGCGCGACTGCGAAAGCTGACACCGCCCCCAAGGCACGCCGTTCAAGGGCCATCGGGGCACGCCGCCCCGGTGGCCCTTTGACGTTTGCGCCTAAGCGTCCGCTTGCCGGGGCGACAACATTCCATCCGTTTCACGAGGCCGCCGCGCAGACCTGCGCGGGCGGCCTTCTTCATGGCCGGAAGGGCGCACAGACGCCCGTGCCGGGACGTTCACGAGGGGGACACGCATGTTCGACAAGATCCTGATCGCCAACCGGGGCGAGATCGCCTGCCGCGTCATGAAGACGGCGCAGCGCATGGGCATCAAGACCGTGGCGATCTACTCGGACGCCGACAAGAACGCGCTGCATGCCGAGATGGCCGACGAGAAGATCCACATCGGACCGCCGCCCGCGAACCAGTCCTACATCGTGATCGACAAGGTCATGCAGGCGATCCGCGAGAGTGGCGCGCAGGCGGTCCATCCCGGATACGGCTTCCTGTCCGAGAACCCCAAGTTCGCGCAGGCGCTCGAGGATGCCGGCGTCGCCTTCATCGGTCCGCCCAAGGGCGCGATCGAGGCCATGGGCGACAAGATCACCTCCAAGAAGCTCGCCAAGGAGGCCGGCGTGAGCACCGTGCCAGGCTACATGGGCCTGATCGAGGACGCCGAGGAGGCGGTGAAGATCAGCGCCGAGATCGGCTACCCGGTCATGATCAAGGCCAGCGCCGGCGGTGGCGGCAAGGGCATGCGCATCGCCTGGAACGACGAGGAAGCGCGCGAGGGTTTCCAGTCTTCCAAGAACGAGGCGGCCAGCAGCTTCGGCGACGACCGCATCTTCATCGAGAAGTTCGTGACCCAGCCCCGCCACATCGAGATCCAGGTGCTCTGCGACGCGCATGGCAACGGCATCTACCTCAACGAGCGTGAATGCTCGATCCAGCGCCGCAACCAGAAGGTGGTCGAAGAGGCGCCTTCGCCCTTCCTCGATCCCGAGACGCGCAAGGCCATGGGCGAACAGGCCGTGGCACTTGCCAAGGCGGTGGGCTACACCAGCGCGGGCACGGTGGAATTCATCGTCGACGGGGACAAGAACTTCTTCTTCCTCGAGATGAACACCCGCCTGCAGGTGGAACACCCGGTGACCGAGCTGATCACCGGCATCGACCTTGTCGAGCAGATGATCCGCATCGCCGATGGCGAGCCGCTCTCGATCACGCAGGACGACGTGAAGATCGACGGCTGGGCGATCGAGAACCGTCTCTATGCCGAAGATCCCTACCGCAACTTCCTGCCCTCGATCGGCCGCCTGACGCGCTACCGTCCGCCGGCAGAGGGCGAACTGGGCGAGGGCATCGTGCGCAACGATACCGGCGTCTACGAGGGCGGCGAGATCTCGATGTATTACGACCCGATGATCGCCAAGCTCTGCACCTGGGCGCCCAGCCGCGAGGCCGCGATCGAAGCCATGCGCGTGGCGCTGGACCGGTTCGAG
>CAYNKL010000258.1:0-5331 GCA_964397775.1 uncultured Rhodobacterales bacterium | reverse complement strand
CCCCGTCGCCCGTGCCGGGCGACTCCCCCGGGAGTATTTGGGCCAAGAAGAAGCCTCGGGCATTCTGTCTTGATCCGGGAGGGCGCGAGAACATATGATGAACATCATGGGAAAGATGAGTCTCGACCGCAAGTTGGCGATCCTGTCCGATGCCGCCAAATACGATGCCTCCTGCGCGTCTTCGGGAGGGCAGAGGCGGGATTCCAAGGATGGCAAGGGGATCGGGTCGGTGACCGGATCGGGCATCTGCCATGCCTATGCGCCGGACGGACGCTGCATCAGCCTGCTCAAGATCCTGATGACGAACTTCTGCATCTACGACTGCGCCTATTGCGTGAACCGGGTCAGTTCCAACGTGGAACGGGCGCGGTTTTCGCCCGAGGAGGTGGTGGAGCTGACGCTGGAGTTCTACCGGCGCAACTACATTGAGGGGCTGTTCCTGTCCTCGGGGATCATCCGCAGCCCGGACGAGACCATGGGGGACATGGTGCGCATCGCCCGGCTGCTGCGCCACGAGCACGGGTTTCGCGGCTACGTCCATCTCAAGACCATCCCCGATGCTGCTCCAGAGCTGATCGAGGAGGCGGGGCTGCTGGCCGACCGGTTGTCGATCAACGTGGAGATGCCGACGGACGCTGCGGTGCAGTCCTACGCGCCCGAGAAGTCGCCCGGGCAGATCCGCAAGGCTATGGCTGACGTGCGGCTGAAGCGCGAGGCGGGCAAGGAGCGCAGCCACACCGGCAGGCGGGCCGCGCGCTTTGCCCCGGCCGGGCAGTCGACGCAGATGATCGTGGGCGCGGATGGTGCCGATGACAGCACCATCCTGCGCAGCGCCACGCGGCTTTATTCGGGCTACAAGCTGAGCCGGGTCTATTACTCGGCCTTTTCGCCGATCCCCGATGCCTCGGCCGCGCTGCCGCTGGTGAAGCCGCCGCTCATGCGCGAGCACAGGCTGTATCAGGCGGACTGGCTGCTGCGCTTCTACGGCTTCGACGTGGAGGAGATCGCGGGGGCGACGCGTGGCGGGCATCTTGACCTGGAGGTTGACCCCAAGCTCGCCTGGGCGCTGGGCAACCGGCACCTGTTCCCGGTGCCGGTGAACCGGGCGGAGCGCGAGATGCTGCTGCGGGTGCCGGGACTGGGGGCCAAGACGGTGACACGTGTGCTGGAGACGCGGCGCCACCGCGAGGTGCGCTATGACGATCTGCGGCGGATGGGGGCGAACCTGCGGCAGGCGCGGCCCTTCATCACCCTGCCGGACTGGCGGCCCGGGGCGCTGGCCGAGGCGGCCGATCTGCGTGCCCGCGTGGCGCCGCCGCCCGAGCAGCTGCAGCTGATCTGATGCGGACCGTGGTGCTGCCGGAGACCGGTACCTTTGCCGCCTGGCGGGACGAGGCGCGGGCCCTGCTGGGCGCGGGCGTGCCGCCCGAGGATGTGCTGTGGCAGCGCGGCGCCGCGGAGGCGGACCTGTTTGCCGAGGCGCTTCCCCAGGTCTCCGGTGGCGAGGTGCGGGTGCCGAAGGGGTTTGTCGATCTCGCGCGGTGGGTGGTCTGGCACCGCGATCCGGAGCGTTTCGCGCGGCTTTACGCGGTGCTTTGGGCGCTACGGGGCAACCGGCATCTGCTGGAGGACCGGGGCGATGCGCGGGTGGCGCGCTTGGACCGGATGGCCAAGGAGGTGCGGCGCGACCGGCACAAGATGACGGCCTTCCTGCGGGTCCGCGGCGTGGGCGCACCTGACGCGGCGCGGCAGCGCTTTGCGGCCTGGTTCGAGCCTTCGCACTACATTCTGGAGCCGGCCTCGGATTTCTTCGTGAAGCGGTTCGGCGACATGGACTGGTCGATCTTCACGCCGGACCTGTCGGCACATTTCGAAGGTGGGCGGTTGCGGCTGGCGCCCGGCGCGGCGCGGCCGGACCTGCCCGAGGATGCGGCGGAGGATCTCTGGCGCACCTATTTCCGCAACATCTTCAACCCGGCGCGGTTGAAGGTGAAGGCCATGCAAGCCGAGATGCCGCGCAAGTATTGGAAGAACATGCCCGAGGCGTCCCTGATCCCCGAGCTTGTCGCGGGGGCGCAGGCGCGGGCGGTGGGGATGGCCGAGGCGGCGCCGACCCTGGCGCCCGCGCGGGCGGCCCGGATAGGGGCGCGGCTGCGCGAGGGGCGCGAGCTGCCGGAGGCCGAGGCGCTGTCGGCCTGCCGGCGTTGTCCGCTTTGGGAAGGCGCGACGCAGGCGGTGCCGGGCGAAGGGCCGGAAGATGCGCGGCTGATGGTCGTGGGCGAGCAGCCGGGCGACCGCGAGGATCTGGAAGGGCGGCCCTTCGTGGGGCCGGCTGGGCAGCTTTTCGATGCGGTGGCGGCGCGCGCGGGGCTCGACCGCCAGCAGGCATGGGTGACGAATGCGGTGAAGCACTTCAAGTTCGCGCCGCGCGGCAAGCGGCGCATCCACCAGGCGCCGAACCGGGGCGAGATCCGGCATTGCCGGTGGTGGCTTGATCAGGAGCGCGCACAGGTGAAGCCGGAGCTGATCCTTGCCATGGGGGCCACGGCGGTCGAAAGCCTGACCGGCGACCGCGCCGGGCTGATGGCGCGGCGGGGCACCGTGGAGCGGACCGAGGATGGCGTGCCGGTGTTGATCACTGTGCACCCCTCCTACTTGCTGCGGCTTCCGGTGGCGGAGCGCGCCGGGGCCGAGGCGCTATTCGAGGCGGATCTGCGGCGGGCGGTGGAGATGCTGGGATAGGGGACAAGTGGCGACGTGCGCTCACGCGCCGAGGTCCAGCAGGCTGATCCCGGCAAGCGCGATGGCCGCAAGGAAGAGCGTTTCCGCCACGATCAGCGCGATGGCCCCGCCGCCCACCTGCACGACGTTGCGCAGGTCGGTCTTCATGCCGACGGCGGCGATGGCGGCGAGCAGGGCCCAGGAGGCCGCCTTGCCCAGCAGGTCGGCCAGGGCCGCCGGAATGAAGCCGAGCGAGTTCAGGACCGCGAGCGCGAGGAAGCCCAGAACGAAGGGCGGGACGAGCGGCGGGCGCTGGCCGTCACTGTCGGCGCTGCCCGCCTCGCTGCGCCAGAACAGCGTGATAAGCACGACGACCGGGGCAAGGAAGGACACGCGGATCAGCTTGACCAGTGTCGAGGTCTCGCCCGCCATGTCGGAGATCGAGAAGCCCGCGCCCACCACCTGTGCCACGTCGTGCACGGTGGCGCCGATAAAGGCGCCGGCGGTGCGGTCGTCGAAGCCGAGCGCGTTGGTGAGGATCGGGTAGAGGATCATTGCGAGGGTCGACAGCAGCGTGACGCCGAGGACGGTGAACAGCAGGTTGCGCTCGGACTTGTCGTCCTTGGGCAGGACGGCGGCGATGGCCATGGCCGCCGAGGCGCCGCAGATGGCGACGGCGCCCGCGGTCAGCAATGCAAAGCGCGGACCCTGTTTCAGGAAGCGCGCGAGCGTAATGCCGAAGAGGATGGTGAGGGCCGTGCCCGCCACCAGCAGGCCGATCAGGCCCCAGCCGAGCGACAGGAATAGCTCCCAGCTGATGCGCGCCCCGAGCACCGCGACCCCGAGGCGCAGGATGCTGCGGGCGGTGAAGGCGATGCCTTCGGACGTCGGGCCCGGTTCGCTCAGGAAGTTGAGGGCGATGCCGAAGAGCAGCGCCATGAGCATGGCCGGGGCGCCGTAGTGCTCGGCCACGAACTGGGCGGCCAGCGCCACCAGCACCGAGACCATGAGCCCCGGGGCCAGGTCGCGCGTGCGGGTGGCGAGCGGCGCCCCGAGCGCGGTGATGCGGTCCGTAAGCGCCATGTCCTCAGGCGTCCTGATCGACCATGTCGGCGGCGTCGATGCCCGCCA
Source organism: uncultured Rhodobacterales bacterium (assembly GCA_964397775.1). GTDB lineage: Bacteria > Pseudomonadota > Alphaproteobacteria > Rhodobacterales > Rhodobacteraceae > Allosediminivita. Next base: position 1,479 of record CAYNKL010000258.1, on the reverse strand, counting down.
CCTGCACCGGCTTCTTCATGGCGTCGCGGCGGAAGGGCTCGCCCAGTTCCTGGTTGATGAGCGCCTCGATCAGGGTGGTCTTGCCGTGCTGCATCTGGTCGGTGATCGCCTTGTCGAGCGCGGCGGTCAGCTCCTCCATCGTGCGGGCGACCACACCCTGCAGGCCGCAGGCCTGCGCGATGCCCGCATAGCTTACGTTGTCGTCAAGCTCGGTGCCGACGAAGTTGTCGTCGAACCAGAGGGTCGAGTTCCGCTTTTCCGCGCCCCACTGGTAGTTGCGGAAGACGATCTGCGTGACGGCGGGCCATTCGGAGCGGCCGATGGCGGTCAGTTCGTTCACGGCGATCCCGAAAGCGCCGTCCCCGGCAAAGCCCACGACGGGCACGTCGGGGCAGCCGATCTTGGCTCCGACGATCGCGGGCAGCCCGTAGCCGCAGGGGCCGAACAGGCCGGGGGCGAGGTATTTCCGCCCCTCGTCGAAGCTGGGATAGGCGTTGCCTATGGCGCAGTTGTTGCCGATGTCGGAGCTGATGATCGCCTCGCGCGGCAGCGCGCTCTGGATCGCGCGCCAGGCCATGCGGGGGCTCATCCAGTCGGGCTTGTCGGCGCGGGCGCGTTCGTTCCAGCTGGTGCCGGGGTCGTCGTCCTCGTGATCCATGGACGACAGCTGCTGCGCCCATTTCGACTTGGTCTCGGCGATCTTCGCGCGGCGGGCGTCGCGGCCCTCGTCCCCGGCGGTGCCGGACAGGCGGTTCAGGATGCCGGTGGCCACCTTGGCGGCGTCACCGATGATCCCGACCGAGATCTTCTTGGTGAGGCCAATGCGGTCGGCGTTGATGTCGACCTGGATGATCCTGGCGTCCTTGGGCCAGTATTCCATGCCGTAGCCCGGCAGGGTCGAGAAGGGATTGAGCCGGGTGCCGAGGGCAAGGACCACGTCGGCGTCCTTGATCAGCTCCATCGCCGCCTTGGAGCCGTTGTAGCCCAGCGGCCCGGCGAAAAGCGGATGCGAGCCGGGGAAGGCATCGTTGTGCTGGTAGCCCACGCAGACCGGTGCATCGAGCCGTTCGGCAAGTGCCATGGAGGCTGCGATGCCGCCTTTCGACAGGACCACGCCCGCGCCGTTGAGGATCACCGGGTTCCTTGCCTGCGAGAGCAGCTCGGCGGCCTTTTCGACCGAGGTTTCGCCGCCGGGGCTGCGCTCGAACACCACCGGTTCGGGCAGGTCGACGTCGATCACCTGGGTCCACATGTCCCGCGGGATGTTGAGTTGCGCGGGCGCCGACAGGTGTTTGGCCTTGGCGATGACGCGGGCGAGCACCTCGGGCACGCGGGACGGATCGCGGACCTCTTCCTGGTAGGCGACCATGTCCTCGAACAGCTTCATCTGCTCGACTTCCTGGAAACCGCCCTGTCCGATGGTCTTGTTGGCGGCCTGCGGCGTGACCAGCAAGAGCGGCGTGTGGTTCCAGTAGGCGG
>CAYNKL010000257.1:0-5356 GCA_964397775.1 uncultured Rhodobacterales bacterium | reverse complement strand
GTCTTTACCCCCTCCGACGAGGCCGTGACCGAGGCGCGCGAAATTCTTGCGGCGATGGAAGAAGCACGGGCTCGTGGCGAAGGGGCCACCGTCTACAAGGGGCGCCTTGTCGACATCGCCTCGATCAAGCAGGCCGAAGTCATCGTGCGCAACGCCGACATGATCGCCGCGCAGTGACCCGGGCCACCGCCCGTTACCAAACGGCACGCTGCCCTGCTCAAAAGACGAATTGGCATTGAATTATTGCGTTAAGGGGCCACATTCAAAGGGCTGGCATCCTGCGGGCGCGGCCCATCACGCTGACCGTTTCGCCGTCAAGAGCCGTCGAGGAGCGATGTCCTCGCGCGACAATGCCTGCCCCGGACCGTTCGCGATCCGGTCCGACCTCCGGCTGCAGGCTGCCGCCGGAGACATCCCTTCAGGAGACCACATGACCGCGAAGAAATCTGTGCCGGGCCCGTCCAAGGCCGAAACCCGCGCCGATCAGACCCACGCCGCCGCCACCGAGATCATCGACCGCGAAACCTCGGCACGTCTGGAAAAGACCGAGCGTCTGCGCGCCGCACGCCTCGAGCGCGAGGCAGAGGAACGCGCCAAGGCCGCGGCGGCGGAAAAATCGGCAAAGCGAAAAGCCAAGCGCAAGGCCAAAAGCACCTCCTGACCGGCAGGGAGCGGCGCGCTCTCAGGCGCGTTCGTCCTTTGGCGATCCCATGACAACGTAGGACGTGATTGCGTTCACTTGCGGCAGCGTGCCCAGCACCTCGGTATGGAAATGCTTGTAAGCGGCGAGATCCGCTGCCTCCACACGCAGGATGTACTCCAGCGCGCCGGTGATGTTGTGACACTCCCGCACCTCCGGCGCGGCCTGCATGGCCTGTTCGAAAGCGGCTTGGGCGCTCTTGGTGTGCAGGTTCAGGCCCACCGTGACATAGGCGATGAAACCCACGCCGGTACGCTCCGGGCTGAGAACCGCGCGGTAGCCGCGGATAACGCCGTCACGTTCCAATGCAGACACCCGGCGCAGGCAGGCGGAGGGCGAAAGCCCCACCTTTTCGGCCAGCGCAAGATTACTGATCCGCCCATCGCGGGACAGCGCGCGCAATATCCTGCGATCTATATCATCAAGATTGCTCATTAGTTGCAAAAATAGCCACCAAGTGCCGCACTTCGCAATCTCTCTCCACCTAACGCGCGGCAAATATTGCGCATGACACCTGACCTGTTCCTCGGCCTTGCGGCCTTTGCCCTCGCCACCACCTGCACGCCGGGGCCCAACAACGTGATGCTCATGGCCTCCGGCGCGAACTTCGGCTTCCGCCGCAGCCTGCCGCACATGCTTGGCATCGCGCTCGGCTTTCCGGGCATGATCCTGCTGGTCGGGCTTGGTGTCATGCAGCTGTTCGAGGCCTGGCCGCTGCTGCGCACCATCCTGCTGGTCATCTCGGTCTGCTACCTCGGCTGGCTGGCGTGGAAGGTCGCCCACGCGGCCCCTCCGGGCGAGGCCCGCGCCACCGGCTCGCCGCTGAGCTTCCTTCAGGCCGCCGCCTTCCAGTGGGTGAATCCCAAGGCCTGGACCATGGCGCTCGGGGCGATCACGCTCTATGCGGCCAGCCGCGACGTGAGTGCCGTGCTCTGGGTTTCTGGCACTTACGTTGCCGCGGCGGTGCTTTCGACCAGCGCTTGGACCGTGGCGGGCCAACAGCTGCGCCGCCTTCTGATAAACGGCACCCGGCTGCGCGTCTTCAACTACACGATGGCAACCCTGCTGCTGGCCTCGATGCTGCCTGCGCTTCTCGCCTGAGGCTTCGGGCCGGGCCTGCGCAGCCCCGGCATTGCCGAGCCGGCCGAGACCGCCCTTGCTTTGTTGCATCGGCCTGCGACTGCCTCCATATAGGCGCCGGACAACAGGAACGGCGGCGATGACCCACTACCTCGACTTCGAAAAACCCCTGGCCGAGATCGAAGGCAAGGCCGAAGAGCTGCGCGCCATGGCCCGTGGCAACGAGGACATGGATGTCGAAACCGAGGCCAGCGCGCTCGACAAGAAGGCGTCGGACATGCTGCGCGAGCTTTATTCCAAGCTCACGCCCTGGCGGAAGTGCCAGGTCGCGCGCCACCCGGAGCGACCGCACTGCAAGGACTACATCGACGCGCTCTTCGACGAGTGGACACCGCTTGCCGGCGACCGTGGCTTTGCCGACGACCATGCCGTCATGGGCGGCCTTGCCCGATTCCACGACCGCCCGGTCATGGTGATCGGCCACGAGAAGGGCCACGACACGCAGTCGCGCCTCACCCATAACTTCGGCATGGCCCGCCCCGAGGGCTACCGCAAGGCGATCCGTCTGATGGAGATGGCCGACCGTTTCGGACTGCCGGTCATCAGCCTCGTCGACACGCCCGGCGCCTACCCCGGCAAGGGGGCCGAGGAACGCGGCCAGTCCGAGGCCATCGCCCGCAGCACCGAGAAGTGCCTGCAGATCAAGGTGCCTCTGCTGTCGATCATCATCGGCGAAGGTGGTTCCGGCGGGGCTGTGGCCTTTGCCACCGCCAACCGCGTGGCGATGCTTGAACACTCCGTCTATTCGGTGATCTCGCCCGAGGGCTGCGCCTCGATCCTGTGGAAGGATTCCAACAAGATGCGCGAGGCCGCCGAGGCGCTGCGCCTGACCGCGCAGGACCTGCTGCGCCTGGGCGTGGCGGACCGCGTGATTCCCGAACCGCGTGGCGGCGCCCACCGTGCGCCGGCCGAGGCGATTTCGGCCGTGGGCAACACGATCTCTTCCATGCTCGCGGAACTCGACGAGGTGCCGCGCGACCAGATCGTCGCCACGCGCCGGTCCAAGTACCTGCGCATGGGGGCCCACGGGCTCGACGGCTAAGGGGTCTACGGCGCGGCCAGCCGCGCCACCGCCGCCACGTCCTTGCTGAGCGGCAGGCTGTCGATGTCGGCCAGCGCCACCCAGCGGGCATCCTGCGCGTCATCCGCCGCCAGAGGCTCGCCACCCTGCCAATCGCATAGCACCGCGATCAACACGAAATGGTGGTCGGGCGCCGCCCCCTGCCCGATCACATCCAGCGCCGTCAGGACACGCACTGCCCGTGCGCTCACCCCTGTTTCCTCGCGAAGCTCCCGCTCGGCGGCGGCCATGAGCGTCTCACCGAAATCCACCTTGCCGCCGGGAAAGCCCCAGAGCCCCGCATCCGGCGGGTTGCGCCGCTGCACCAGCAGCACCTCGCCCCCACGCGGCACCACGGCCAGCACCGCCGGAACGGGCCGCACCACCGCCATCAGCGCGCCAGCATCCGCAGGCCCTGCGTCACGTCCGACCGCACGGCCAGACGCAGCCCGGGCTCGTCACCCGCCTTCAGCGCAGCGATGATCAGCTTGTGGTACTGCGGCGCCTCCGTCCGCCGCAGCCGCCCGTAGAGGGCCCGCATGGTCGGCCCGAGCTGCAACCAGACCGTCTCGCACATGGCCAGCATGGCCGGCGCCTGCGCGCGCAGGTAAAGCGTCCTGTGAAACTCCAGATTCGTCCGGATGTAGCCCACCGCGTCGCGGTTGCTCACCACGTCCGAGATCGCGTTGTTGATGGTCTGCAGGCGCTCGATCAGCGCCATGTGCGCCCGCGGCAAAGCGCGGCTCGCCAGTTCCACCTCAAGCAGCGCCCGAAGCGCCGCGAGTTCCTCGATCCGCTCGTTGGATAGCTCCGGCGTCGACACACGCCCCGAGGAAGACATCTGCAGCGCACCCTCCGCCACCAGGCGCCGCACCGCCTCTCGCGCAGGGGTCATCGACACCTCGAATTCCGCACCGATCCCGCGCAACGTCAGCGCCTCGCCTGGCGCGATCTGTCCATGCAGGATGCGCGTCCGCAGCCCGCGATAAACGCGATCATGGGCCGATTGAGCGGTGTCGGAAATACGGGGCGGCGCGAGCATGCCCCCTTGTGATCACACGTGGCGCGCGCGTCAATCTCCGAAGCGATAGCTGTGCAGCGCCGCGCCGTTCTTGCGCAGCCAGGTTCTCTGCGGCCGCCATTCGCCGTAGAGACGCTCCACCACCGACCAGAAAGCCGGCGAGTGATTCATCTCGGCCAGGTGCGCGACCTCATGTGCCGCGACGTAGTCGAGCACCTCCGGCGGCGCCATGACGAGACGCCAGGAAAACATGAGCCCGCCTTCCGAGGTGCAACTGCCCCAGCGCGAGCGCGTGTCGCGAAGCGTGAGCTTTGAATAGGGTCGTCCAAGCGCTCCGGAATGCCGGTCCGCAGCCTCCGCCAGCCGCATCCGGGCCCGCTCCCGCAGCCATGCCCGCAGGCGGGCCGGCACCTGCGCCTCGGCGCCCGGAACGTGAATCGCCTCGGCTTCCAGCCGCACCGACCGGCCGGACACGGGCCGGACTTCCCGGGCAACACCCTCGACCGGCAGGAGCGCGCCGATCCCGACACCGACCGGCACCTCTCGGGCATCAAGGTGCCCACGCAGCCAGGTCTCCTTCTCGCGCAGGAAGCACAGCGCTTCACGTTCGGGCACGCCCTTCGGAACGGTCAGCGTCACGCGACCGTCGAGCGCCGACAGTCGCAGCGACAACCGCCGCGCCCTCGCGGAGCGTCGCAACGCGACGGCAACCGGCGGGTTGCCAGAAAGCGTGATCTGCCCCATATCCACCTCAAATCCCGGCGCCAAAAGCTTTGACAGCGTGAAACCGTTATGGCAGAGGCACCGGATTGTCGACCAGACTCAATGCACAGAGGGATCCCAATGCCCAAGGAAGAATGGGGCACGAAGCGTGTTTGCCCCACAACCGGCAAGAGGTTCTACGACCTGAACCGCGACCCGATCGTCAGCCCCTACACCGGCGAGGTGGTACACCTCGAGACCGGCAAGCGGAGCATGATCACCGCGGACGCGGAGGACGGCCATACCCGCAAGGCCAAGGAATCGAAGACCGAAGACGCGGATGTCATCGAGGACGATGATGTCGAGGTCGATCTCGAAGATGATGATGTCCTTGACGACGAGAACGACGACAACGTCTCGCTCGAAGAGATCCGCGACGTGAGCGAGGACGACGACGAGAGCTGAGACCCTCGTCGAAAAACGAATCCGCCACGGGCGATTTTTCCGCTTGAACCCGCCCGTGGCTTTGCGTAATCACACGCCCACAGCGGCGGAAACGCCACTGAAGATGGGGCCTTAGCTCAGCTGGGAGAGCGCCTGCATGGCATGCAGGAGGTCAGCGGTTCGATCCCGCTAGGCTCCACCAACCAAACTCCTGCAAATTACGACACCATTCTGCCCGTTCCGGCATAAGCCGCGACGGGCAGAGGGTGCGGTACGGGAGTCACGCTCT
>CAYNKL010000256.1:0-5378 GCA_964397775.1 uncultured Rhodobacterales bacterium | reverse complement strand
CCACCACCGACTTGGTGGTGGCGCGCCCCACGCCCTCGGCCCCGCCGGTGATGTGATGGATCAGAGCCCCGTGCGCCGTGTCCTGCGGCACCGTTGGCATGGTCCGCCCCAGGATCTCGGCCGCGGCCATGCGCCCGGCCACAAGCCCCATGGCGGCGGATTCGACGTAGCCCTCGACGCCGGTGACCTGACCCGCAAATCGGATGTTCGGCTTCGACCGCAGCCGCATCTGATCGTCGAGCAGTGTCGGGGAATTCAAAAAGGTGTTCCGGTGAATGCCGCCAAGCCGCGCAAAACTCGCGTCCTGAAGGCCCGGAATCATCGAGAAAACAGATTTCTGCGCGCCGTACTTCATCTTCGTCTGGAAACCGACGATATTGTAGAGGGTGCCCAGCTCGTTGTCCCGGCGCAGCTGAACGACGGCATAGGGCTTGGTTTCGGGATCATGCGGATTAGTCAGCCCGACGGGCTTCATGGGGCCATGCCGCAGCGTCTCGCGGCCGCGCTCGGCCATGACCTCGATCGGCAGGCAGCCGTCGAAATAGCCCGCGGTCTCGCCCTCGTGGAACTCCGTCTTGTCGGCGGCCAGCAATGCGACGATGACCGCCTCGTACTGGTCCTTGGTCATCGGGCAGTTGATGTAGGCCTTCTGCTCTTCCTCGGTCTCGCCCTTGTCGTAGCGCGACTGCCGCCAGGCCACGTCCATGTCGATGCTCTCGGCATAGACGATGGGCGCGATGGCGTCGAAAAAGGCCAGCCTGTCGGTCCCAGTCTCGGCCTGGATCGCCCGGCCAAGGCCTTCCGAGGTCAGCGGACCGGTCGCGAAGATCCAGTGCCCTTCACCTGGCAGCTCGGAAACTTCGTCGTGCGAAACCCGGATGTTGGGATGCGCAGTGATCGCGGCGGTCACGGTTTCGGCAAAGGCCTCGCGGTCGACCGCCAGGGCGCCTCCCGCCGGCAGCCGGTGGGCATAGGCACTGTTCATGATCAGGCCGCCGGCCCGCTTCATCTCCCAGTGCAGAAGACCCACGGCATTCTGCTCGTCATCGTCCGATCGGAACGAGTTGGAGCAGACCATTTCCCCAAGATTTTCAGTATGATGCGCAAAGGTCTTCACCTTCGGGCGCATCTCGTGCAGCACGACCTGCACACCTGCTTCCGCGGCCTGATAGGCCGCCTCGGAACCGGCCATTCCGCCGCCGACAATATGTAGCTCATCCGTCATGGGTGGCATGTAGCGATGGCGCGTGGCGCTGCCAAGGGGCCTTCGTTGCCAGGCGCATGCCGTGACGTTGCACATCGCAGGCCCTTGCGCCCGGCGCTCCGCCCGGCAAGCTGACAGTCACCGACGAAGGAGGAGGGAAGATGCTCAAGTTCACGCTCGAGGAAATGCAGGCTTACCTGCCCGAGGTCTTTCCGCAGGTCCGCGGCATGTTCGCCGTCGACCGCATGGATGAGGAGCTGCTGGTCGTGCGGCTGATCGCCGATGACCGGCACCTGCGTCCGGGCGGTACCGTTTCAGGGCCCGCCATGTTCGGCCTCGCCGATATCAGCGCCTATGTCGCCACCATGGCCCGGATCGGACCCGAGGCGTTGACCGTCACCACACATTGCTCGATCGACTTCATGCGCAAGCCGGCCTCGGGCGCCGACGTGCTCTCGCATGCGCGCGTGCTCAAGCTCGGCAAGTCGCTCAGCGTCACCGACGTGGTGCTCTACAGCGAGGGCACGGACGATCCCGTCGCCCATGCCTCGCTCACCTATGCGATCCCGCCCGCCAAGGGCTGAATCGCCGCTTCTTCTTGGCGAAAATACTTCGGGGAGCGCGAGGGGCAGCGCCCCTCGTTCCCGCCGCACTCCAAGTCCCGTCAGGGCATGAGTTTCGCGACATAGCCGGGCAGGGCGAAGGCCGCCTTGTGAACCTCCGGTGTGTAGTAGTCCGGCGCCAGCCCGCTGCTCTCGAACCGCTGTTGCAGCTCCGCCAGTGCCACGTCGCGCGCCGCGCTGTCGGTGCCCCAGCCAAAGGCCATCGGCCCGCCGGCATAGGTGGGCACCGTGGCGAGGTAGCAGGTCGCGTCGGAGAAGAGCGCCTGGAAGGCCCGCATGGTGTTGGTCAGCTCCTCACCCTGCAGGAAGGGTACGCCGTTCTGGGTGACAAGGATGCCGCCCTCCGAGAGCGCGCGTTTCGCGTGGCCGTAGAAAGTGTCGGTGAACAGCACTTCGCCCGGGCCGACCGGATCGGTGGAATCGACGATGATCACGTCGAAGCCGCCTTCCGTCTCGCGGATGAACTGCGCGCCGTCCGCGATCACCAGGTTCAGCCGCGCATCATCGAAGGCCCCCTGGCTCAACTGCGGAAGGTATTCCTTGGAGAACTCCACCACGCCTGCGTCGATCTCGACCATGGTGACATGCTCGACCGAGGCGTGTTTCAGCACCTCGCGCGCCATGCCGCCGTCGCCGCCGCCGATGATGCAGATTCGCTTGGCGGCGCCGTGGGCCAGGATCGGCACATGCGTCAGCATCTCGTGGTAGATGAAGTTGTCGCCCTCGGTCGTCTGGACCACGTCGTCGAGCGTCAGGACGCGCCCGAAGGTGCCGTTCTCGAAGACGCGCAGGCGCTGGTGCTCGGTTTCACTGTCATAGAGCACGCGGCTCTCGCGCAGGGCCTGGGCGTGGTGGTCGTGCAGCTTCTCGACGGTCCAGCCGTCGACCTTGAGATCGGACATGGGGCGGCTCCTTCCGGGGATCTTGGTCAGGTCATGGCAAAGCGCGGCGGGCCTGTCCACCGACGGCCCGAACGCGGCAGCAAAAAGCCGCCCCGAAAGGCGGCTTTGCATGATTTCATGAAAGGCGTGGTTCAGGCGGCGATGCCGGCTTCTTCCACCACACCTTCGCCGCGCTTGAGCTCCTTCACGCGGACGTCGGCGGTGCCGAAGGCGCGCGACAGGACGTCGACGGCGCGCCAAGGACGGGCATCGCCGCACATGAACACGTCGAAGGCGCCGTAGCCGATCTCGGGCCAAGTGTGCACCGAGATGTGGCTTTCGGCGAGCACGGCCACGCCGCTCACGCCCTGAGGCGAGAACTTGTGCGTGTGGATGTGCAGCAGAGTCGCGCCGCAGTCGTCGACGCAGTCGCGGAAGGCCTGCTGAATGCGCGCCTCGTCGTCGAGCCCGTGGCCGTTCACCACTTCGATGATGAGGTGCGTGCCGGCAAAGACGGTCTCGCCGTCGCGGATGAAATGATCATCACGCGATTCGTCGAACACATCACGGCATGCGATTTCGGATGCGGGGGTATCTCCCCGGGTGAATTCTTCCTCTTGGGCGCCTGTCTCCAGACCGTACCCCAGTTGGAAGAGGTTGGCGTCTTTCATGGCGCTCCCCTTCTGACCAGTAGTTCGTTCCAGTCGGTTCCTTAGCGCCCCCCGAGGAAGTCTACCTGGGTTGGGATCGGTCCCGAAAGTGCGGCCGACCTAAGCGCCACACCTGAGTCGTTCAAGACTTTTCTGCAATTGCGGCAAAGTTTTTCCATCGGGCGGCAGAGATGGTGCCGGATTGCCGATTTTCCAAGAAGGGATAAGGGCTTGCTGCGACTGCGAAAGACACAAAAAAAGGGCGTGGGACGGACCCACGCCCATAAGGTTTCCGGCGGGCCCAGGGATCAGCCCAGCCAGAAATGTCGGCGCGCCTCGGCTTGCGCGGCGTGCCGGTCCACTCCGATGTCGAACAGCAGCCGTTCGTCGAGCTGCGCGAGCGCGCGGCGAGAACGGCGGCGTTCGGACCAGCGGGTCAGGGCGGCCGCAGCTCGCAGCGCCATCCCGGCCAGCGGGGACAGCGCGGGCGCGGCCGACAGGTCTGCGAGTGCGATGCGTGTTGCGGTCTGTGCCATTTCCGTGGCCTTTCCAATTTGTATTGACACAATGTTCGTTTGTCTCGTACATGGGTGATACAATGCGTCACTCAAAAGGTCGATCTAAATTTTGTAATGGGTACAATTTCGGAGATTTATGAATCGGCCACCGCCGATGGGCCCAAGTACCGCGCCGTCGCTGACGCGATCCGCGGCGCGATAGGGGCAGGGACGCTTCAGCCCGGGGACAAGCTTCCGCCGGTGCGCGAGCTCGCATGGCAGCTGTCCATCACCCCGGGCACCGTGGCGCGCGCCTACACCTGTCTGACCGACGACGGCATCGCCACGGCCTCGGTCGGGCGGGGCACTTTCGTCGCCGATCCCGAGGCCAGCAGGCACGCCGCGCGCGACCGGCACTTTGCCCATGACAACACCGCCGAGGAAAGCGACCTGGTGAACCTCTTCTCGCCACGGTTGCCGGACATGGGGCAGGTGGCCCTGATCCACGACGCCTTTGCCCAGCTGTCGGGGCGGCCGCCGCTCGACCTGCTCAACTATCCCACGCGTACCGGCTATGCTCCTGCGCGCCGGGCGGCGCTGCGCTGGCTGGCCGACAGCGATCTGGGCGAGGTCCGCGAAAAGCACGTCGTGCTGACCCATGGTGGCCAGTCGGGCGTCTCGCTGGTCATGCAGGCGGTGCTCAAGGGGCGCTGGCCCGTGATTCTGGTTGAGGAGCTGAGCTACCCGGGTTTCCGCCGCGCGGCCGAGCTTCTGCGTGCCGATGTCGTCGCCGTGCCCATGGACGAACACGGCATCATTCCGCAGGCGCTGGACGAGGCCGCGTCCCGTCACGAGGCACAATTGCTTTGTACCTCTCCCGAGGTGCACAATCCCACCGGCATCGTCACGCCGCCCGAACGCCGCGAGGAGATCGCCGAGGTCGCCCGCCTGCGCGGATTCCATGTGCTCGAGGACGACTGCTACCGGCTCAGCCGCGCCAGCGGGCCCAGCTACCGCAAGCTTCTGCCGGGGCAGGGGTGGCACCTCTCTTCCGTCTCCAAGACCCTCAGCCCCGCGCTGCGCGTGGGCTTCGCCGTGGCGCCCGACGGGCTCGAGGGCCGGCTGCGCCGCGCGGCCGAGCACGGCTATTTCGGCCTTGCCCGCCCGCTGACCGACCTGACAGAGGATCTGCTCACGCGGGACGAGACCTATCGCGTCCTCGACGGCGTCCGTAAGGAATACCAGCGCTATGTCCGCGCCGCGGTCGAGATCCTCGACTGCCCCGACCTCGTCTGGCACGAGGACATTCCCTTCCTCTGGTTGCCCCTGCCGCGCGGCTGGCGGGCCGGTGCCTTCGTGCGCGCGGCCGAGGCGCATGGCGTGCAACTGCGCAGCGCCGACGACTTCGCCCTGCGCGACGGCTTCGCCCCCCATGCCGTGCGGCTTGCCATCAATGCGCAGGTTTCGCTCAAGAGCTTCGAGGCGGCCATGTGGCGCCTGCGCCGGCTGCTCGAGGATCTGCC
>CAYNKL010000255.1:0-5380 GCA_964397775.1 uncultured Rhodobacterales bacterium | reverse complement strand
ATTTCCGCCGGAAACACTGTGGTGACGGGGATACCGGCAGAAGCCGGCCACCATGGCGGCGGCGACTCGGGTTTTTAGCAAATGTGATTTCCCCGACCCGCGCAATAGTCTAGGATCATAGGAAATCATAAGCAAAAACGCGAGGGGCACATGAGCAGATGGCTTCGCGCACTGGCGATTCTCTTGTTGGCAGCCTCCTGTGGTGGGGGCGGTAGCGGTGTGGCGCCGCGCAATCTCGACGACGCCTGTGCGATTCTTCAGGAACGGCCCGGTTACTACCGCGCCTTCCGAAACGCGGAACGCAAGTGGGGCGTTCCCGTGCACGTGCAGATGGCCACGATCTACCAGGAAAGCAAGTTCATCTCGGACGCGCGGACCCCGCTTCGGTTCACGCTGGGGGTGATCCCCATGGGGCGGCAAAGCTCGGCCTTCGGGTATTCTCAGGCGCTGGACGGCACCTGGGACGAATACGTCGAGGAGCAGGGCGGATGGCGCGCACGGCGCGACGACATCCACGACGCGACCGATTTCATGGGCTGGTACATGGCACAGTCGAACGAGCAGCTGGGCATCCCGTTCAGCGATGCGCGCCGGCACTACCTTGCCTACCACGAAGGCCGGACAGGCTATCGCCGGGGCAGCTACAACGCCAAGTCCTGGCTGATGCGGGTCGCCGATGACGTGGGCGAACGCTCGCGGATCTACCAGGTCCAGCTCGCCGGCTGCCGCTACGCCCGCTGACGCGGGCGCAGCGCGCACCTTCTAGTCAATCACGTTGTCGACAAGGAAGAAGCTGTTGCGCAGGCTGGTCTCCTGCAGGTCGTTGAGCACCACGGTGGTCGGCGTTCCCTGCTGGTCGGTGATGACCCACTGGCGCAGCTCGATCGGGTTGGCCGTGAACTTGAGCTGGATGGTCCCGGCCTCGGGGGTGCGGGGGTCCTGCGCGGTCACGGTGGTGGCGGTGCCGTCGTAGCCGGTGTCGGTCACCATGCCCGAGCGCGTCAGGTCGACGTTGCGGTCGAGCACGATCGACAGCGGCGTGCGGCTGAGCGGATAGGTGTCCGGCTGCCCGCCGAGCTTCTTGTCGATGATGTAGACCGCGCCGGACGAGGCCAGCACCACCGATTCTTCCGGCGGATCGTATTCGAAGCGGACCTTGCCCGGTCGCTTGATGTAGAGCGTGCCGGTCGAAATCGATCCGTCGGCGTTCAGCTGCGTGAAGCCGCTTTTCGCGGACTGGATGGTGTTGAGGTAGCTCGAGACCTGCGACAGCGAAAGCTGCTGGGCAGCCGCGGGGGCCACGAAGGTTAGCGCCGCGATACCGGCGGCGGCGAGGGTGCGAAACATCTAGCGGTGTCCTTCTTCCTGCTCGGGAGGCCCACCATCGCGCAGGCGGGCTGTCATGCGATAGCAACGCATCTGAAGGAGATATCGTCCCCGCCGAATGGGGTATCAAGGGGATCAGGCCGCCTGGGCGGCCTGTTGCCGGATCCGCTCGATCATGGCGCGCAGCCCGTTGGACCGCTGCGCCGAGAGGTGATCGTTGAGCCCCAGGCGCCCGAACTCGGCCCTGGCGTCCACCTGCGGCACCTCGGACACGGGCAGATCGTCGTAGAGCCTGTGCAGCAGCGCGATGAGCCCGCGCACGATCATGGCATCGCTGTCGCCCTGAAAATGATAACGTCCATCCTCGATCTGCGGGTGCAGCCAGACCTGGCTGGCGCAGCCCTCGACCTTGGTTGCGGGGACGCGCAGCGCCTCGGGCAGAGGCTCCATCGCCTTGCCCATCTCGATCACCATGCGGTAGCGGTCTTCCCAGTCGTCGAGGAATTCGAAGTCCTCGACCACTTCCTCGAACGCGGCCTGTGCCATGACTGCCTCCTTTTGGTCCGGGGGACAGGTAAGCAAGGGGCGCGCCAAGGTCCAGCCCAAGGCGCTTTTCAAGGTGCGGGGAATGGGCTAGGTCGGGGGAAATGCTGGAAGAGGGGCGAACATGGCGCGTGGTCTAGCGGTTCTGATGGTTTCGGCGCTGGTCCTGAGCGGTTGCGCCACTGTGCGCGACAGCCGGGTGAATCCGTTCAACTGGTTCGGTGGCGGCGGCGGTGGGGGCCGTGTGGTCCAGAGCGCGGATGGCACGACCAACCCGCTCATCCCGCAACGGCGCAATTCGGTCCTGACCGACAGCGAGCCCGCGGCCTATCCCGGGCGTCCCGTGGGCCAGATCGCCGAACTTTCGTTCGAGCCGCGCCCCGGCGGCGCGATCCTGCGCGTGACGGGTGTGGCAGATACGCCCAACAGCTTCGACGTGCGCCTGACCCGCGACGAGACGGTCGAGGAGCCCGGCACCCTGGTCTTCACGCTCGAGGCGGTACAGGCCCGCGGCCCGGCGGGCGCGACGGTTGCCGCGCGCAGCGTGACGGCGGCAGCCTGGCTCGCCAACCAGGATCTGGCCGGTATTTCCGAGATCCGCGTGCAGGGCGCCCGCAACGTACAGGTGGCGCGCCGCTGAGGCAGTGCCCGCATGGAGGTTTCGAAGGCGTCCGCGCAGCGGGCGCCTTTTCGTTTTCGACTGCCGCTCCCCGACTGTCCCCGCTCGACTACGGCGTTTCTCCTTCAGAACCCCAAATGGCCCGGAACGAAGGTCCGTCAGGTCAGTCCTGTCATGACGGCCTTGCGATAGGCCGAGCGTTCCGTGAGCCGGACGTACCATGCCTCAAGCGCAGGGTGCATTGGCCGCTCGATCGGCATGCTAAACCAAGCATAGGCGATGCAGCCCAAAGGAATGTCGCCAAACCCGAACTCGCTGCCCGACAGCCACGCGCTTTCTGAGAGGGTGTCGTTCGCAACGCTCATGAGATCGGCGCACTGCGCAAGACCGCGATCCATGGCCACATCGTCACGTTGGTCAGGCGTCGAACGCACGAGGTTCCAAAACAGATCGCGAAAAGGTCCTGCGAAGGAAAGCGATGCCCAGTCCATCCATTTGTCGGCTGCCGCCCACCTGCGTGGCTCTGCAGGCGCAAACGGGACTGTCCCGTATTCTCTTGCGAGATATCTGACGATGACGTTCGATTCCCAAAGCACCAGATCCCCGTCCTTGAGACACGGAACCAGGCCATTTGGATTGAGCGCACGAAACTCCTGAGAGTTCACGACACCAAACGCACCTCCTGCGGGGACATGTTCATACTCCAGACCAAGCTCTTCGGCGCACCAAAGCACCTTGCGGACGTTGGTCGAATTGTCCCGGCCCCAGATCTTCATAGCTTGTCTCCTGACTTTCCCACGCGGTTACCGGGAGCGCTGCGGACCGTAAAGGCCGGAACGGAGATTGCATGGAAAGCCCGAACATCGCTTTCGACTGCCCCGCCAAAAGAAAAGAAAAGGGCCGCCCTGGCGGACGGCCCTGAATAACCTGTTTTCCTCTCTGTCCTATTGCTGTTCGGGCACCAGGATCTCGCGCTTGCCGACGTGGTTGGCGGGCGAGACGACGTTTTCGTCCTCCATCTGCTCCACCAGTCGGGCGGCCTTGTTGTAGCCGATGCCGAGCTTGCGCTGGATGTAGGAGGTCGAGCACTTGCGGTCCTTGATGACGATCTGCACCGCCTGATCGTAGAGCGCGTCCTCGCCGCCGGTGTTGCCGCCGGTGTTGAGGCCCAGCACCGCGTCGATGTCGCCAGCCTTCTCGTCCTCGGGGCCCTGCACGACGCCCGAGACGTAGTCCGGCGGGCCGAAGGCGCGCAGGTGGTTCACGACCTCCTCGACCTCTTCATCCGAGACGAAGGGCCCGTGGCAGCGGGTGATGCGCGCACCGCCGGCCATGTAGAGCATGTCGCCCATGCCCAGCAGCTGTTCGGCACCCTGTTCCCCGAGGATGGTGCGGCTGTCGATCTTGGAGGTCACCTGGAAGGAGATCCGGGTGGGGAAGTTGGCCTTGATCGTGCCGGTGATGACGTCGACCGAGGGGCGCTGCGTGGCCATGATGAGGTGGATGCCGGAGGCCCGCGCCATCTGCGCGAGGCGCTGTATGCAGGCTTCGATCTCTTTCCCCGCGACCATCATCAGGTCGGCCATCTCGTCGACGATGACGACGATGTAGGGCATCTTCTTGGGTTCGATCTCTTCCGTCTCGAAGACCGGCTCGCCGGTGTCGTCGTCGAAGCCCGTCTGGACCGTGCGCGAGAACATCTCGCCTTTGTCGAGCGCGTCCTGCACGCGGCTGTTGTAGCCGTCGATGTTGCGCACGCCCATCTTGGACATCTTGCGGTAACGGTCTTCCATCTCGCCCACGACCCACTTGAGGGCCACGACGGCCTTCTTGGGGTCGGTGACGACAGGCGACAGCAGGTGCGGGATGCCGTCGTAGACGCTGAGTTCCAGCATCTTGGGGTCGATCATGATGAGGCGGCATTCCTCGGGCGTCAGCTTGTAGAGCAGCGACAGGATCATGGTGTTGATCGCGACGGATTTACCCGAACCGGTGGTGCCCGCGATCAGCAGGTGGGGCATCTTCGAGAGGTTCGCCACGATAGGTTCGCCGCCGATGGTCTTGCCCAGCGCCAGCGGCAGCTTCTGCTTGCCGTCGCCGTATTCGCGGCTGGACAGGATCTCGCGGAAGCCGACCATCTCGCGGTTGTCATTGGGCAGCTCGATGCCGATGACCGAACGGCCCGGGACGGTCGAGACACGCGCGGACAGCGCCGACATGGAGCGCGCGATGTCGTCGGCAAGGCCGATGACGCGGCTGGCCTTGAGGCCCGGCGCGGGCTCGAGCTCGTACATGGTGACGACCGGGCCGGGGCGGACGCTGACGATCTCGCCCTTCACGCCGTAGTCGTCGAGCACGTTTTCCAGCATCCGGGCGTTCTGTTCGAGCGCCTCGTCGGAAAGATGATGCCGTTCGATCTTGTCCGAGGACATGAGCAGGTTGAGCGGCGGCAGCTCGAAATCGTCCTCGGCCGGGTCGAAGCCGAGGGTCGGCTGCGCCTCTTCCTGCGCGCGGCGCGAGGGCTGCACGGGCTTGCGGACCTGCGGCTGGACCACCTTCTTGGGTTCCGGCGTCGGGATATCGGCGCGGGTCTGCGGCATGGGACGCGGGTCCTCGACGCCGTAGTCATCGAGCTCGGCCAGTTCGTCGTGGCTCGACTGCTGGCCGGCCTGACGCAGGGCGGCACCGCGGTTGAAGCCGTCACCGTCGGGCTCCTGCGGCGCGTAGCCGGCGGGCTCGGACGCGTCGTAGTCCGCCGTGTCGAAACCGTCGTAGCCGTCGTCGACGCCTGCGGGGTAGTCTTCGAAGGGCGCCTCGGCCTCTTGCGGCTGATACTGCGGAATGGCCCGCTCGGCGCGCGGCGCCGGGGCTTCGGGCGCGGCACGGCGGCCC
>CAYNKL010000254.1:0-5398 GCA_964397775.1 uncultured Rhodobacterales bacterium | reverse complement strand
ATGGACTTCAGCGTCAGTTCGCGGATCTGCTCCCAGAGGCGCTGCAGATACTCGTAGTCGCGCTTGATCTCGGTCTTGGTGCGCTTGGCACCTGCCGTGCGGATGATCAGACCCGCGCCCTTGGGCACGTCGATGCTCTGCGCGATGGCCTTGAGCTTGGAGCGGTCGGCCGCGTTGGTGATCTTGCGGCTGATGCCGCCGCCACGCGCGGTGTTGGGCATCAGGACGCAGTAGCGGCCTGCGAGCGACAGGTAGGTGGTCAGGGCCGCGCCCTTGTTGCCGCGCTCTTCCTTGACGACCTGCACCAGCAGGATCTGGCGGACCTTGATGACTTCCTGGATCTTGTACTTGCGCGGACGCGGCTTGCGCACGGGACGGATGTCCTCGTGCGTGTCGTCGTCGGCGACGGCCTCTATGGACTCGTCGCGCGCCGCGGCATCGGTCGCCTCGGTCTCGCAGTCGTCCTTGCCGGCGTCGTCACCCGAGGTCTCGTCCTGAGGTTCCTCGACCGGCGTCTCGGCGACGCGTTCCATCGGCGAGACCGCTTCCTCGTCGGAGCGTTCGTTTCCGTCCCCCTCGCCGAGATCAATGGTCTCCATGCCATTGATTTCGCCTGCGGGCTCGGCGCTTGTCGTGGCGTCATCGCTCTTGGCACTTTCGGCCTTGGCCGGCGAAGCCCTGCGGGGACGGCGGCTGCGCGTCGTCTTCTTGGGCTTTTCCTCTTCCTCGGCGGCCTCTGCGGCGAGACGCTCCTCTTCCTCCATCAGCGCCTGACGGTCGGCGACGGGGATCTGGTAATAGTCCGGGTGGATCTCGGAAAACGCCAGGAAGCCGTGACGGTTGCCGCCGTAATCGACGAAGGCGGCCTGCAGCGAAGGTTCGACCCGCGTTACTTTTGCGAGGTAGATGTTGCCGGCCAGCTGCCGGCGGGACTCGGATTCGAAGTCGAATTCCTCGACCTTGTTTCCGTCCACCACCACGACGCGGGTTTCCTCCGCGTGGGTGGCGTCGATGAGCATTTTCTTTGCCATTGTATCCGTTTGCACGCGCAGGGCGGCAGCCCCGCTTCGAAGGGTCGCGGCCGCGCAGCGTGTCTTGTCTGGGCGAGAGCAGGCGCGCCGGCACGACGTACGGGCCTGCCCGTCGTCCTGTGCCTCATGTCTTCTGCGCGCTTCATCGCGTTTCTTCTCCGACGCACGGCTCTTGCGGCCGGCGCCCTGTGATGGCCCGCCGCGCGTGGCGTACGGGACTGTCGTGTCGGCCCGAGGGCCGGATCGGTCTGTCCGGGGGCGGGGAAAACTCCTCGACGCCGACCCGTTCAGCGAAACTGTTGCAGGGCCGCCCGACGCTGCATCGCAGGCGAGCGGCCTAAAGTGGAACATAAAGCGATCCGTGTGGAAAACACAAGATCAATCGCTTGCGCGCTGACGCGGGAGAACGTCAGGCCGGAACGCCTTCATGGAATGCGGCGCCCTGCCAGCCGTTTCATCCCTTGTCGTTCAGGCGCTTGATAAGGCTGGAGGTATCCCAGCGCCCACCGCCCATTTTCTGAACATCCTTGTAGAACTGGTCCACAAGCGCGGTCACCGGCAAGGACGCACCGTTCTCGTCGGCCGTCTTGAGACAGATGCCCAGGTCCTTGCGCATCCAGTCGACGGCAAACCCATGCTCGAACATGTCGTCGAGCATCGTCTCGTAGCGGTTGACCATCTGCCAGGAGCCGGCGGCGCCACCGCCGATCACATCGACAACCGCGCGCCCGTCCAGGCCCGCCTTCTGGGCGAAGTGCAGCCCTTCGGAGAGCCCCTGAACCAGTCCCGCAATGCAGATCTGGTTGACCATCTTGCACATCTGGCCCGAGCCGCTCTCGCCGATCAGGCGGCAGAGCTTCGCGTAGGCCGCGATCACCGGTTCAGCGCGAGCGTAGGCCTCTTCCTCGCCGCCGCACATCACCACGAGTTGACCGTTCTCGGCGCCGGCCTGTCCGCCCGAAATCGGCGCGTCCACGAAGGAGATGCCGCTTTCACCGGCAAGAGCGTGCAGTTCCCGCGTGACCTCGGCCGAAACGGTGGTGTGGTCGACGAGGACAGCGGCGGTGTCCATGCCCGCAAGGGCACCGTCTTCGCCCCGGCAGATGGCCCGCAGGTCGTCGTCGTTTCCGACGCATGTCATGACGAAATCCGCGCCTGAGGCAGCCTCTCGCGGCGTCGGCGCGGCGTGCCCGCCGAATTCCGCGACCCAGCTTTCGGCCTTGGCAGCCGTGCGGTTGTAGACCTGCACCTCGTGGCCCGCCTTCGCCAAGTGACCGGCCATCGGATAGCCCATCACGCCAAGCCCCAGAAACGCTACCTTCGACATTCCGCTCTCCCTTACGCCGCTGCGTGCGGTCTGCACGCCCTTGGCATCAGGCGCACCGCACGATAATCCGCCTCGGGCATACCCCAACGAAAAGGCAAGGGAAATGGCGACGCTTTTCCGCTGGCTCTTCCGTGCGACCACCGCCGCGCTCGTCGTGCTGACGCTCGGGCTGCTCACGGTCTACTATCTCGCCTCGCGATCCCTGCCCGACTACGACAAGACGCGCGCCGTGGCCGGAACCACCGCCGATATCGAGATCGTTCGGGACAACAACTCGATCCCCCACATCTTTGCCTACTCGGACCGCGACGCGTTCTTCGGCCTCGGCTACGCGCACGCCCAGGACCGGCTGTGGCAAATGACGCTTCTGCGCAGGACCGTGCAGGGACGCCTGTCCGAGATCTTCGGAACGCGGACCGTCGACACGGACACGCTTCTGCGGCGCCTCGATCTCTACACGCTGGCCAGCCGGTCGGTCGACGCTCAGGACCCGGCCACCCGCGATGCGCTCGAGGCCTACGCGGCCGGGGTCAACGCCCGCATCGAGGAAATCAACGAGCGAAGCCTCGGCCGAGGCGCGCCAGAGTTCTTCCTGTTCAATGCGCCCCTCGCACCCTGGCAGCCCGCGGATTCCATCGCCGTGCTGAAGCTCCTGTCGCTGCAGCTTTCCGGACAGCTCAACGAAGAGGTGCTGCGCGCCCGGACCTCGCTCGCGCTCGACGATGACAGCCGGCTTTCGGACCTGCTGCCCGACATGCCCGGAGACGGGGTGGCCGCGCTGCCCGAATACGCGAGCCTCGTGCCGGGGGCAGGCACCGGGAGCAAGCTGCCAGAGACCCAACATGCCTTTCTCGACCCCGCGCCCAGACGCGGGCTTGCAGGTGCGTCGAACGCCTGGGCGGCTGACGCGTCACGCTCGGCGAGCGGCGGCACGCTGCTGGCCAACGATCCGCACCTGCCCCTGACCGCGCCTTCGATCTGGTATCTCGCGCGGCTCCAGCTTCAGTCTGGCAGCGTCATCGGGGCCACAATTCCGGGGGTTCCGGCGGTCATGATCGGACGGTCGGAGCGGCTGGCCTGGGGACTGACCTCGAGCTATCTCGACGATCAGGACCTGCACATCGAAGAGGTCAATCCCGACAACACCGAGCAGTACCGGACCCCTGATGGCTGGGCCGAGTTCCGCACCCGACGGTCCATCATCAACATCAAGGATGCCGCGCCCGTCACGCTGACATTGCGGTGGACCGAGAACGGCCCCGTCCTGCCCCGGTCGCAGTTCGATCTGGACGAGGTGACGCCGCCGGGCCATGTCGCCTCGCTCGCCTGGACCGCCCTTTCGGCGCAGGACACCAGCATGACGGCTGCGGTCTCGCTCATGAACGCCAACAATGTGCGCGAGGGGATCGCTGCGGGCGAGGACTACGTCGCGCCTTCGCAGAACCTCACACTGATCGACAGCGACACGATTGCTCTCAAGCTCATCGGAACGATGCCGCGTCGCGACCCGGCTCATCAGAGCCGCGGTCGGATGCCGAGCCCCGGCTGGATCGAGGCCAATCGCTGGCAAGGCAAACTGCCCTACGCCTCGAACCCCGAGTTCGTCGCCCCCGCCGGCGGCATCGTCGGCAACACCAACAACAAGATCATCGACCGCCCCTTCCCGAACCACGTCAGCTACGACTGGGGTGACAGCCAGCGCGTCCAGCGCTGGCGGGCCCTCATGCAGGGCCGCGAGGTGCATACCCGCGACAGCTTTATCGAGGCACAGCTCGACACGGTTTCCCCCGCGGCACGGACGCTTCTGCCCCTGATCGGCGCCGATCTTTGGTTCACCGGCGAAGCGGCACCTTCCGGCACGCCCGAGCGGCGGCGGCAGCGGGCTCTGGAGCTTCTCGCCGACTGGAACGGCGAGATGAACGAGCACATGCCCGAGCCGCTCATCTACGCCGCCTGGCTACGCGCGCTGCAACAGCGGCTCATCCAGGATGACCTCGGCCCGCTGGCCGCGCAATTCGATCATATCGAGCCGCTCTTCATCGAACGTGTCTATCGCGACGTGAACGGGGCGAGCGACTGGTGCGACATACGCCGCTCCGCCGCCGTGGAAACCTGCAGCGATATCGCGCGCCTGGCGCTCGACGATGCCCTTGTCTGGATCGGCGAGCACTACGGCACCTCGCTCGAATCCCTTCGCTGGGGCGATGCGCACCAGGCGCTGCACGAGCACCAGGTCCTCGGAGAGGTGCCGTTGCTGCGGTACTTCGTGAACATCCGTCAGAGCACCAGCGGCGGCGATTTCACACTCCAGCGCGGCGTCAGTTCGGGCCAGGATCCCGCTCCCTTCACCAACGTGCACGGCGCCGGGTACCGCGGCGTCTACGATTTCGCCGATCCGGATTCGTCGGTCTTTGTCACCTCGACCGGACAGTCCGGGCACTTCCTGTCCCGGCACTACGACGACCTCGGCCAGCTGTGGCGCCGTGGGGAATACGTGCCGATGTCGCTTGACGAGGACCTTGCCCGGGCGGCCTCGGTGGGCGTGACGCGGCTGGTGAAACCGTAGGGCCCCCTAGGCGCGCAGACGGCCCGCCGCGAGCGCGCTCAGGGCAACAAACACTCCTGACGTTGCAAGGCACAAGGCAAGACCGCCAAGCTGATAGCTTGCGCCGGAAAGCAGCGTCCCGATCAACCGGCCCGCCGCGTTGGACATGTAGTAGAAGCCCACATCCATGGTGACGCGTGAGTCCTTGGAGAAGGCAAGTATCAGGTAGGAATGCAGTGAAGAGTTCACCGCAAAGACCGCCCCGAACACCAGAAGTCCGATCACGAGACTGACTGTCAGCCATCCGACAGGCGTGCCGGCCAAGACGACAGTGGCCGCAAGAGCCAGCGGAATGACGCAGAGCGCCAGCGCCCAGCCCCTTGCCACCCCCACCAGTTCCGCCTCTGGCCGGGACGCAGCCCTCAGCACACGCGGCGCAAGGGCCTGCACCCCGCCGTAGAGGATCGTCCAGACCGCCATGAAGCTGCCGATGGT
>CAYNKL010000253.1:0-5411 GCA_964397775.1 uncultured Rhodobacterales bacterium | reverse complement strand
GTCCAGCGCCCGGGCCACCGCCGCGGCATAGGCCGTCGCGGACGGCTGCGGGTTCAGCCGCGCCGAGGTGGCAGGCGCGCCAAAGGCCACGGGCCAGGATGTATCCACCCGCCGGGCCCGCCACAGGCAGTCCTCGGTGCCGCGATCAAAAGGCAGCGCCCCGCCGATCAGACCGTCCGCAGAAAGGCCCGACAGCCCGGACGACAGCCGCGCCTCCAGCGTCTCGACCCCGCCGCGCGCCAGCGGATCGACCGGTCCCGCCGCCACGCGGGTGCCGGTGCCGTTGCGAAAGGCGAAAACCGGCAGGGTGCCGGCGGACTGAGAGAGGGATGGAAAGGGGGTCTGCGTCATCGGACGCCTCCGTTCAGCCGGTTTGGGGATCGGTCATGTTCGGGGGCTGCCCGCGCCTTGGACGGCGGGTCTTGCTACCGCGGGCGGTATAGGCGCCACCCCGCGGAATACACAAGCAAAAAGGTCGGAATTAAGCGCGGAAACGCCGGCCCGTGTCACGGGGCCGGCGGATAGGTCTTGGGAAAATCCGGCCGCACGCGCGGCCGGGATCCGCAGGATCAGGCGAGGCCGAGCGCGAAGGTCTCCACCTCGAAGACGAGGTCCTGGAAGTCGCTGTCGCCGTTGCCCACGAGATCCTCGAAACCCACGGTGATCGAGGTCCCGCCCGGGTTCACGCCCGACAGCGCGTGCTGCGCCTCGTCGACGTTCAGGCTCGCGTCATAGCTGTGGAACACCGTCTGCCCGGCATCCTCGCCATTGACGGTCAGCAAGATGTCGCTGCCGCTCTCAACCGTCGCATCGGGGCCGCCAAGACCGTCGACAAAGGCAAAGCTGTCGCCCTCGGCAAGCGCCTCGGCCCAGTCCGCGCCGTCCTGCACCAGGAAGAAGCCAAGCTCGTGCCCCTCCTCGACCCCGGTGATGTCGGCGGTCGTGGTCCCCGCATCGCGCACCGAGTCGAGCAGGATGCGCACGTCGACGATATTGCCGTCCTCGTCGATCTCGTAGACCCCCAGCGCGTTGTCGAACCTGGCCCCGGCCAGGCCCTGGTTCAGCGTCACGCGGAAGCCCGTCATGCCATCGCCGGTCAGGAAGGCCTGGTTGTTGATACCGTTGATCTCGCCGGCATCCACCTGGGCCCCCTCGCCCAGATCGGGCAGGAAGGTCTCGAAGCTCACGACGGTCTCGCCGCCCAGCGCCACGGCCATGAAATCACCGCCCGAGAAATCGCCCTCAAGCGTGATCGCCCCATCCGGCGTGCCGTCATCGTCGCTGTCGATCTCCAGCTGCCCGGTCTCGGCGTCGAAGCTGAAGGCCTCGCGGCTCAGCGCGCTGCCACTCACGATGATGCGGTCCTCGGTGGTGAAATCCGTGACCGTGTCGCCCAGCAGCGCGTCGAGCGTGCCGCGCAACGTGTCGCTCCCGGCGCCGAGGGTAAAGCTCTGATCCCCGGCGGATGCCACGAACACCTCGTCCTCCTCGGGCGCACCGTTCAGCAGGAAATCGACCACCACCGCGTCATGGTCCGACGCGCGGAAGGCGTTCGGCTCGTAGAGCGGATTGCCGTCCGGCTCCTCCTCGTAGCTCTGCTCGCTCGGGTCCCGCACGTCGTCGTTGTAGTCGAACTGCGGGATCTCGTCGGCGTTCGTGTTCCAGATCCCGGCACTGACCAGCTCGTTCATCAGCTTCTGCGAGCCGAAGATGTAGTCAAGCGTGCCGATCTGGCCGTCGAAGAGATAGCTGTAGGCATCGGGATCAAGCGCATCCACGAGGTTGACGTAGTCGTCCTCCGTGCCCAGCACGCCGTCGGCCCCGACAAGGATCTCGTCGATCGGCTCCTCCTTCTCGTAGGAGTTCATGTCGCCCAGGATCACGACGCGCTCGGACCCGGCGCCGGTCGGATCGGTCGCGAGCCATGCGGCCAGCGCCTCGGCGGCGAGCTTGCGGGTCTCGTTGTTGTTGCCCGCGCCGTCGCCCTGATCCTCGTCCTCGGTCGCGCCGGTGAGCGAGCCCTTGGACTTCAGGTGGTTGACCGAAACCACGAAGGTCTCGCCGGTGCGGTTGTCGGTGAAGGCCTGCGTGACCGCCGGGCGGTTGCGCTCCCCCCCGGTGTTCAGCGGGTCGGTGAACGCGGCATCGTCGAGCACCGCGAAATCGCCCGTGGGTGTCACCGCGTCCGCATCGTAGATGATCGCCTGGCGGATCGCGTCGCCGCCCACAAGCCCGGTCTCGATCAGGTCGTAGTTCTTGCCCGTCTCGAGGTTCAGCGCATCGACAAGCGCCTGCGTGGCCGCGTTGTCGCTGTCGTTCTCGATCTCGATCAGCCCGTAGACATCGGCATCGATCTCGGCCAGCGCGGCGACGATCTTGTCGGTCTGGCGCTCAAGCTCGGCGGTGCTGTCGGCCCCGCGCGGCTCGGCCCCGGTGTCGGTCGTGTTGGTGCCGTCGTCGATGGTGGTGAAGTAGTTCAGCACGTTGAAAGACGCGACGCGCAGCTGGTTCGGCTCGGCGTCCGCAAAGTCCTCCGGCCGCGTGTTGACCGGCGTGAACTCGACCGGCTCCGCCTCGGTCGGATCCAGCACCCATTCGCCGAAGCTGTAGTTGAAGACCCCGGTCAGGTCGATCACCACGTCGCCGCCCCGGAAGAAGTCCTCGCCCTGCGTGCCGATCGAAAGCCCGTCGGGCATCGGATAGGGGATCACCCCGTCTGGAAGCGAGGCGTTCTGCGAGGAATTGCCGTCGTCGAGGATGATCCGCCGCGCGGCAAGCTCTTCCATGTAGGCTTCATAGCCCGTGGCATCCGGCTCGTTGAACTGACTGAACTGTTCGGGGCGGCCATCGGCGTAAAGCGTGATCTGCCCGTAGCGGAACAGCTCGTAATACTCCGAAACGGTCAGTTCCTCGGCAAAGCTCACGATCATGCCCTCGTAGGCCTCGAAGGTCAGCGGATCGTCGTTCGAGCCGTAGTTGGAGCGGACCAGCTCCGTCTCGCTGACAAGGTCGAGGTTGCCCGAGCTTTCCACCGTCACGTCATCGGCATCCGCCGAGATCTGCGTCATGTCGAAGTACTCGCTGACCGACCCGGTGACCGTGACAAGGTCACCCTCGGACACCGACGCGCCCTCGCCCAGATAGACGAAGATCCCTTCCGAGGTCGCCGCGTCGCCGTCACTGTCGGCGTCCTCTTCCTGCATGTAGAACCCGTCGCGCCCCGGCACGACCGAGGTGACGACGCCCTGGACCCTGACGGTCTCGTCCGCCAGCGGCGACTCGTCGCCATCCCCCTGGATCGTACTGATCAGCGTGGTTTCGAGGTCGTCGTTCTCGATGGTCCCGGTGGCCTCATCGTCCGTCAGAACCGCCCCGCCCGAGGCATTGGACAGCGTCACGGTAAAGGTCTCGTCCTCTTCCACGGTCGCATCGTCAGTCAGCGTCACGGTGACGGTCTTCTCGGTCTCGCCATCGGCGAAGGTCAGCGTGCCGGAGGCAGCGACGTAGTCGCCATCAGCCGTCGTGGCCGTCCCGTCGGCGGTGGCGTAGTCGACCGTGACCTCGCCGCTGGTCTGCCCCGATCGCGTGACCGTGAAGGTCAGCGTGCCCGCGTCCTCGTCGGCGCTCGCGTCCGCAATCGAAAGCTCCGGCACAACCGGCGCCACGTAGGCCGCACCGGGGGTCGCTTCCGCCTCGGTCCATGTGGTCGACAGGTTCTCGGATGTCTCGTCCGTGCCGCCCACGCCGTTTCCGCCCGTCATCTCCTGCGTGCCCTCGCCAAGGTCGGCGCGCTGCCAGGAATTGCCGGGATCGTGCGCTTCGGCGTCGATCACGTCCTGATCTTCGATCGCCGTGTCATCCGCATAGGTCGAAGGGATACCATCCGCATCCGGGCCGTCGATGCTCACGCCGGTCTTGTCGACCGCTTCTGCCTTGTCGCCCCAGACCACGTAGTCATGATCCGTGACGAGGTCCGACGCGCCGTCCCATTCGAACAGCGCGACCATTTCGCCGTCGTTGGTCAGCCCGCCCTGGTCGTTGATCGACCCCGGCGCGCCTTCACGCATGTCGGCCACGCCGTCCGCCGTGGCCCCGTCCTCGAACAGCTCGTAGGTCGGGTCGATACCGTATTCGGTGAAGAACGCCTCCGATCCGGCCAGCGCGATGGTCTGGTACTCGCCCGCTGCAATCGTAGCCCCCACCGGGAAGCGTGCGAGGAAGTCGCCGAACCCGCCGCCGCCCGCGTTCGAGCCGGTCGGCAGGTTGTAGTAATAAACACCGCCATTGCTGAAGGTCGCGTCGCTCAGGTAAAGATCCTCAAGGTCGATGGCCGCGCCGGTCGGGTTGTGGATCTCGATGAACTCGCCGCCCGTGGGCGTCACCACGACCTCGGTCAGCAGCACCTTGCCCGGGATCGCCTCGGGCTCGGAGGTGACCGAGATGTCATCGACGCTAACCCACTCGTCCGATCCGGCCGCATTCGTGGTCATGATCCGCACCTGCACCTGCGCCGCGCCGTTCACCGCCTCCGGCAGATCGACCGTCACGGTGCTGCCTGTAGTGGTGGTGCCGCCACTCGTCACGTCGGCGATGTAGCTGTCCTCCAGCGTCGTGAAATCGCCCGTCTCGCCCACCCGGTACTGCGCCACGATGGGCTGCGCCGCGTCATCCGCGCTGCCGTCGATATCCGCCACCGTGAAGGACAGCGTCAGGTTCTGCCGCCCGGTGGCGTCGAGATGCAGCACGAGATGCGGCGCATCCGCCGTCCCCGACCCCTGCAGCGCCACCGTCGGGTTCGCCAGCCCGTCGAACTCGGCGATGCCGCCATTGCTCAGCGTGTCCGGACTGCTCTGATCCGCGATCACATTAAGCGGCGTGCCGCTCCCGTCCGCTACGACGGTCCGCGGGTCGTCGCCCGTGCCCGAGGTCAAGTCGTCGCCGCGATAGCCCACGATCGAGGGCACGCCCGACCAGTCGTCGTTGGAGGTGATCAGCGAGGGATCGCTCCAGTCCTGATTGAAGTCACCGGACGCCAGCGAAAAATAGGCAGTCGTCATCGCAAGATCTCCTCCTGACCCCCGCCGGACTTCCCGCGCTCAGGGGCGCAAAACCACTGGCCATACAGCCACACACGCTGATCGGAGATTCCGTCTCAGCCGCCCCGTTCACAGGGTCAGGATCCGGATAAACCTGATTCCTAACGAGAGCTTAACGAAAAGGAGTCTTCTGTCATCTTTCCTGACCCCGCCCCTGACGCAACGGCATAGGGTCACGAGGCCCGCAAAGGCAGGACGTGCTCAGACGGTAGTCAAATGGAGTGAGGGAAGACTGGCGCACCCGATAGGATTCGAACCTATGGCCTCTGCCTTCGGAGGGCAGCGCTCTATCCAGCTGAGCTACGGGTGCATGTC
>CAYNKL010000252.1:0-5429 GCA_964397775.1 uncultured Rhodobacterales bacterium | reverse complement strand
CTCTTCACCCTCCGAGACGAGCGCATCGAGCCCCTGGTCGAGCTTCGCCGAGGATTTGAAAAGCCGTGTCTTGAGCTTGCCGAAAAAGGACATGGGCAGATTTCCCCTTTTCCCTTCCACCTAACCCCTGCCCGTGCGGAAGGAAAGGCGGCGGCGGGGTCAGCCGCGGGCAAGAATCACATGAAAAAGACCTCCAAAGGGCCTCCGGTTCGCCACAGGGGCTCCCCCAGCCCAAACCGGATGCAGGATCAGGCGTCGCTGCCCCCCTCACGCCCCCCGCGACCGGGCGACCTCTTCCCCGCCCGACACGCCTCTGGCAAACTGCGCCCATGACACGCCTCATCCCCGCGCTTCTCGCCGCAGCCCTCACCGCGACCGCCCTGCCCGCCGCCGAACCCATGTCGGCTGCCGAGTTCGAAAGTTACGTCACCGGCAAGACGCTCTACTTCGGCCAGAACGGCGAGGCCTACGGCGTCGAGAAATACTTTCCCGACCGCCGTGTCCGATGGTCCTTCCTGGACGGCAACTGCAAGGAGGGCTTCTGGTACGAGGAGGCGGGCGAGATCTGCTTCGTCTACGAGGACAATCCCGGCCCTCAGTGCTGGAGCTTCTTCCGCGAGGGCGGCAACCTGCGCGCCGTCTTCGAAAGCGACCCCCAGAACACGACGCTCTACGAGGCCAGCCAGGACGACGAACCCATGGTCTGCCTCGGCCCCGAGGTCGGCGTCTGAAGCGCCCGGCGCTTCTTCTTGGCAGAAATATCCAAGACCCACCGCCGGCAACGGGCACGCGCTCGGGGCTGACACGTCACGCGCGCCAAGGGCGCCGCCGGCAGAGGCCGCAGGCCGACGCCGGCTCACACAGCGCGGGCCGCAAGGCGCGCTCCGCGGGCTCACGCGCCGAAAATCAGAACAGGCTGCCCTGATCCGGCCCGGTCTCCGGCTTTCGTGCCTTCGGCGCCCGTCCACCGCCCAACTTCAGGCGGCCATCGCTGAACTCGATCTCGAGCCCCACCGCCTCCTGCGCCGCGGCCTTGGTGGTCACCACGCCGCCCTCGCCGCGCACCACGGCATAGCCGCGCTCCAGCGTGCCCTTGTAGCTCAGCGTCTCGAGCATCCGTCCCTGCGCCTCGAGCCGCTGCCGCGCGGCCTGCGGCCCCGCCGACAGAACGGCCTCGAACCGTCGCGACAACACCGACAGGCGCTCCTGTCCCGTGGCAATCTCGCGCGTTACGGCACGCGGGCTCAGCCGCGCCGCGCGCTGGTCCAGCGCCGCGCGCTTGCCCGCGACCAGGCGACCCAATGCAGGCCCCGTGCGTCCCGCCCGGTCCTTCAGACGTGCGCCCTCGACCGCGATGGCCCGGCGCAGCAGCGAGGGCCGCAAGCTGCCCGCCGCCTCAGACAGCAGCGCGCGGCGGCGTTCGACGCCGCGCACCAGCGTCTGCGGCAGGCGCTCGCCCAGCACGTCCAGCCGCTGCCGTGGCCCGTCCAACAGCTCGCCCGGACGCGGCATGGCACGGGCCAGATCGCGCAGCCGCTGGCCCCGCGTTTCCACCCGCAGGCCCATGGCCCGCGTCATGCGCGCCTGCGCCTCGTCGACCCGGCCCAACAGCTCAAGCCGCACCGGCACCGCAAGCTCCGCCGCCGCCGTGGGCGTGGGCGCGCGCTGGTCCGACACGAAGTCGATCAGCGTGGTGTCGGTCTCGTGCCCCACCGCCGAGATCAGCGGGATCTCCGAGGCCGCGGCGGCCCGCGCCACAACCTCCTCGTTGAACCCCCAAAGATCCTCGACCGACCCGCCGCCGCGCGCCACGATCAGCAGGTCGGGCCGCGGCAGTGCGCCCCCCGGCGTCAACTGGTTGAAGCCCGCGATGGCGCGGGCCACCTCTGGCGCGCAGGAGGCCCCCTGCACCGCCACCGGCCAGATCAGCACCTTGCGCGGAAAGCGATCCCGCAGCCGGTGCAGGATGTCGCGGATCACCGCCCCCGAGGGCGAGGTGACCACGCCGATCACCTCCGGCAGGAAGGGCAGCGGCTTCTTGCGCTCGGGCGCGAACAGCCCCTCGGCCGCCAGCGCCGCCTTGCGCTTTTCCAGCATGGCCATGAGCGCGCCCAGCCCCGCGGGCCGGATGTCCTCGATCACGATCTGGTAGCGGGACTGGCCGGGGAACGTGGTCAGGCGCCCGGTCGCGACGACCTCCATACCCTCTTCGGGCTGGGTCTGCTGGCGGGCGGCGACGCCCTTCCACATGACCCCGGCCAGGACCGAGCGGTCGTCCTTGAGGTCCAGGTAGACATGCCCCGACCGGGGCCGCGACACGCGCCCCACCTCGCCGCGCACGCGGACATAGGCGAACTCGCCCTCGATCACGCGCTTCACCGCGCCGGAGATCTCGGAGACGCTCAGCTCGGGTGCGTTGTCCGGGGCGCCGCCGGGGCCTTCGTCGATCAGGTCCATGTCACCTCTCCTGCCTGCGCCGCGATCCTAGCGCCCGCTCGGCGCGGGGAAAACCGCATTCCCGCCCCTGAGGGCCATTGCGCGCGGGTTCGGCTTGCCCATGCCCCCGCGGCATCTTAGAGACCCGGGCCAAAGGAGGCCCGTCCATGAACATCCTCATCCTCGGCGCCGGCGGGCGCGAGCACGCGCTGGCCTGGGCCGCGCTTCAGAACCCCAAGTGCGACAAGCTGATCGTCGCGCCGGGCAATGCCGGCATCGCCCAGATCGCCGAATGCGCCAATCTCGATATCGAGGACGGCGGCGCCGTGGCCGAATTCGCCGGCGACAACGCCATCGACCTGATCATCGTCGGCCCCGAGGCACCGCTTGCCGCGGGTGTCGCCGACCGGCTGCGCGACGCGGGCTTCTCGGTCTTCGGACCCTCGGCCGCCGCCGCCCGGCTGGAAAGCTCCAAGGCCTTCACCAAGGAGATCTGCGCCGCCGTCGACGCGCCCACCGCCGGTTACGGCCATTTCACCGACGTCGAAAGCGCCAAGGCCCACATCCGCGCCATGGGCGCGCCCATCGTGGTCAAGGCCGACGGGCTCGCCGCTGGCAAGGGCGTGGTCGTCGCCGAAACCCATGCGCAGGCCGAGGCCGCCGTCGACGAGATGTTCGCCGGTGCCTTCGGCGGCGCGGGCGCCGAGGTCGTGATCGAGGAATTCATGAGCGGCGAAGAAGCCTCGTTCTTCGTACTGGTCGACGGCGAGGTGGTGCTGCCCATCGGCACCGCGCAGGACCACAAGCGCATCGGCGAGGGCGACACCGGCCCCAACACCGGCGGCATGGGCGCCTATTCCCCCGCCCCGATCATGGACGAGGCCGTCACGGCCAAGGCCCTCGACGAGATCGTCCGCCCCACCATGGCCGAGATGGTCCGCCGCGGCACGCCCTATTCCGGCGTGCTCTACGTCGGGCTGATGATCGAGGACGGACAACCCCGGCTGGTGGAATACAACGTCCGCTTCGGCGACCCCGAATGCCAGGTGCTGATGATGCGGCTGGGCGCGCAGGCGCTGGACCTCATCCACGCCTGCGCCGAGGGGCGGCTGTCTGACGCGCAGGTGCACTGGTCCGAGGATGCCGCCATGACCGTGGTGCTGGCCGCGAAGGGCTATCCCGGCGCCTACGAGAAGGGCGAGGTCATCGGCGGGCTCGAGGCGCTGAGCGAGGACAGCAGCCATCAGATGTTCCACGCGGGCACAGCCACGCGCGACGGCAAGGTGGTCTCGGCCGGGGGGCGCGTGCTCAACGCCACCGCGCGGGGCGCGACGCTGGCCGAGGCCCGCGTGCGGGCCTACACGCTGGCCGAGGCGGTGGACTGGCCCGGCGGCACCTTCCGCCGCGACATCGGCTGGCGCGCGCTCGGCCCCGAGTGAGGCGACGGGAGGGGCTCTGCCCCTCTTGGCCTGCGGCCAATTCACCCCGGGATATTTTCGCCAAGAAGAAGCTCAGGGGCGCGGCGTGATGATCTCGGTCTCGGTCACGATCATGTCGAGCGGCTGATCTGTGGTCTCGCCGGGCAACTCCGCGGCTTCCTGCGCGGCGAAGGCAAAGCCGATGGCGAGCACAGGGCGCGTCGCGCGCAGCTGTTCCAGCGTGCGGTCGTAGAAGCCGCCCCCGTAGCCGAGCCGCCCGCCGGCCCGCGTGAAGGCCACCAGCGGCACGATCAGGATCTCGGGGGTGAGGTCCTCGATGACGGCGGGCACGCAGGCGCCGAAGGGCCCGTCCACAAGCGGCATGTCGGGCTCCCACCGGGCGAAGCGCAACGGCAGGCCCTCGCCCTCGATCACCGGGATACCCACCGGCCCGTGGGCCGCGGCCTCGGCCATGGCGGGGCGCGGGTCGATCTCGGTCCGGATCGGCATATAGCCAGAAAGCGGCACGCCGCGATAGCCCGCCAGCACTTCGCTCAGCCGCCCGGCGGCGCCCGGATCTTGCGCCTGGAAGGCAGCACGGCGCCGGGCCAGCGCCGCCTTGCGGGCTTCGGCCTTTTCGCCTGGCACCATGCTCACAGCAGGACGACGCCCGCGAGGCCGAGGAAGGCAAAGAAGCCCACCACGTCGGTCACCGTGGTCACGAATGTCCCCGAGGCCAGCGCCGGGTCCACGCCCAGCTTGTCGAGGGCCACCGGGATGGCGATCCCGGCAAGCCCCGCCACCAGGAGGTTGATCACCATGGCCGCCGCGATCACGGCCCCGAGCTGCGGCGAGCCGAACCAGATGAGCCCCACCACCGCCATGATGACCGCGAAGGCCACGCCGTTCAGCAAACCCACCAGCACCTCGCGCCGGATCACCCGGAAGAGGTTGGAGCCGGTGAGGTCGCGCGTGGCGATGGCGCGCACCGCCACCGTCAGCGACTGCGTGCCCGCGTTGCCGCCCATGGAGGCCACGATGGGCATCAGCACCGCCAGCGCCACGACCGTCTGGATCGCGTCCTCGAAGAGCGAGATCACCAGCGAGGCCAGCACCGCCGTGCCCAGGTTGACCGCAAGCCAGGGGAAGCGCCGCCGCGTGGTGTTGAGCACCGTGTCGGAGATCCGGCTTTCCTCGTCCACACCGGCAAGGCGGAGGATGTCCTCCTCGTTTTCCTCTTCCAGCACGGCCATGGCGTCGTCGATGGTGATGACACCTACCAGGCGCTCGTTCTCGTCCACCACGGGGGCCGAGATCAGGTGGTACTGGTTGAAGGCATAGGCCACGTCGCCTTCGTAGCGCGTCGCCGGGATGACCTCGAAAGTGTCGGACGTGATGTCGCTGAGCAGCACCTCGCGGCGCGAGGCCATGAGCTTGCCCAGCGCCACCTTGGCCACCGGCCGCAGCTTCGGGTCCACCAGCATGATGTGGTAGAACTGTTCGGGCAGGTCGTGACGGTTGCGCAGGTAGTCGATCGCCTCGCCTACGTTCCAGTGCTCGGGGGCCATGACCACC
>CAYNKL010000251.1:0-5435 GCA_964397775.1 uncultured Rhodobacterales bacterium | reverse complement strand
AAAGCGAGGCTGGATCGAGGTCGAACCAGAGCCTCCGCAACGGGTCCGCACCCGAGGTAGCTGAGCGCGGTCGACAACCCCGGGACGCATATCCCGGTTATGCCGAGCCTCCGCGAATACCAGTCCCAGGACGTCGACAAGCTCCGCGATGCGCTCCACCAGGGTGCCAAGCGGGTCCTTTTCGAGGCGTCCGTCGGCTACGGCAAGTCCGTTGTCATCGAGCACCTGGCCGCCGCATATTCGGCGGTCGGGCGTCGCGTCTGGGTTCTGTCAAACCGGTCCGCCGTCGTGAACCAGCTTCGGTCCCGGGCTGGGGGAATGCCGGGCGTGACTGTCATGACGGTGCAAGCCGCCGACCGTCGCCGGGAGAGTCTTGCCGCCGAACCGGCCGCCCTGATCCTGGTCGATGAAGTCCACATGGGCGGGGCCGCCGCGCAGTATCGCCGGGTGCTCGATTGCGCGCCGGGAGCGGTCGCGATCGGGTTCACTGGGACGCCGCGGCCGGAGACATTTTCTGTCTTTCCAGCGCACGTGCAGGGCAGGGGTGCGGCCTGGCTGACGGAGCAAGGCTTCCTGTCACCGCTCCGCTACGTCTGTCCCGATCCTCTCGACCTTTCCGGCGTCGGCATCCGTCGCGGCGAGTATGACGAGAGCCAGGTCATGGAGGCGCTCGCTGAGCGCAAGATCTACGCCGACGCGATCGAGAGCTACCGGAAATACGGTCATCTGGGCCCCACGCTGGGGTTCTGCGTCAACGTCCAGCATGCCGAAGACACCGCCGCGGAGTTCCGCGCCGCCGGATTCCCGTGCGAGGTGCTGACGGGCAAGGACAAGGCGGAAGAGGTCGAGCGGAAGATTGCCGTGCTGCGAGACGGCGGTCTCGTTTTTTCAGTCGACAAGGTCAGTGCCGGTTTCGACCTCCCTGACCTCCGGGTCATCCTGGTCTTGAGGCCCACCGCTTCCGAGCAGCTCTGGGGCCAGATCCTTGGCAGACCGGCCAGGGCCGCCGAGGGGAAGGATTTCGGGCTGGTTGTCGATCATGTCGGCAATGTGCTCCGCCTCGGGGTGCTCACCGAAACCCGCGACTGGAGGAACCCCGAAACCCGAAAGGCCGAAAGACAGACAGAGGACGGTGAGTCCCTGTCGGTCCGTCAGTGCGATGGGTGCTTCGCGGTGTTCCCGACCGGCCCGAAGGAATGTCCCATGTGCGGCACGGCATTGGGCAAGGACACGAGGATCCCGAAGGCCGAGGCGGTGCGCCTGCGCGAGCTCGAGGAGGAGGAGATCCGGAAGCAGCGCGAGCGCAACAAGGCAATCCGAGATCGGGCGGGCATGGGCATCAAGCAACGCGCCGGGTTCCTGACCAGGTCGAAGGGCTACCGCTGGCCGGAGGCGAGGTCCGAAGCCATCCGCGTGGTCTCCAAGAAGCATGGTGAGGCGCTGGAGGCGGGCGACATGGAGGTGGCGGCTTTCCTGGAGGCTGATCTTCGGACGAATGGCGCGCGGCCATGAGCAACGCCGAAACCGACATCCACAACCGGATCCTGGTGGCGCTCTCCAAGGAATACCATCCGCGTGGCATCTTCTGGCGCCAGAATGCGGGCCGTGTCCGGTCCGATCGCGGCGCCTGGGTCATCCTCGGGCCGCCCGGCATCGCCGACATCGTCGGCGTCATCGACGGGCAGGCGGTATTCGTCGAAGTGAAGTCGAAGACCGGCAAGCAGCGCGAGGCCCAGCGAAAATTTCAAGCTGCGATCGAGAAGGCGGGCGGTATTTACCTCATCGCCAGGTCGCCCGAGGAGGCGATCTCGGGTCTCAAGGCTCGACTGGCCGCCCCTCAAGCTGCGTAGACCGATCCTCCGACCTCAGCCACGCCTCGACGGCATCCAAGAGCGCCTCGCGATCCCACCGGCCTTTGCCGACCATGCAGCATTCCCAGACCACCAGCACGCGCCATCCAGCCTCCTGGAGTGCCGCCTCGTTCGCCAGGTCGCGCTCGCGGTTCCGCTTCAGCTTCGGCCCCCAGTATTCCTGATTGGTGCTCGGCGCGCGTCCGCATCCGGGATGCGCGTGCCAGTAACAACCACGGACTTCGATCACCGCACCATGCTTCGGCATAACCAGGTCCGGCGTCCCAGGCAGGTCCCGGCGGTGAAGGCGGAAACGATATCCGCGGGCGTGCAATCCTTGGCGGATGACCATTTCCGGTTTCGTATCCTTCGACCGGATCCGGGCCATGTTCTCCGATCGAGTGAGGGGTCTCTTGGTCTTCATGCCAGAGCCCGCCGCATTGCCTCTTGGGCGGCGACCAGGCGTGATCGGCTCGCATGAGGCACAGACTCCGCCGCCGCGCCCTCGGCGCGCTCCACGGCCAGCCTGGCGCGCTCTGGACAACCCAGGCTCTCGAGATACTCCGCCTCAGCCGGGCACCCGGGCACCGTCACGCGCCAGGTCCGCCGGGACACCATAACGGCGAGCCCTTCATATCGCAGCACGACGCACCCGGACATGACGCGCACGCTTTCCGGCTCGCGACCGGCAACGAGGCGATGCAACTCCATCTGCCGATGGTTTGAAAGCACCGCCGCCCCAGTCACACCAGATCCTCCAGCTTGTAGCCTTGCGCCCGGAGCGCGGCTCCGATCTTCTCGAGCGCCGCGGCAGAGATCTTGCCGACACGCTGACGTGTCATCTCCTCGCGCCGCCCGAACTCGGAGAAAGAGATCGGGTCCGGCGCAAGGTGGCATTCGGAGAGGATCTTCCGTTCCATATCGGTCAGCTCATCCATGCACTCTGCTATCAGTTCAGCCGCCTGAGTTTCCAGTGCGGCACGCTCGCCATCGATGCCGTCATCAATCAGTGAGAGGCCTTTTCCATCCTCCGCATCGTCGGACAGGATTTGCCTGCCATTCCGGAGCGCCATGGCTTTCTCGGCGTGCTTCGGGTCCGCGCCCAGGTCGTGGGCCGCCATCTCGATGGCTCGAGGGGTGCTCCAGCCTTGCACCTCGTATTCGAAGACAAGCCGGCTCAGGTTCTCGTGGAGCTTCCGCTCGCCCTTGCTCTGCGGGACCTTGAAATGGGACCAGTTCTCGCGACCGTAGGCGTTGATGGAGTCTCGGATATACCAGAAGGCGCACGCCGAGAACGGGCCGCGGGTCTCATCGAACACCTTGATCGCGCGCATGACGCCGACAGCGCCCTCGGAGATGAAATCCTCCCGTTCCAGACGATAGGCCCGGCCTGCGATCCCGGCCTGTCCCCAAATCATCGGCATCATGGACTCGATGAGACGGTCTGCGGCTGCTCTGTCATCACGGTCGCGCGCGGCGATGGCCCATGCGTTCTGTCTGTCTTTGAGGTCTTTTTTGGACATCGCCCTGCTCGTTTTTTCGTATCTGCAGGGGACATAGGGACAGGGGAATCCGGTCCCCAAACGTCATGCGCGGGGACCGAAAAAATACCCGCCGCGGCTGCCCTCGGCGTAGCGTGTCCCGGTGTAGCCATTCTTCGCGCGCTGCCGATCCCGCTCGCACCGCCGGCAGTTGCCTCGGGTCAGCCGAACGCCATCGCGGTAGCACTTCGTCGGAAAGGCATCCTCAGGCCCCGTCCATCCGCACCCGGTGCAGGTCTTGACCCAGGTGCCGTCGACCCGCCGATGGCCGACATGGAGGCGCTTATGGGTCTGCGGATCGACGCACTCGAGGTTTTCAAGGCGGTTGTCGGTCCGGTCGTGATTTCGGTGGTGGATCTGGTGCCCGTCGGGGATCGGGCCGTGAGCGGCTTCCCAGACAAGACGATGCTCGGCCACGATGCTGCCGTCGTCGAGCTTGACCTGGGTGTATCCGTCGCTGCCGAGCCAGCGGGTCTGTGTGTTCTCCATGACCGGGAAGTCGCGCCCGGTCTGGGATCCCGCTCCTCGGGATTGAGATTTTGCGGCTGAATGACGACCGGCGCTGTGGTATCCGGCTCACCGACAGAAAGAGGAGATTGCGATGTCGAAAGGGATTATTGGGGGAGCGGACCTGGAACAGCTCTTCGAGCGGGTCAAGGAGCAACAGGCGGAGCTCGAGAAAATGGTCTACGTCGAGGACGATCACATCGTCATCAATGTGCACTACGAATACAATATCGCGCTCGCGCGCTGCGACACGCTCGAAAAGATCCTCGGTTGGACCGATCACCTGCTCGAGAAGACCTGGATGACACCGGAAGTCCTCCGCCGCTTCATCCGTCTCGCGGCGAAGGAGCACGGTCTGGAGATTCCGAACCCGTGACCAGGGCCGTCCTGACCCGCGCCTCGACCTCGGCGCGGGTTACCACATCCTCCGACGCGAACTGCCCGACCTCCATCTCGCCGCCACGGTCGAAGGCGAGCACCACCAGGCCGGGCCACTCGAGTCGGATCTCTTGGCCGCCGCAACGGGTGATTTTGGGCGTAGTGTCCATGCACAGGGGATACCGCGCGGGCGTTGAGGGAAGGTTAATCGCGCTCCCAGATCACCTCAGCGGCGAGGTATTCGCGAATGATCATCCGAACGACAAATCGACCGTCGTCGATCGCGGTGTATCTGTATACGTCGGGCTGGACGATCACCCACCCGTCGACGAAGTCAGGATCGTGGCCCCAGAACGCCGTTTGTGCCAAGCGTTCCATCATCCGGCTGCCAACTTCGGGCCAGGCGTTCCCGTGGTCGACGTTCAAGAAAGCGTCGGCCTGATCCTTGGACAGCAACTCCAGTGGCACAGCGGCGACGTGATCAGGCTCTCCGAAGACCGGTTGCCCATGCTCAAAGTAAACGTGGCCACGGGCGTTCTTCACGATCACGCGCAGAATGCGCTCCATGTCGGGCATGAAGACAACACGCTCGTTGCCGGCAGCATCTTTCTCGACAGTCAAGCTGCTCTCTACGGCTTGTTGGATCTTCCGGTTCGAGGCAAGAATTCTCTCCGAACGCTTGAAGGCTTGCCCCTTGGGGTCAGCGCTTCCGGATATCACTGACCCGAGAAACGCGACGAAATACTCTTCATCACTCGAGAAGCCCGTATTGCATTCCCGGCAGATCCGCACTTCGGGCAAATTGTCAGGCGCTTCTTTATCGAGCATGCACTGGGAGGGAACATGATCCTTGTTCGATTCCCCTTTCACAGAGGAAAGGGTCTTCCCGCACTGAATGCACCAGGCTTTGTGCCTCTCGTCCGAGAAATCCTCGATGTGTTCCATTGATACTTCCTCGAATGACGCGCGTATGACCCAATACTGCACAGTCACGGGAACGAAAAAAGCCCCCTCCGAAGAGGGGGCAGTTGGTGGATACGGATCCGGCCATGACCCCGGCCGGGAGGGAGATCATTCAGCGGCGGTGGCCTTGCCGGCCTTCAGCTGCTCCTCGACGAACTTTCGCCCGCGTTCGACGTATTCCTCATCGGCCTTTTTG
>CAYNKL010000250.1:0-5448 GCA_964397775.1 uncultured Rhodobacterales bacterium | reverse complement strand
CCGGTCATCGGCCTGCCGGGCTGCGCGCGGTCGCCCGCGCTCAACGGCGCGGACTGGGTGCTGGAACGGCTGCTCTGCGGTGTCGCGCTGAGCCCTGCCGACATCATGGGGATGGGGGTCGGGGGGCTCCTGAAAGAGAGCCCCGCCAGGGGGCGTCCGCGCGAGGGTTAGCGCAGGTAGGGCATGGGGTCGGTGCTGTCCATGCCGTTGCGGACCTCGAAGTGCACGAAGCTGGGGTCGCCCTCGGAGACCGTGCCGATGGTCTGGCCCCGGCTGACCGTGTCGCCCTGCTGCACGGTCGCTTCGAGGTTCTTGTAGACCGTGATGACGTTATCGGGGTGGCGGATGAGCACCGTCAGCTTGCCGTCCGACATGCGGCCGAGATAGGCGACGCTGCCCCCGGCGGCGGCCTTGACCTGCGTGCCCGCCGAGGCCGAGATGTCGATCCCCTCGTTCACGCCGGCGGCGTATTCGCGGATGATGCTGCCCTGCACCGGCATCTGCATGGCGCCGGAGGAGGCCGGGGCCTGATCCTGGCCGATGTCGGCGACAGGTTCCTGCGGTTCGCTGGACGACGAAGACGAGGAACTGCCGCTTTGCGAGGAGCTGCCGGTATTGCCAGAGGTGTCCTCGGGCAGCGGCGTGGAGGCCGATGGCGGCGTCGGCGTCGGCGACTGGCTGCCGGGTGCGTTGGTCTCGTCGGTGGCCCGCGAGCGGGTCGACGACTGTTCGCCGCTCGTCACGGGGATCAGCAGGTACTGGCCCTCGCGGATGGTGAACTGTTCGTCGAGCGCGTTCCATTCGGCCAGCGCGCGGGGACTGACATTGTAGAGCCGGGCGATGGTGAAGGCGGTCTCGCCGCGGGCCACGCGGTGGCGGACAGGCTCGACACCGCCGCTCTGCGAGGAGGCGGGCTGGCTTTGGCTGGTGTTGCTGGCGGGCGCGCTGTCGATGGCGTTGCCGGCGAGCGTTTCGACATCGACCTGGGCGGGGCTGTTGGGCCCGGTGACGGTGCCGCCGGGGGCCGCCTCGCCGACGCGCGAGGGCAGGGCGATGATCTCACCCCGGCGCAGGCTGTCGCCGGTCTGGATGCCGTTGTAGCTGGCAAGCTCGGTCGCGGGGATGCCCACGCGCGCGGCGACATCTGCGACGGTATCGCCGCGCCGGGCGACGGCCACCTGGTAGGTGGAGTAGGAGATCACGCCGCGGCTGTCGGGTTCGGGGCGGGGTTCCACCGCGTTGACCGCTGCGTCCGACGTGTCGACGCTGCCGCCGAGACCGCCGCGCACGTCGAGATCCAGCGGCCCGGAACAGGCCGAGAGTGCTGCGACGAGGGCGATTGCGGAGACCATCCGGGTGGTCGTGCGTGCGGGGATCGTGGCCTGGCCTGTCACGGTCATCTCGATATCCTCACTGCGCGCCCCTTGTGACGGGACGTCTGGCTGCATTCGGGCGGGTCAATCCTTGCCCAGCCCTTCGACGAGGGGGACGAACCGCACGGCGCGCAGGTCGTCGTA
Source organism: uncultured Rhodobacterales bacterium (assembly GCA_964397775.1). Classification (GTDB taxonomy): domain Bacteria; phylum Pseudomonadota; class Alphaproteobacteria; order Rhodobacterales; family Rhodobacteraceae; genus Allosediminivita. Next base: position 3,931 of record CAYNKL010000250.1, on the reverse strand, counting down.
GTGAAAGCCGTCCTCGCGCCGGGTGACGCGGATCAGGTGTTGCACGGTGTCCGACTGCCCCACGGGCACCACCATGATACCGCCAATCTTGAGCTGGGCCAAGAGCGGGCCGGGCGGATCCTCGGCCGCGGCGGTGACGAGAATGCGGTCGAAGGGCGCCTGATCGGGCAGCCCGAAGGAGCCGTCGGCGGTAAAGGCGGTGATGTTCGACAGGCCCAGCCGTTCGAAGACGGCGCGGGCGTCGCGCACCAGCCGGGAAAAGCGGTCGACGGTGTAGATGCGGCGGGCGAGCTGGCTCAGCACGGCGGCCTGGTAGCCCGAGCCCGTGCCGACTTCGAGCACCTTGTCACGGGTGCTGAGGTCGAGCGCCTCGGTCATCAGGGCCACGACCGAGGGCTGCGAGATGGTCTGCCCGCAGGGGATGGGCAGCGGCGTGTCCTCGTAGGCGCGGTCCGAGAAGTAGCCCTGGATAAAGGCCCCGCGGTCGATCTTTTCCATGGCCTCGAGCACGGTCTTGTTCGTCACGCCCTTGGAGCGCAGCGCGAACAGGAGCTGCATCTTGGCATCGGCGTCGAAGGTCATGAAAGCGCCTTCTTCAGCTCTGCCAGCGTGTCGTGGCAGGTGAGGTCCGCGCGCATCGGGGTGACGGTGATGTAGCCGTCGAGGTTGAGGTCGGCGTCCGAGCCCGCGTCGGTCTTGGCCTGCTGGTCGGTGCCCTTGGCCCAGAGGAATCGGCGCCCCGAGGGGGAAAGGTGCGGCTCGACCGTGAAGAGGGTGCCCTCGCGCACGCCTTGGTGGGCGGCGCGGGTGCCTGCCACGTCGTCGGCGGGCACGGGCGGGAAGTTCACGTTGTAGAAGAGCCGGTAGCCGGTCTGTCCCTGCGGGTCGGTCTTGAGGATCCGGCGTATGGTGTCTGCACCGAAGCGGCGGGCGGGCTCGAAGGGATCCTCGATGTCGCGGTTGGCGGGGCCGTAGTACTGCGAGAGGGCGATGGCGGGCAGGCCCTGCAGCGCGCCTTCCATGGCGCCGCCCAGGGTGCCGGAATACATGGCGTTTTCCGCGGAGTTGTTGCCGCGGTTGACCCCCGAGAGCACGAGGTCCGGCGGCGTGTCCTTGAGCACGTCGTGGAGACCCGCGAGCACGCAGTCGGCGGGGCTGCCCTCGGCTGCGAAGCGGCGGGGGCCCATCTCGGCGATCATGGTGGGGTGGGCATAGGAAATGCAGTGTCCGACGCCCGACTGCTCGAAGGCCGGTGCGACGGTCCAGACCTCGCCCTCCGGTCCAGCGAGATCCTCGGCGATCTCCTGCAGAACGGAAAGGCCCGGCGCGTTGATGCCGTCGTCGTTGGTGATGAGAATGCGCATGCGGAAACTGCCCCCTGGATGCGCGCCTGCATAGGAAATTGCGGCAGCGTCGGCAAGCGCCCGCCGGTGCCTGCGAGGGCCCCGGAGGCCTCATCGCCACGATTTGTGGCGGGCAGAGGGGATCAGAGGGGCAGGGCGGTGGTGGCCTTGATCTCTTCCATGGACAAAAGGGCGGTCACGTTGTGGACCTTCACCTCGGAAATGAGGGCCTGGTAGAAGGCATCATAGGCGCGGGCGTTCTCGACCCGGACCTTCAGGATGTAGTCGATGTCGCCCGCGAGGCGGTGGGCCTCCTGCACCTCGGGGCGGGCCTGGAGGGCGTGCAGGAAGCGCTGCTGCCAGTCGGCCTCGTGCTCGGAGGTGCGGATGAGGACGAAGAAGCAGGCCTCGAAGCCGAGCGCCTCGGGATCGAGGCGCACGGTCTGGGCGCCGATGACGCCAGCCTCGCGCATCTTGCGGATGCGGTTCCATACCGGGGTCTTGGACGAGCCCACAGCGCGGGCAATTTCGTCGAGGGATTGCGCCGCGTCGCGCTGAAGCTCCCGAAGGATTTTCCGGTCCGTCTCGTCGATCCGCAAGTCCGTTCGCATATCCGCGCCCCTTTCGAACACTTGTCCCAAGCTGACGGCAGATTAGAACAAACGTCCTTGTTTTCCCAGCCCACTGGTCAGAATGCAGGACAAAATTCTATCTTTAGGAAGGACCAACGCAGCGGAGACATCTCATGCCTCAGGACATTCACCCGATCGCCTTTGTCGGCGCCGGCCCCGGCGACCCCGACCTGCTGACGGTCAAGGCGGTGAACTGCCTGATGTGGGCCGACGTGGTCCTGCACGATCGGCTTGTCCCCGACGAGATCCTCGCCCTCGCCCCGCAGGCGCAGCTCGTCTCCGTCGGAAAGGAAGGCTTCGGGCCTTCGGTCACGCAGGACGAGATCAACCGCCTGCTGGTGGAAACCGCCCGCTCCGGCGCACGCACCGTCCGGCTCAAGGGCGGCGACCCGGCGGTCTATGCCCGTCTGGCCGAGGAAGTGGACGCCGCCGAGGAGGCGGGTCTTGCCTACCACGTGGTGCCCGGCATCACCGCCGCCTCCGCCGCGACCGCCGCGCTGGGCGAGAGCCTGACGAAGCGGGGGCGCAACGCCGCGCTGCGCCTGCTGACGGGCCACGACATGAAGGGCTTTGCCGAGCAGGACTGGCGCGCGCTTGCCCGTCCCGGCGAGGTCGCCGCCATCTACATGGGCAAGCGCGCCGCGCGCTTCATCCAGGGCCGCCTGATGATGCACGGCGCCGATCCCTCGACCCCCGTGACGCTGGTCGAGAACGCCTCGCGCGTCGATCAGCGCATCGTGCCGACCACCCTGTCGCGCCTCTACGCCGATTTGTCCGAGGCCGAGCTGAACGGCCCCGCCATCACCCTTTACGGTCTTGCGCCCCGCGCCGCACAGGCCGCCGCCGAAACATTCATCGAGGAGGCTCTCTGATGCCCCGCGCATTCACCCCCAAGGTCGTCACCGCCAATGCCCTGCTCGAGGGCGACGTGGTCTACCTGACCGCCGACGACACCTGGACGCGCCAGTTGCACGAGGCCGAGCTGCTCACCGACGAAGCCCACGCGCAGGTCCGGCTGGTGGACGCCAGCGCCCGCGTGGACGAGGTGGTCGGCGTCTACCTTGCCGACATGAAACCCACCGACCACGGCCCCGAACCCACCCATTTCCGCGAGGATTTCCGCCGCACCGGGCCCTCGAACCGGAACCACGGCAAGCAAGCGGAGGTCGCCTGACATGTATCGCTACAACGACTTCGACGCGGCATTCGTCGCTGAACGCAACCGCCAGTTCCGCGCCCAGGTGGAGCGCCGCATCGACGGCAGCCTGACCGAGGACGAGTTCAAGCCGCTGCGCCTGATGAATGGCCTCTATCTGCAGCTGCACGCCTACATGCTGCGCGTGGCGGTGCCCTACGGCACGCTCAACAGCGCGCAGATGCGCCAGCTGGCCTATATCGCAGAGCGCTGGGACAAGGGCTACGGCCACTTCACCACGCGCCAGAACATCCAGTACAACTGGCCCAAGCTGCGGGATATTCCCGACATCCTCGAGGCGCTGGCCGAGGTCGAGATGCACGCGCTGCAGACCTCGGGCAACACGATCCGCAACGTGACCGCCGACCACTTCGCCGGTGCTGCCAAGGACGAGATCGCCGATCCGCGTCCCGTGGCCGAGCTGCTGCGCCAGTGGTCGACCGATCACCCGGAATTCCAGTTCCTGCCGCGCAAGTTCAAGATCGCCGTCACCGGCAGCCCGAACGACCGCGCCGTGACCGCCGCGCATGACATCGGCATCCGCATCGTCGAGCGCGATGGCGAGATCGGCTACCAGATCCTCGTGGGCGGCGGCCTTGGCCGCACACCGATGATCGGCAAGGTCATCCACGACTTCGTCTCGCAGGAAGACCTGCTGCCCTATGTCGAGGCCATCGTATCGGTCTGGAACCTGCTTGGCCGCCGGGACAACAAGTACAAGTCGCGCATCAAGATCACCGTGCACGAGCACGGCATCGACG
>CAYNKL010000249.1:0-5465 GCA_964397775.1 uncultured Rhodobacterales bacterium | reverse complement strand
TCGAGGTCGTGCGCAGGGATCTGGCGCCGGGCGCGGTGACCCGCGCCGAGGTGACCTCGGCGCTGGGTCTGTGACCGGCTAGAGCGTCGATTTCTTGGGACGCTGCTCGATCGTGATGTAGTCGATGTCCTCGTTCATCAGTCCCTTGATCAGCGAAGGGATCATCAGGAACACTAGGAGGAATATCGGCAGGCCGACCACCGTGATCACCTGCTGCAGGGCCGTGAGCCCTGCCTCACCGGCCAGCATGATAAGCAGCACCGCAATCGCCCCCTCCGAGATGCCCCAGAACAACCGCTGCTGGACCGGTCCGGGATCCGCATCGCCGGTGCAGAGCATGTCCACGACAAGCGAGGCCGAGTCCGACGAGGTGGCGAAGAAGATCGCCACGATCAGCACCGCAAAGCCCTGCATGAAGGTCGCGAAGGGAAAGTTGTCGAGGAAGGCGAACATGGCGAGCGGGATGGAATCAGAGACCGCCTGGCTGATCGCGCCCGCAGACTCGCCCATCTGGGCGCGAACCTCGGCGCCGATGCCGTCAAGCTCCATGGCCTGCCAGCCGAAGATGGCGAACCAGACAAGGGTGAAAAGCGAGGGGGCAATCAGCACGCCGCTGACGAATTCGCGGATCGTCCGCCCGCGCGAAATCCGCGCCACGAAGAGCCCCATGAAGGGCGACCAGGTCACGGTCCAGGTCCAGTAAAAGACTGTCCAGTCGGCCTGCCAGCCCCAGCCGCCGTCCTCGGGCGTCGTGTTGGCCATCATGTCGTTCCAGAAGGCCAGTCGCGGCAGGTTGTGCAGGTAGAGACCGGCCGTTTCCACGATGCCACGCAGCAGGAAAAGGGTGGACCCGGTAACCAGAACGAAGAGCATGAGCCCGACAGCCATCCCGATGTTGATGTTCGAGAGCAGTTTGACCCCGCTGTCGAGGCCCGCGACGATCGACCCGACCGCGACGGCGGTGAGGGCCACGATGATGAGGATCTGGACCGTGGGTCCCGCTCCGGTCCCAAAAAGCTGATCCAGGCCCGCGGCGATCTGCGAGGAGCCGAGGCCCAGAGACACCGCGACGCCGAAGAGCGTGCCGAGGATCGCGACCACGTCGATCGTCTTGCCGAGCGGGCCATAGATGCGGTCGCGAATGAGCGGGTAGAAGACCGAGCTGACCCGAACGGGCAGACGGTAGCGGTAGATGAAATAGGCAAAGGCCAGGCCGGGCAGGGTGAAGATCGTCCAGGTGTGCAGGCCGAGGTGGTAGAGCGCGATGCTGATGCCGTTCTGCGCCGCCTCGACCGTGTAGGGCTCGATGCCATCCTGCGGGGGGCTGTCGAAGTGGCTGATGGGCTCTGCCACACCCCAGAACATGAGCACCGTGCCGATCCCGCCCGCGAAGAGCATCGTGAACCAAGAGATCGAGGAATAGTCGGGGCGCGCGTCCGTGCCGCCCAGGCGGATGTGTCCGTAGCGGCTGGCGGCGACCCAGATGAGGAACCCGAGCCAGATGTTCACGCCGAGGACGAAGAACCATCCGAGGTTGCGGGTGATCCAGGCCCGGCCGTTGCCGAAGGCCGTCCCGATCGCCTCGGGTGCGATGACAAGGGCGAGCGCGAAAATCACCATGAAGGCGGCGGCCGTAAAGAAGATCGTTGTATCGGTCCGTAGGCCGAGACGTCGGGAAAGCTGGTCCATGGCTGTCTCCTCGTTGTGACCGCTTTCTGACGGCCTTTCGGGACAACCTCTGCTAGAAAAACAAAGTTCCGCGGCAATGCCGCGGAACTTCTCATTCCTTACCCTGTCGAACCTTCGGGCGACTCAGGCCGCTTTTTGGTCCTCGTTCGCCTTGCCCATGAAGGTGTCGTGCAGAACCTTGATGGACTGGTCGAAGGCATCGCGGCGCACCACGAACTGTGCGTCCACCGTGCGGGTGGTCTGGTGCGCGCTGATCACGTCGACGCCAGCCTCGCGCAGGGCGCCAAGACCGCGTTCGAGCACGTGCAGGCCGCGCAGATCGCGTCCGATCACCGACACGATGGCCGTCGCACGGACATTGACGTGTGCCGAGGGGTACTTCTTGCCAAGGTCATACTCGACCTTGCGGACCCGGTTCAGCGGCGCGTCCACGTAGTGCGTGATCGTGTTGGCGTTGGTCGCCTTGGACACGATGCGGATGTCGTGCTTCTTGAGCAGCTCGAGCGTTGCCGCGTCGTAGCCTTTCACGCCGACCATGTCCTGTTCGAACAGCTCGAGGGCATAGGTCTCAAGCCCCGTCACCATTTCGGCGACGCCTGCTTCGGCCTCGGCCTCGTCGATCAGGGTACCCGGATCGGTGGGCTCAAAGGCGTTGGTCACACGCAGCGGGATTTCCGCCTGGCGCAATGCCTTTGCCGCGGTGGGGTGGATGGCTTCCATGCCCATGTTGGCAAGCTGGTCGGCCACGTCGTAGTTCGTATGGCCAAGCTTGCGTACGTTTTCCGCGCCGACCATCTTGGGGTCGGCCGAGGACAGGTGGAACTCCTTGTGGATGATCGCCTCGCGCGCCTTGGTGAGGGCCGCGATCTGGCTGAATGTCACCTCGGAGTATCCGCGGTCGAACTCTGCCATCAGGCCTTCGGTGCACTGGGCATAGCCGGTCACGATGGCCAGCTCGGACGAAAAGTCGAGATCCGAAAGACCGTCCTCGATGCGTTCCTGAAGGCTCATCTCGCGGTCATCGCGCCAGCCGGACAGGTCCACGAAGCGTGCGTTCACGCCATGGCGGCGGAGCAGCTGCGTGGTGACGAAGGCCGAATGAGCCTCGCCCAGACCGGAGAGCAGTTCACGCGTCTTGCCCATGTGCTCGGACAGGCGGAAGTGGCCATAAGAGCAAAGCCGCTGCAGGTCGATCAGGCACGAGCGTGCCCCCTCGATCCGTTCCCGCAGGAAGTCGCGGGCCTCGGCGCGGTCCGCCGGGTGATCGAGCACGTTTTCCTGCGCCTCGCGCATCGACTGTTCCACCTTGGAGAGGGCGGTGTGCCACGCGTGCTCTTCGGTCTCATCGGCGAAATGCGCAAAGACACCGGCTTCACCGGTCTTCTTGTGCTCGAGGAGAAGGTCCGTGATCCCGCCGAAGGCGGAGACCACGAAAATCCGATCGTACTTGGGATCGCTTACGTGGAAGAGCGGCTCCAGGAGCTCGCTCAGCCTCGACATCGACGTCCCGCCGATCTTTTCAACGGTGTGGGTACCGTGGGTCATGGGTTATCCCCCTTACGCCATCTCATCTGCCGGCGCGTAGGAACCGTCTTCACGGTGCACTTCCTTGCCGGTCACCGGCGGATTGAAGCAGCAGGCCATGACCAGCTCTTCTTCCGCACGCAGGGTGTGACGGTCGTGCTCGTTCAGAGCATACATCACGCCGGGCTCGATGTTGTGGGTCTCACCGGTCTTGAGGTCGGTGATCGAGCCTTTGCCCTGCATGCAGTACACGCTTTCAAAGTGGTTCTTGTACTCGAACGTGTGCTCGGAGCCGGGCTCGAGGAACGTGATGTGGAAAGAAAACCCCATCCCGTCGTCTGCGAGGAGCATCCGCACGGAGGACCATTGCGCGTCGGACGTCACACGGTCGCGTTCTTCTTTGACGATCTTGTTGAAATCACGAACGATCATAATGTTACTCCGCTGCCATCTTGGTATTTGCAATTGCTTCGCGCGTCGCTTCGAGCAGGATTTCCAGCCCTTCGCGATAGAGCGCAACAGGTGTGGTGATCGCTGCGAGCACCTTCACCACCTCGTCGCCGGCGCCCGACGTCTCGATGATCAGGCCCTTCTCGAAGCAGCGTGCACAGATGTCTTCGGCCAAGTCGCCCGAACCGACGTCGACACCCTGCATGAGGCCGCGACCCTTGAGCTTGGCGCCCTGGATCTCGTCAGCGACGGCCTGAAGGCCTGTCGTGAGGATCACGGCTTTCTCGGCCAGTTCCTTCTGGAAACTGTCATCCTTCCAGAACTTCTCGAGCGCCACGCGTGCGGTGACAAAGGCATGGGTGTTGCCGCGGAAGGTACCGTTGTGCTCGGCCGGCTTCCAGATGTCGTATTCCGGCTTGATGAGCAGTGCCGCGAAGGGCAGGCCCATGCCGCTGAACGACTTGGCCATGGGGATCAGGTCCGGCTCGATGCCCATCTCCTCGAACGAGAAGAAGGTGCCGGTCCGGCCGCAACCCGCCTGGATGTCGTCGACGATCAGCAGGGCGCCGTGTTCCTTGGCGAGGCGTGCGACGCCACGCATGAAATCACCCGAGGCGGCGTTGAGGCCACCTTCGCCCTGCACGGGCTCGATGATGAAGGCCGCAGGAGCGTCGATGCCACTCGACGGATTGGCCAGCATCTGCTCCATGATGCGCAGGCTGTCCATGTCCTGGCCGAAAGCATGCTCGTAGGGCATGTGCGACGTGTCGGTCAGGCTGACGCTGCCGGCGCCTGCACGCTTGCCGGCATTACCGGTCGCGGCCAGCGCGCCCATTGTCATGCCGTGGAAGCCGTTGGTGAAGGCGATGATGTTACGGCGGCCGGTGACCTTGCGCGCGAGCTTCATGGCGGACTCGACGGCGTTCGTGCCGGTCGGGCCGGTCATCATGACCTTGTAGTCCATGTTGCGCGGCTTGAGGATGATGTCCTCAAAGGTCTGAAGGAAAGCCTGCTTCTGCTCGGTGTGCATATCGAGACCGTGGGCGATGCCGTCGGCCTGAATGTGCTCGATGAGCGCGGCTTTCATGTCCGGGTCATTGTGGCCGTAGTTCAGCGAGGAACAGCCCGCCAGAAAGTCGATGTAGCGGTTGCCTTTGGCATCCCACATCTCGGAGCCGCTCGCGCGGACAAAGCTGGTGGGGAAGCTGCGGCAGTAGCTGCGCGCCTCGGATTCGCGGCGCTGGTAAAGATCGGGATTCAGGTCCTTCGGCATTGGGAAGGCTCCTTTCTTTTTTAGGTTCAGGTCAGGATCGCGGTGCCGGTGCTCACGCAATGCTGCGGAGCTGACCCGGGAAGCTGATCGTGACCATGTGTTCGGTGGAATGCAGGCCCTGGAAGTGCGTGTCCTTCGTGAAGTGGGCCTGGTCGTCGAGAAGGCCACCACGCTCTTCCGCGAACTTCTTGAAGAGCCCCCAGGACGCATCGTTGTCGCTTGTGATGGTGGTCTGAAGACGGCGCACGTCACTGCAGATGTCGCGTGTCAGAAGGGCTTCGAGCATGCGCCCGCCAACGCCCTTGCCGCGCGCCTTGTTGGAGACGGCAACCTGCCAGACGAACACCGTGTCGGGATCGTAGGGGAGGATGTAACCGGAAACCCACCCGACGATCTGCCCATCCATCTCGGCCACGACACAGGTGTCGCGGAAATGGTCTGCCTGAAGCAGGTTGGCATACATCGAGTTCTCATCGAGCGGCTTGCAGGCCCGGATGAGCTCCCAAATCTCTGCACCGTCCTCGCGTAC
>CAYNKL010000248.1:0-5504 GCA_964397775.1 uncultured Rhodobacterales bacterium | reverse complement strand
ATCGACCCGGACGGTCTGGTGCGCAGCCAGGTGGTGGAAAGCGAGGACGGCCGCTTCAAGATCACCCTGAACGGGGCCGAGACCCACCGCACGCTGGCGGGCCGCTTTCTCGCCTCGACCTTCGGTGCCTCGGTGCAGCATATCGCGCTGGCCAGCGACGACATCTTCGCCACCGCCGAGCAGATGGCCACGAAAGGCTTCGAGGCGCTGCCGATCCCAGCTAATTACTACGACGACCTCGCCGCGCGGTTCGACATGCCCGACGGTCTGCTCGACCGCCTGCGCGCCGCCAATATCCTCTATGACCGCGAGGGGGAGGCGGAGTTCTTCCAGCTTTACTCGCGCGCCTTCGCCAGTGGCATGTTCTTCGAGATCGTGCAGCGCGGCCCCGGCTACAAGGGCTTTGGCGGCCCCAACGCGCCGTTCCGCATCGCGGCGCAAAAGCGTCTCGGGCCGGGCAAGGGCATGCCGCAGACCTGACCGCTGCACCATCGGGTCGGAGCGTGCGCGCTTTGGTGCAAGGTGCCGTGCGCGAGGGTTGGACGACGCCGGCCCGCTTCGTCGTGATATCGCCGGGGAGGCGGTTGGCGTTCTTTGACGTGCGGCGCTCATTCCGCTTTGCGCGGTAAGCACCGGCGGGCGTCCTCGGTGGCCATTGCGCGGACGGCCTTGGCCACAGCCCTCCATCTTGCGCCCGCTCGGCACGCACGAACCCGAGAAAGAGAGCGATGCGCCAAGCAAAGTCCCTGTTCTCGGCCTTGGCGGGTGAAAGCTCGATTGACCTGCACCGGCAAATCCATAGATTTGAAATATGTCGGACAAAATTTCATCCCCTGCGGTCTCTTACGACACGCGGGCACGGCCGGAAAAGCGCAAGAACGAATCCATTGCGGACTGGCTGGGGCGCGAGATCGTGTCAGGCGCCTATGGCTGCGGCGAGGCCATTCCCAAGGAGATGGATTTCCTCGCGGAGACCGGGATCTCGCGCGGCGCCTATCGAGAGGCCGTGCGGCGGCTCGTGGGAAAGGGGATGCTGGTGACGCGGACACGCAGCGGCACCCGCGTCACCTCGCGCGAGGACTGGTCGCTGCTCGATCCCGATGTCGTGCGCTGGAGCTTCGAGAGCGGCAGGCCGCCTGACTGGTACATCCGCGCGCTCTACGAGATGCGCGCGATGATCGAACCGCCGGCGGCCGCCTTCGCGGCGGAGCGGCGCACCGATGAGGATCTGCAGCTTTTCCGCGACGCGCTGCACGCGATGCGCTACTGCGACATGACCGAGGACAGCTGGCACGCCGCGGATGCGAGCTTTCACCGCGCGATCCTCGTGGGATCGCACAACCCGGTGCTGCATTCCCTCGAGGCCGGCATCTGCGCGGCGGTGGCCCATACCACCGCGTTTCGCTATCGCGACATGTCGAACCCGCACACCCGCAACCCGGTCGAGGAACATGCCGCGGTTTTCGAGCGGATCGAGGCGCGCGATCCGGCCGGCGCCCGCCGCCTGATGGCGGAGCTGGTGGATACGGCGCTGCTGGACTCGCGCGGCACGACGGTCTTCGATCTTGGCCTGCCGACCCTCAAGGGCTGAAACAGCCGTCGCGCAGGCGGCGCTTTCCCGGACCCCCGGCATAAGACCGCCCCGGCCTTCGCAGCCATGGCGGTCCATGGGTTCGGTGGTGCGGGGTCCCGCGCCTCAGCCTTTCACGCCAGAGGAGATCATCACCGCTTCGGTCACGCGTTTCTGGAAGATCAGGTAGGCGATCACGACCGGTGCCGCGGCCAGCAGCGCGACCGACATGATGCGCGCGTAGGCCACGCCGAAGGCGTCGTTGACCTGCGTGATGCCGACCGGGATGGTCATCATGTCTTCGGTCGTGATGACCAGGAACGGCCAGAGAAAGGCGTTCCAGCTCATGATGAAGGTGATGATCCCCAGCGCCGTCGTGATGCCCCAGTTGAGTGGCAGGTAGACCCGGAAGAGGAGCGTGTAATCGGTGCCGCCATCCAGCACCACGGCTTCCTTCATCTCCTTGGGCACCGCGTCGAAGAACTGCTTGTAGACGATGATGACCACCGGCACGACGAGTTGCGGCAGGATGATGCCGCCCCAGCGGTTGATCAGGCCCAGATCGTTCATCAACACGAACTGCGGCACCACCAATGCCTGCGCAGGCACCATGAAACTGCCCAGCACGACAAGGTACAGCACCTTGCGCCCGGGAAACCGCATCTGGCTGAGGGCATAGGCGCACATCATGCCGGTCACCAGGACGACGGCCGTGATGATGACCGAGGTGCCGATCGAGTTGATGTACCAGTCAATCAGGCTCGTGTTGAACAGCGCATCGATGTAGGAACTTAGGTTGAATTCGTCCGGCAGCAGCCCGGCCTCGTCCGAGACCACACGGTTTTCCGATCGGATCGAGGTCACGAACGCCCAGTAGAGCGGAAAAATCCAGATCAGCCCGGCGACGATGGTAAGGCCCGTGAGCGCTGCGTTCTCAAAGCGTCTTTGTCGTGTCATTTCTCTTTGCCTCCGATCCGCAGCAGCTGGAATTGCAGGACCGAAATCACGACAATCAGCAGGAACAGTACGAGCGAGACCGCCGCGGCGTAGCCCCCGTTGTTGAGCTGGAAGGCCTCGCGGTAGACCATCAGCAGGAGCACGTAGCTCGAGTTGAAGGGGCCGCCTTCGGACAGCAGGTAGATCTGATCGAAGATCTTGAGCTGCAGGATCAGCTGCAAGGTCAGGACCAGCGCCGTCACCGGCCAGAGCAGCGGCCAGGTCACCCGGAAGAAAAGCTGCCGCCGCGTGGCGCCGTCCAGCTTGGCCGCCTCGTAGAGCTCTTCGGGGATGTTGCGCAGACCGGCGATGAAGAGCAGCACGTTGAAGCCATTGGTCCACCAGATCGTCACCACGGCCACGGCGGGCATCACCCAGTGCGGGTTCTTGAAGACGGGCACCGGCTTGCCGGTGAAGAACTCCAGTGCCGGTTGCAGGATGCCGAACTGGAAATCCAGCATCCAGGCCCAGATCTGGGTGACCACCGACACCGGCAGAACGTAGGGCGTGAAGAAGAACACCAGCGCCAGCGCTTGCATGCGCCCCGACAGGCGATTGACCGCCAGCGAGATCACGAGCGCGATCACGGTGGTGGGTACCACCGTCAGCACGACGAAATATCCGTTGTTCACCACCGAGGTGTAGAACAGCCGGTCCGAGAACAGCCGCGCATAATTGTCCCAGCCAACCCAGTCGCCTTCGCCGATCAGTGGCGCGTCGGTGAAGCTCATCCGGATCACCTCGATGACCGGGTAGCCGAAGACCAGCGCGAATATGGCCACGAAGGGAAGGATCAGCGAATACGCGGTCAACCTGTGGCGCGACCTGTTGTGGATCATGGCCATGTTCTCAAGTCTCCTCCCGAAGTCAGCGCCATCCCGCCCGGCCAGTCCGGGCGGGATGCGATCCGTCTCAGTCCATGCGGCTTTGCAGCTCGGACTTCATCTGGGCGACGGCGTCCTCGGGGGAGAGGTAGCCATGGATCGCCGGAGAGATGATGTTGACCGCCGCATCATAGGCCGGCGAGGCGACGCCCGCGACCTTGCTGCGCGGCTCGTAGGTGGCATTCGCGGCCAGTGAGGAATAGGTCGCGTTGGGCTCCATGGAGGCGAATTCCTCGCTCTCGGCCACGGGCTTGTACGCTGGAATATGGCCCGCATCGGCCCACTGGATGGCGTGTTCCTCCATCCAGCCGATGACCTGCATCACCGCATCACGCGTCTCGGGGTCCATCTCTTCCCCGCCCTGGACCGGGATCGCCCAGGCGTGGCTGTCTGCCCAGGTGGTCTGCTCGTCCATCAGCTTGGGGATCTCGACCGCGCCCCACTCGAAGCCAAGGTCGCCGCTGTCCTCGAGGTCCTTCATCGTGGGCACTTCCCACACCCCGTTGATCTGAAAGGCCGACTTGCCCGAGGTGAACAGCGCGACCGAGGCCTCGTAGAGCGCCTGCTCGGGTTGCCAGCCCTCGTTTTGCCACTTGGTCATGATCTCGACGGCGCGCTCGGCCATTTCGGTGCTTTCGCCCGGCAGGACCTCACCGGAGTCCGAGATCAGCGTGCCGCCCTGCTGCGACAACAGCGTATAGAAGACGCGGAACACCCCGCCATCGTCCCCCGTGGCGTAGGTCACCGGCGTGGCCGAGCCGTTCTCAGCGGCGACCTGCATGGCTTCCTCGAAGTCGGCGACACTTTCGATGCCGGTGAGGCTGCCGTCGTCGTCGAGGAACCGCGAGCCCTCGAGATAGGAGCGGTTGTAATAGAGAACGACCGAGTGGATGTCGAAGGGCACCGCGTAAAGCGTCCCGTCCGGTCCCTTGGCCGCGTCGAGGGCGCCTTCGAAGAAATCGCCCTCGCTCAGGCCGGCGGCCTCGAGATCGGCCTCGGTGATCGGCGTCAACACGCCCTCCTCGAGGCCCAGCGGCATGCGCGAGAGGTGGTAGGTCATCAGGTCGGGGCCCTGGCCCACGGCGGCGGATGTGCGGATCTTGGTGTAGAAGGGCACGCCCCATTCGAGGGTCGTCGCCTCGATCTGGATGTCGGGATGCTCTTCATTGAACTGGCTGATGAGCGCCTTCATGCGCACGCCGTCACCGCCTGCGAAAAAGTCCCACCAGGTGATGGTCTGCTGCGCCAGCGCCGGCGTTGCCGACCCGACCAGCGCCGCGAGCGCCGTTGCCCGTGCAAGTGTCCTGAATGTCATTGCTGTCCTCCTCCTGAATTTCGAGACGCAAGCGCGTCTCCCTCCTGTCGCAGCCGGCCCCGGCCGGCCGTCTCAACGAAGCCTTTCTCCCTCGGGCGTGAAGGCAAAGACCTTGTCCGCGGGGGCTCCGATGTTCAGGGAGCGCCCCTCGAGATTGTCGCGGTTGCCGCGGCGCTCGAAGACGATGTCCCCGCCGGATGCCGCGCGTGCGTGAACGTAGGAATTGCCGCCGAGCTCCTCGGCCATTTCGACCATCACCGGCATGCCGCCGGTCTCGACCGGCGCGAGGTGTTCGGGTCGCACTCCCAGTACCAGCTGGGTCCCGGCGCCGGGCCTCGGCCCCTGAAGCGCGACCCGCAGCTCGCCCTGTTCGGCGCGGGCGGTAAAGCTGTGTCGTCGCTGGCGCTGACCACGGCATCGACGAAGTTCATCGCCGGAGAGCCGATGAAGCCCGCCACGAAGCGGTTGTCGGGGTCATCGTAGAGCGACAGGGGCCGGCCCGACTGCATGACATGGCCGCCCTTCAGCACGAAGATGTCGTCGGCCAACGTCATCGCCTCGACCTGGTCATGCGTCACGTAGATCATCGTCGCGCCGATCTGGCGATGCAGGCGCGTCAGCTCGAGCCTCATCTGCACCCGCAACTCGGCGTCGAGGTTCGAAAGCGGCTCGTCGAAGAGAAAGACGTCGGGTTCGCGCACGATCGCCCGGCCGATCGCCACGCGCTGACGTTGCCCGC
>CAYNKL010000247.1:0-5531 GCA_964397775.1 uncultured Rhodobacterales bacterium | reverse complement strand
AAGCGGCTCCTGGCCCTGCGCGAGCTGCTGCTCCGCTGGGGTCACGGGGAAGAAGATGCCGACGTGCGCGCCCGGACGATCTATCTCGTGCAAATCGGCTATATCTCGATGCGGATCACGGAAAGCGTCGAGGAACGTATTCAGCGCGTTCCGTACTACGTGGAGGTCTATTCCGGGCAGCGGCCTTCAGCGGACGAGATGGCGCGCTTCCGCGCGAAAGTGACCACGCCTGACTGACGCCGGGCCGGCATGTCGCGACATCCCGGGCGGCATGTCGCGATTTGCGAAGTCCGCCCTCCCGATTCCGTGCAGAAATGGCGGGAAGAGGAGACGCCGAGCGCCCACTCTTCTTGCAAATTTCTTCCCCAGATGACCCCGGTCCGTCAGTGTTCTGCGGTCCGCTCAGAGGAGTACGCATATGCTGCGCGAATCCGAAGTGCTGTCGCTGTTGATGCGCCGCACCCCCGCACATTCCCTGGAACAGGACCTCTATTGCGACGCCGGCGTCTTCGAGGTCGACATGGAGAAGATCTGGTACCGCGAATGGGTCTTCGCCATTCCGGCCTGCGAGATCCCGAAGGCCGGCGAATTCGTCGTGCACGAGATCGGGGCCTATTCCGTCGTCATCGTGCGCGGCAACGACGGCGAGATTCGCGCCTTCCACAATGCCTGCCGGCATCGCGGATCGGTCCTGTGCAAGACCAAGAAGGGCAGGGGACCGAAGCTGGTCTGTCCTTACCACCAATGGACCTATGAGCTGGATGGCTCGCTCCTCTGGGCGCGTGATATGGGCCCGGACTTCGATGCATCGAAGCACGGCCTGAAAAGCGTTCACTGCCGCAATGTCGCGGGGATGGTCTACATCTGCCTCGCGGACGAGGCGCCCGAGTTCGAGGAGTTCGCCGCCGAGGCCGCACGCTATCTCGCTCCGCACGACCTGGAGAATTCCAAGGTCGCTTTCGAGAGCACGATCATCGAGAAGGGCAATTGGAAGCTCGTCTGGGAAAACAACCGCGAATGCTATCACTGCTCGGGCAACCACCCGTCGCTGTGCCTGACCTTCCCGGATGATCCGCGGGCCATCGGCAATGACGACTCCGGACAGCTTTCGGGGCTTCTCGAGACCCATGTCGCGCGTTGCGAGGCGGTCGGCGCCCCCTCAGCGCACAAGGAAGATCCGGTCCGGGGTGACTGGCGCTTCGTTCGCACGCCGTTGCTCGGCGCGGGCGAGAGCTACACGCTGGATGGGAAGGTCGCTGTCGCGAAGCCGAACAGCTCGATCCCCTTCAAGGATGCCGGCAGTCTCTTGAAGTACAAATACCCGGGATGCTGGAACCATTTCCTGTCGGACCATGCCCTGATCTTCCGCGTCACGCCGATCAGTGCCACGGAGACCGAGGTCTGTACCAAGTGGCTCGTTCACAAGGACGCGGTCGAGGGCCAGGACTACGATGTCAAACGCCTGACCGAGAACTGGCTGGCGACCAATGATGAGGACCGCGAAGTGGTGGAAAACAACCAGCGCGGCATTCTCACCCCCGCTTACCAACCGGGCCCCTATTCGCCGACCCATGAGGGCGGCAACATCCAGTTCACCGACTGGTACGCCGAAACCATCATCCGGGCCATCACCGACCCCGACCGGCGGGGCAAACTGACCGTGGCGGCAGAATAGACCATGTCGAGCACATCTGACCTCATCGCCACCGCGAACAGCGGGATCTGGACCGACAGCGAGATGCTGGAGTGCTGTGCCGTCGTCCCCGAGGCCCCGGACACGGTGACCGTAAGCTTCGTGTCGCCTTCCGGGAACCTGTTCAAATACGAGCCCGGGCAGTTCCTGACACTGGAGCTGCCCGTGCCCGGTGGGCCGCTCTACCGGACCTACACCATCAGCTCCTCGCCCTCGCGCCCCCTATCTCTGTCGATCACGGTGAAGGCACAGCCGGGCAGCATCGGGACCCGCTGGATGCTGGACAATCTGACGCCCGGGATGCGGCTCAAGGCCATCGGCCCGGCGGGCCAGTTCACGCTGGATACGACCGCGAGGAAGAAGAAGTACCTCTTCATCTCGGCAGGGTCCGGCGTGACGCCGACGCTGGCGATGACGACGTACCTCTACGACCGCGGCACCGACATCGACGTCAGCATCATCAACTGCGCCCGTCGGCCCGGAGAGATCATAGGACGGCGCTCCTTGGCCGCGATGGCGTCGCGCGTGCCGTCGATCAAGCTCACGTTCATCGTGGAAGAGGACGACCCGTTCCAGGTCTGGACGGGCCTGCGTGGCCGGCTCAACCAGATCATGATCGGTATCGTCGCCGGCGACTATCTGGAGCGGGACATCTACTGCTGCGGACCGGAGCCGTTCATGGATGCCGTGCGCGAGATGCTGATCGGCCTCGGCTATGACATGGCGCGTTACAGTCAGGAGAGCTTTGCCGCCCCGGTGGAAACGGCCGAAGACCTGCCCGACCTTGATGACGTCACGCCGGACCAGTCGGCGGCAGCGCAGATCACCTTCGCGGGATCCCATGTCACAGCCGACTGCACCGAGACGGACACGGTTCTGGCCGTTGCCCGTGTTGTGGGGCTGAACATTCCCTCGGGCTGCACCTTCGGGGTTTGCGGGACATGCAAGATCCGCAAGACCAAGGGCGAGGTGCACATGGTCCACAACGGCGGCATCTCGGAAGACGACATCGCGGACGGCTACATCCTTGCCTGCTGCTCGAAGCCGGTTGGACAAGTCGAAGTCGATGTCTGAGGGCTAAACCGGAGCGTAACCATGGAGACAGAGGTCACGGCAAATCGGGGGCGGAGCGGAGGGCGCGCCGCGCGGCGCTCGCGCCGCAGCAAGCACGATGTTGCAATGCTGCCCGGTCTGCACAACACCTTGCCGCCATGCGAGGTCCTCGATCACGAGATGGTCGAACGGATCGATGCGGCCTCCATGGACATCCTTGAGCAGGTTGGCGTGGTCTTTCGTGACCCGCAGGCCCTTGCGGACTGGAGCGCGATCGGTGCGAAGGTCGTTGGAGAGCGGGTCTATCTTGATCGTGGGCTGGTGCGTGACCTGATCGCCACCATTCCGGCGGATTTCACCTACAGCGCCCGAAATACCGCCAACAACCTGCGTCTGGGCGGGCAGCACGCGATCTTCGTGCCGATGACCGGCGCGCCTTTCCTGCGCGACCTTGATGACGTCCGGCGAACGCCCAGGCTGGACGATCTGGCGATGTTCCACAAGCTCGCGCACATGTCGCCGGCGCTGCATTCGACCGCCCACCACATCGTCGAACCCTGCGATCACCCGATCAGCCAGCGCCATCTGCGCATCACCTACTCGTCGATGAAATACTCGGACAAGATCTTCATGGGCATGACGACCAGCCCGAGGAACGCCGAAGATGTGATGCAGATGTGTGCGCTGCTGTTTGGCGAGGAGTTCCTGGAGACCAATCCTGTCACGACCGGGAACATCAATGGCAACTCGCCGCTGGTGTGGGACGAGACGATGCTGGGCGCCATGCGGGCCTTCTGCCGGCGAAACCAGCCGGTGCTGTGCTCGCCCTTCGTGCTTGGCGGCGCGAATACCCCCGCTTCGGTGCCTGCGGCGGTCGCGCAACTGAACGCCGAGGCGCTCTCGGCTCTGGCCTACACGCAAGTGATCCGGCGCGGCTGTCCCGCGATCTACGGCCACTACCTGTCTACGGTGTCGATGAAATCCGGCGCACCGATGGCGGGGACGCCCGAGATCAGCTTGATGAACTTCATGATTGGGCAGATGGCGCGCTGGTATCGCATTCCCTGGCGGACCTCGAATACGCTGGGCGGGGCCAAGACCTTCGACGCGCAGGCCGGTTATGAGAGCGGCGCGACGCTTTCGGCCGTAATGCATTCCGGCGCCAACTATATCTGGCACTCGGCGGGCTGGAACGAGGCTGGCATGCACTGCTCCGTCGCGAAGTTCGTCGTCGATGCCGAGCAGTGCGCCATGGCATGCCGCATGGCCGAAGGTCCGAACTGGGCTGATTTCGATGCGGCGCTTTCTGCAATCCGTGACGTCGGTCCCGGTGGCCACTATCTGGGCCATCCGCACACGCAGGACCACTTCCAGTCGGCGTTCTACATGCCCAGGCTCTTCGACAACAACTCGATCGAGCAGTGGACCGCCGAAGGCTGCAAGGAGATCACGGCGCGCGCCCTCGACCATGCCCGGTCGCTTCTGGATGCCTACGAGGAGCCGAAGTTGGACGAGGCGCGGGACGACGCGCTGCGCGACTTCATCGACAGGCGCGAACGCGAGATCCCGGCAGCGGATGCCCTGAACCAGACATACTGACACCTCCCCAACTGGCCCGCCGCGATGGCGGGTCCTTTCTTTCGGGATGACGCCATGAAGATTGCCGAGATCCAGCTTTTCCAGCACGACCTTCCGGTCTTGAATGGTCCTTACCGCATCGCCAGCGGGGACGTCTGGTCGCTGACGACCACCATCGTCAAGATCATTGCCGAGGACGGCACGATCGGCTGGGGAGAGACCTGTCCGGTCGGTCCCACCTATGCCGAGGCCCACGCGGGCGGGGCTCTTGCCGCCCTCGAGGTTCTGGCCTCCGGCCTCGCCGGCGCGGAGGCTCTGCCGCTGCCACTGCACACCCGCATGGACAGCCTGTTGTGCGGACACAACTATGCCAAGTCCGCGATGGATATCGCCATTCACGATCTCTGGGGCAAGCGGCTTGGCGTGCCTGTTCACGAACTCCTGGGCGGCGCTCTTACCGATAGCGTCTCCTCATATTACTCACTGGGGGTCATGGAGCCCGACGAGGCCGCAAGGCAGGCCCTCGAAAAGCAGCGCGAGGGATATTCCCGGCTTCAGGTGAAGCTTGGCGCGCGACCCATCGAGATCGACATCGAGGCGATCCGCAAGGTCTGGGAGGCTGTCCGCGGCGCCGGTATTGCCCTTGCGGCCGACGGCAATCGCGGCTGGATAACCCGTGACGCCCTTCGCTTCAGCCGCGAATGCCCCGACATTCCCTTCGTGATGGAACAACCCTGCAACTCCTTCGAGGATCTGGAGGCGATCCGCCCGCTGTGTCACCACGCGCTCTACATGGATGAAGATGGCACCAGCCTGAACACGGTGATCACCGCCGCGGCGACCTCCCTTGTCGACGGCTTCGGCATGAAGGTCAGCCGCATCGGCGGGCTGCATCACATGCGCGCGTTTCGGGACTTTTGCGCGGCGCGGAATCTGCCGCACACATGCGACGACGCCTGGGGTGGAGACATTGTCTCGGCCGCCTGCACACATATCGCCTCGACGGTCTTGCCGCGGCTGATGGAGGGGGCGTGGCTTGCACAGCCCTATGTCGCAGAGCACTACGATGCGGAGAACGGCGTGCGCATTGAGGGGGGACGGATCCGTGTCCCGCAGGGGCCGGGTCTTGGGTTGACCATCGACCCCGAGCGTTTCGGACCACCAGTCTTCTCTGCCTGAGGGTCATCCGGGCTGCCAGAGAGCTTTG
>CAYNKL010000246.1:0-5587 GCA_964397775.1 uncultured Rhodobacterales bacterium | reverse complement strand
TGTCCGCTCAGCGATGCCACGCGCGGACTGGTGGGTCGGGAGGTCATCGCGGCGCTCGGACCCGAGGGCTATCTCGTGAACATCTCGCGCGGCCCGATCGTCGATGAGAGCGCGCTGATTGAGGCGCTGGGGGCGGGCCGGCTCGCCGGTGCGGCGCTGGATGTGTTTGAAAACGAACCGCACGTCCCGGAAGCGCTGAGGACACATCCTGCTGTGATCCTGACCCCGCATATCGGCTCGGGCACCGAGGAAACGCGGCGGCAGATGGGCCTGTCGATGGTGCAGTCACTGAAAGACGCCCTCGGGGCCTGACACGGCGCACCGCCCTGCGCGCGGGGACAGACCGCACGTCGCGCCTCAGGCGACGAAGAAATCCGGGTTCCGCTTTCGAATCTCGTCAGCCATGGCCAGCGTCCCGGAGAGATGCTCGCGCAGCACCGCACAGGCCCCCTCCACCTCGCCGCGCTCGATCGCCGCGAGAATGCGGGTGTGGCAGTCGACGATGGATTCGGACTTGCCCGGCGCGGGAAGGTTGAGCTTCCTCAACCGGTCGATATGGCCCGAGCGCGCTTCGATCACCGAGGACAGCGCTTCCACCCCGATCGCCTCGTAGAGTGCCTTGTGGAAGGTGCGGTCAAGCCGGACGAAGGACGACAGATCATTCGCGTCATGCGCCGCGATCTGCTGCGCGAGGCTCGAGCGCGCCGCCTGGATCGGCGCCGAGCCCCCCATCGCCGCCAGACGCCGGACGACCTCGAGCTCAAGCGAAAGGCGCAGGAAATGGGTTTCCTGAGCATGTGCGAGATCGATCTTCGACACTTCGGTCTTGGACTGGGGGTAGATGTGGATCAGCCCCTCTTCCTCGAGCTTGATGAGCGCGTCACGCACCGGGGTCAGGCTGACCTGATATTCCGCGGCGATCTCGGAGCGGGAGATGTACTGACCCGGCGCCAGATCGAGATTGAGGATTCGCTCGCGCAGCGAATCGTGCAGCGCAACGCTGGCAGACGCGCGCCGGATCATGGGGCGGCGGCGCTGGGAAGAGGTCATCATGTCGTTCGGCACGGGATTGATCGCCTTGAGTCCTTCATGTTCGCTGGCAAGTATAAACAACTCTTGCCGGACGCACACTAATATATTAGCACATTAGATGACCGGGGAGGAGGGCTTCCCGGACGATCAGGGGAGGAGAACCCAGATGAAATTCGCGAAAGCAGCACTGTTTGCAGGCTGCGCCACCGTCATTGCCACGGTCGCGCCTGCGGAAACCTTCAACATCCAGACCTCGTTCAACGCCGGCGACTTCTCGACCCAGTACCTGACCGAGACTTGGCTCCCGAAGATCAAGGAGCGGACCGACGGGCGCGTCGAGGTCATCCTCACGCCGAACAGCTCGGTGGTTCCCGCGCGCGATACGCAGGAAGCCATCGCCGCAGGCGTGATCGACGGCGACTGGACCTCCGCGTCCTATTTCGTCGGCGTCGAGCCGGCCTACGGCCTGCTTGGGGACCTCATCGCCGGCTACGACACGCCGGAACAGATGATGGGCTTCTGCCGCGAAGGCGGCGGCGAAGAGCTGTTCCAGAAAGCCGCCGACAGCCTCACCGGCGGCGAGGTCAAGGTGGTGGCGTGCGGCCCCTACTCGCGCGAAGCTCTGGCCTCCCGCGTGCCGATCCGCACCTTCGAGGATCTTCAGGGCAAGAAGATCCGCTCTCCCGAGGGCATGGCCTCGGCGGTGTTCCAGGCGGCCGGTGCCTCGCCTGTCAGCATTCCGTTCTCCGAGGTCTTCGGGGCGCTCGAGAAGGGCATCGTCGACGCGGCCGACGCTTCGGCCTACGTCAACAACGATGCGACCGGCATGCAGGACGTGGCCCCCTACCCGCTCTACCCGGGCATCCACTCCATGCCGAACATGCAGTTCACCGTGAACATGGAGAAGTGGCAAGCGCTGTCCGAGGAAGACCAGACCGCCCTGCGCGACTGGTGGTACGAGGCCCAGTCGGCGATGCGCGACGAGGTTCATCAGCTCGATCAGGAGCTGGCGGAGCGCGACGATGCCTCCGAGAAGATCGAGGTGATCAACTGGGCCCAGGAAGACCGTGACCAGATGCGTGAAGTCGCGCGCGGCCAGTGGGAAGAATTCGCCACCAAGTCCGACCTCGCGAAAGAGGTCTACGACGCGCATATCGCCTACATGACCGAGATCGGGCTGCTCAAGTAAGCACCCGCCCCACCGCCCTGGCGTCGTGCGACGCCGGGGCGGTCCTGTCCCAACATTCTCGTGGAGAAAGCGATGTCTCGCCTTCTTGCCCGCTATGCCGACGGCATGGACCGCGTCAGCGTCTTTGTCGGCCAGGCCTGCTCTGTCCTGTTTTTCACCTGCATCGCCATATCCGCGCTCGAAGTGGTGCTGCGCTACGGTTTCGACCGGCCCACGGTGTGGTCGACCGAGCTGGCGATGACGCTTTGCGCCACGGCCTGGGTGCTGGCGGTGGGTTTCGTGACCGAGCGCAACCGCCACATCTCGATCACCATGCTTGAACTGGTGGTCAGCCCCAAGCTCTGGCGGCTGTTCCGGCTGCTGCAGATGATGATCGCCTTCGGCTCGATCCTGGTGCTCACCATCGCGCTCTGGAAGCCGGCGATGAAGGTTCTGTCGCGCACCGAATACGCCGGCACCGCCCTGAACTCGATCCAGCCGACGATCTTCAAGGTGCTGATCGTGATCGGCTGCCTCCTCTACCTCGCCCAGCTGGCCGCGAACATCATTCGCTGGGTCCAGCGCACCGAAGGAGACCTGTCCAGTGGGCATTGAATACATCACCCTCCTGATCGTGATCTCGCTGCTGGGCCTGATGGCGCTCGGCGTGCCGCTCGGCATCACGACGCTCACGGTCTCGCTGGCCACGGCCATCCTCTACTTCGGCACCCGCGCCGGTTTCTTCATCGTCGCCGCCAACGTCAGCGAGGTGCTGCACAAATACGAACTTATCGCGGTGCCGTTCTTCGTGTTCATGGCGAACGTGCTGGAACGATCAGGCATCGCCAAATCCCTCTTCGACTCCATGGCGATCATGGGCGGGCGCTTCCGTGGCTCGGTCGGCGTGCAGACCTGCATCGTCGCCGTGGTGCTGGCCGCCATGTCCGGCATCATGGGCGGCGAGATCGTCATGCTCGGCCTCATCGCGCTGCCGCAGATGTTGCGGCTCGGCTATGACAAGCACCTGTCCATTGGCATCATCTGTGCCGCAGGCGCGCTGGCCACGCTGATCCCGCCCTCGGTCGTGCTCATCATCTACGGCCTCGCCGCGCAGGTCTCGATCACCAAGCTCTTCGCCGCCTCCGCGGTGCCGGGGCTGATCCTCGCCTCGCTCTACATCACCTACATCCTCATCCGGGTCCGGCTGAAGCCCTCTATGGCGCCGATCTACGACATCCCGGAAACCGGCCTGCCGTTTCTCCAGCGCCTGAAGTTCCTCAAGGGGGTTATCCTGCCGGGCGTGCTGATCGGCACGGTTCTGGGGATCATCTATTCCGGCATCGCCACCGTCACCGAGGCCGCCGCCATCGGCGCCGTGGGCGCCCTGGTGGTCGCCGCGGTGCGCGGCGAGCTGCGCTGGAAGATGGCGCGCGACGCCATGCGCCAGACCGTGCTCACCGTGGGCTCGATCATCTGGCTGGTGCTCGGGGCGGTCTCGCTGATCGGCATCTACAACCGCATCGGAGGCGGCGAGTTCCTGCGCGGCATCCTGACCGGGCTCGATGTCGCACCGATCATGGTGATCGTCGTGATGATGCTGATCGTGATGGTGCTCGGCACCTTCCTCGAATGGATCGCGATCATCTTCATCACCGTGCCGATCTTCGCCCCTGTCGTGGTCGATCTCGGCTTCGACCCGGTCTGGTTCGGCGTGCTCTTCGCCATGAACATCCAGATGTACTATCTCTCGCCCCCGTTCGGGCCTGCCTGCTTCTTCCTGAAGTCGGTCGCCCCGAAAGGCGTGGAGCTGCAGGACATCTTCGTCGCCGTGCTGCCCTTCATCGCGCTGCAGGCCGTCGGACTGTTCCTGGTGCTCTTCATACCCGAGCTGGCGCTCTGGCTGCCCTCGCTGATGGAATAGGAGACCCCGATGTCAGATGATCACCTCACCCGACAGGACGAAGACCTCTCCGCGCCCGAACTCGCGACCGAGGATCGGCAGGACGGCCACGATTTCGGCAACTGGCCGGAGCTTCTGGGTCTCGTCCTTACGGCGCTCCTGATCTGGCTCACCTTCGCTTTCACGGGATGACCAACATGACCCGCAAGACACCTGAAACCCTGCGGTCGGCCCGCTGGTTCGCGCCCGACGACCTGCGCTCCTTCGGGCACCGCTCCCGGATGATGCAGCTGGGCTACGGCGAAGAGGATTACCGCGACAAGCCGGTGATCGGCGTGCTCAACACCTGGTCCGAGCTCAACACCTGCCACGCCCATTTCAAGGACCGCGTGCATGACGTGAAGCGCGGCGTGCTGCAGGCCGGCGGCCTGCCGGTCGAGATGCCCGCGCTCTCGGTCGACGAGAGCAACATCAAGCCGACCTCGATGCTCTACCGCAACATGCTGGCGATGGAGACCGAGGAGATGATCCGCTGCCACCCGCTCGACGGCGTTGTGCTGATGGGCGGCTGCGACAAGACCACGCCGGGCCTCGTCATGGGGGCCATCAGCGCCGGCGTGCCGCTGATCTACCTGCCCGCGGGGCCCATGCTGCGCGGCAACTATGCCGGCAAGATCCTCGGTTCGGGCTCGGATGCCTGGAAATACTGGGACGAGCGCCGCGCCGGCAACATCTCGGACGAGGAATGGCTCGGCGTGCAGGGCGGCATCGCGCGTTCGGCGGGCACCTGCATGACCATGGGCACCGCCTCGACCATGACCGCAATCGCCGATGCCATGGGCATCACCCTGCCCGGCGCCTCCTCGATCCCGGCGGTCGACAGCAACCACCAGCGCATGTCCGCCGCCTGCGGGCGCCGCATCGTCGAGATGGTCTGGGAGGACGTGACCCCCGACCAGATCATCACCGCCGGCGCCTGCCGCAACGCCGCCATCGTCGCCATGGCGACCGGCTGCTCGACGAATGCTGTTGTCCACCTGATCGCCATGGCGCGGCGCGCCGGTGTGCCCATGCAGCTCGAAGAGCTCGACGAGCTCGGCCGCGACACGCCGCTGATCGCCAATGTCCGCCCCTCGGGCAAGGACTACCTCATGGAGGACTTCTACTATGCCGGCGGCCTGCGCGCCCTGATGAAGCAGCTCGAGGACCGGCTCGACACCTCCTGCCTGACGGTCACCGGCAAGACCATGGGCGAGAACCTCGAGGGCGCCGAGGTCTACAACGACGATGTCATCCGGCCTCTGTCGAACCCGGTCTATCACGAGGGCTCCCTCGCCATTGTCAAGGGCAACCTCTGCCCGACGGGTGCGGTCATCAAGCCCGCCGCCTGCTACCCGAAATACCATGTCCACGAAGGCCCCGCGCTGGTGTTCGACAGCTATCCGGAGATGAAGAGATTCGTCGATGACGAGCATGCCGAAGTCAGC
>CAYNKL010000245.1:0-5606 GCA_964397775.1 uncultured Rhodobacterales bacterium | reverse complement strand
TCGCGCTGGCGCTGCTCCTCTTCCTGACGCCGGCGTTCTTCGAGAAGGCGCTGGTCTGCGATCAGCCCCTCGCGGTCGAGCTCGGCCTCGAGCCCCTCGCGCTGCGCTCGTTCGGCATCGAGCATGGCCTGAAGCCCCTCGATACGGGTCTCGGTCTGGCGCTGCAGGTTGGCAAGCTCTGCCTCTTTCTCAGCGATAAGCGCTTCCAATGCAGCCTTCTGTTCATCGAAGGCTTCGCGCAGGTCGGCAACGGCGGACTGGATTTCCGAGTTGCGGGCGGCCTGGCTGGCGGCAAGGGCCTCGCGGAGCTTGGCGATCTCGGCCAGCACCTCGGCGCTCGGTTCGGGGGCAGGGGCGGCGGGCACATCAAGCGCTTCTTCGACGGCGATCAGCGCGTCATTGACCCGTTGTTCGGTCTCATCGGGTGGAAACTCCAGCCGCCCACCGGTGCCGGGGCGGCGATCCTGGAAGGTCTCGACATCGGAGGTCTCAAGCGCGCTGTCGCCCTCCTGCAAGCCGGTGGCCAGGAAATACGCGACCCCGGCACCGCCAAGGGCGAGGGCGGCGGCGAGCGCGCCGACCCCTAGGCTGTTGCCGCGGCGCTTGGACTTGCCGCGCTGGCTGAATTGATCAAGGCGGTTCTGAAGGTCGGGAGGGGGTTGATCGGCCATGGTCAGTTGCTCACATAGATGGCGCTCTCGTCGCGCCAGGCGCAGATCGCCTCGTCGCCGATGCGCAGCGTCCAGTAGGTGTTCACCCCGAGCACCCGGACGGTGTTGCTTTGTTGGGTCCAGTTAACGGTGCGCTCGCGGCCCTGGTTATCGGCCTTGAAGAGGGCGGGCTGACGGGTGTTCTCCGGGAAGACAAAATATGTGTAGCGCCCGTCGTCATAGATATGGCTGGGGCGGAAGTCGCCCTCGCCGGAGACGCGGTAGTTGTAGTTGCGCGGGGCCTCGAACCCCTTGGGCTGCGTCGCACCCGCCGCGCTGCGTTCTTCGTCGGGGTAACGGAAGCGGACTTCGAAGAACATGCCGGTGCGGTTCGGGATCGAGCCCTCGCGCAGATGGAAAGAATAGGTGCGGCGGTTGGTGATGACCGTCATGTTGGTCGAGGCATTGGCCACATGCGGTTTGATCGTGAGCACATTGCCGAGCTCCGGGATCGGATCGACCTGGAAACTCTCGGTGTCGCCGACGATCACTGCCTCGAACCTCTCCCCCGCTCCGAAATGCAACGTGGTCGAATGCCTGAGATCGGTCTCGATCCGGTAGACCTGGTTTTCATTATAGACGGCGGTGCGGATGCGGATATCGAGCGGGCCGCCTTGGGGGGTGGCTTCGGCATTGGCGGCAACAGGAAGGGCAAGCGCCAGGAGAAACGTGGTGAGGAGCGCAGGCAGGGATTTCATTTGGGTCAGTTCTCCAGGGTCTCGGCGTCGACGCGGTAGGAGGTCACCACGAAGCCCAAGGGGTTGGCCCAGACGTCCTGAAGGCGCTGGCGGGTTTCGGGTTGGAAGTCGTAGCCGACGGTGGCGACGTAAGACCGGGTCACGGTGCGGGTGTCGCGGGGGCGCCGCAGCGTGCGGGTGAAGCGGACCTGGGCCACCCCGCGCTCGATCTGGTTCACGGACTTGATCACCACCTCGATCTTGGCGTCGCGGCCATAGACGGTGATCGGGTAATCCTCGTTGGTCGAGGACCAGAGATCGCGCAGCGTGCGGGCGGCATCACCATCCGAGCGGTCGAGCACCGAGTTGATGCGTTGCTCGCCGTCGGTCAGGTCGTAGGTTTCACGGTCGTCAACATAGGCCACGAGATTGGCCTGGATGATGGCGTCGCTTTCCGACAGCGTCAGTGCCTGGACGGCAGCGACCCGGTCCATCTGGCCGGTTTCCTTGTCGACCACGACGACGAAGGTCTCGGTCGATTTGAGGGGAAAGAGGCTCGCGCCCGCGACCATGCCGGCGACGCCGACCAGTACGCCGGCCGCCGCAACGAACCAGGCGAAACGCTCACGCCGTCTTGGCCCGTAGATGAAATCCACCTCGAAAGCGTCGCGGTCACTAGCTGCGGAACTGGTCACAAGCTTCTTCAAAGTCGTCGTCTTTCAAATCAGGGTTTGCGGAAGGCCTTGGCGGCGGAGAGAAGCGCGCCGGGGCTCTGGCGGATCATCTCGCCGGTTTTCACGACGCCGGTATTGGCCATATGGTTCAGCTCGTGCGGAGATTTTCCGGTGACGAGGCGCGCGGCCGTGCCGGTGCCATACTGGCGCGTGTTCACGAACCCCTGGCGCGCAAGGCCTGTGAGGCCCACGGCATTGGACGCAATGCCGACAACGCCGGTGAGGTTGGAGGCGATGTAGGGGACCGAGGCCATGATCCCGGCGCTGAGGATCAGGATCACGAGGAAGGGCAGGATGAGGCTGACGGTCTCGACGTCACCTGGATCGGCGGAGGCGTCTCCGATCGCCTCGGCGATGGCAACGATGATGCCCGCGGCCCCTGCGGCGGCGACTGGCATCAGCGCGTAACCGATGGTGGCGCGGGTCCAGGCCTCGAAGAGGGATTGGGTCGGCTTGAAGAGCGAGGTCACGATCATGAAGGGGGCAATCACGATCATCAGCGCGAAGACGATGCGGGCGAAGGCTATAATGCCGGCGGTGACAGCGGCGAATACGGCGGAAAGCACGAAGAAGATGGCACCCAGGACCGCGCCGAAGACCCAGCCCGCGCGGTCGCCGATCGTATCGCCATAGGCGGTGATGCGGGCGACCATGTTGTCGAGGCTTTCATAGACCCCGGCCTCGTCGCCCGAGCCGGTGAGGGCAAGGATCGAGGCACCGACGGAGTCCGGAACCCGCGTGACGATGTCATAGATGACGCTGAAATTGTCCCAGCTTTGTGCGAATATGCCTACCAGTGCCACCTTCATCCCGAAGGCAAAGCCGGTACCGAAGGGCAGGGGCCGGAGTTGCATCACGGCATTGATCCCGAGCAGCACGACGAGGAGCGCGGCACCTGCCGAGATCACGTCACCGACAGCACCTGCCGAGGAGACAAAGCCGTCTTGCGCCACAGTATCCACCGCGGCATCGACCTGGCTGAGGATGTCGCGAATAACACCCATCTACTTTACACAGGCCTCCGCAACTTGGGCCTCGAACGCGTCGGCCTGCGCGTAGAGCTCGAGCACGTTGAAGGGCAGACGCGGGTTGTCCGAGGTCTGGAACCGGGGCAGGGCGGTGAGTGCCTGATCCCAGGTGAACTGATCCAGCAGGCAGGTGCAGGTTTCCGAGGCGAGCGCCTCCTCGGCAATCAGGATGCGCAGGATTGCGCGGTAGCCGTTGCGGAGATAGGCGGTCTCGGCGAGATCGACTGGGGGTTTCGGGACCCGGCAATCATCGGTCTCGTCCCGCGCGATGGCCATCGAGTTGAAGGGCGCGTCATCAGACGAACTCGTGTTCGGAGTCTGGGCCAGTGCGACACAAGGCAGGGCAGTCAGGACAAGTGCTGCGAGACAACGCGCCCGAATTGGTGCCAACCGGTGGGTCATGGACTTCCTCATGGATCCACCGCCATCGAGCGGAACTTGCGCTCGTCCGCGAGGGTTGCGGCATCGACGACGCCAAGCTGGCCGGCGCTCACGCCTTGCGCCGCTTCCAGCCGCCAGATCTGGGTCAGGATGATGCCAAGTTCTGCGGTGACGCGGGTGTTGAGATCGACGGCGGCTTTCAGCCCGTCCTGATCATCGATGAGGCCGACCATGGTCTCGAGTCGTTCGAGGCTTTGGCCCGCCTCTTCGTGGCTCTCCTGCGCCGCGACGGACAACATGGCGCTGGCCCCGGCCGAGGTGGCGATGCGCTTGTCGGCGGGCTGATCGGATCCAGAGAGCGTGCTCAGACGTTCCGAGGTAAAGCCGCTGCCCGAAAGCACGCGCTCGACCGAGGCCGAGAGTTCCGCGCCGGGATTGAAGCCGCTCAGGAAATCGCCGCTGGCCAAGGACTGCGCGGTGTTGAGGGGGGCGACCAGCTTGCCACGCAGCGCGCGGAATTCTTCGACCGTGGCAAAGAGTTCTCCGAGCCCGCTGCCTTCAATGAGCGAGGTCAGTTGCGCCTCGAGGTTGGTGAGCTGCGAGAGCTGGGTTTCCAATTCCAGCCGCATGGTCGCGAGCTGCTGCATCTGAACATTCAGGTCCTTGGCCATGTGCTCGAGCTGGGCCACGAGTTGACCAAGCTGCGAGCCATCAAAGGTTGGTACGCCCTGGGCCGTTGCGGGCGAGGCAAACCCGAGTGTGGTGACCGCCGCGAGGGTCAGGAGAAGGTGTCTCATTCGGGAACTCCCATCTGCATGAAGTCGCGCTCGGCCAGCCGGTCGGCCACGAGGTGCTGCGCATAGGCCGCCTCGCGCTGCTGGTTTGCCGCCATCAGTCGGACGCGGAGATTGAGGATGCGGCCGATCTCGGCCTTGGCGTAGGTGTTGAGCTCCCAGGCCGCCTTGGCGTTGGGTTGCGCATCGATCTGCAGGATGATCGCGCGGAGGCGGTTGATCACTTGCTCGGTCGTTGCCGAACTGTCGGCGGCGTAATAGACGCCCGCCTCGGAGATGCTGGCATATTCGGCGAGCGCAAAGTCCGAGGGAGAGAGTGTTCCGAGCGCGTCGGCGCCACCGACCACGGCGAGGTATTCGTTGTAGAACTTCGAGATGTTGCGCACGTAGCCTTGGGTCTCGGCAAAGGGCGGCACCCCGCCATATTCGATGACCCGACCCGGCCCCGCGTTATAGGCCGCGAGCGCATGGGGTATGTTGCCGAAGCGGTTGAGCTGGGTGGTGATATAGCGCGCGCCGCCGCGGAGGTTGTCTTTCACGTCATAGCGGTCGACGCCGAGGTCAGACGCGGTGCCGGGCATGAGCTGCGTGAGACCATAGGCCCCGACCGGGCTTTCGGCCGCGACATTGAACCGGCTTTCCTGCTTGATCAGCGCCTGGAAAAGGCAGCGCCACTGCGTGGCCGAGAGCCCGGCCCGGGCCACACCGGGAGCGCCTGCGAACTCGCTCGCAACTTCGACAATCATCATCTCGACCGTCTCTCGGCCCTCGCCGAAAAGGCGGCTGTTCATCGGGCTTGGATCGGTGTTCGGGTAGACCGCCGCCACCCCGAAATCCGCATTACCCTCGAGCGCACGGATGTCGAATCCCGGACCGGTGATGGCCGCCGTCATCTCCTCGAGCACGCGCAGCTGGTCGGCCTGAACCTCGGAAAGCGTGGACTCGGTTCGATCCTTGTCCTGCTGGACGCCCAGATCTTCGGCCAGCGCCGTCACCCGCGCGATGGCGCGGCCGATCGCGGAATTGTCCTGCGTCGGCACGCCCTGGGCATGCGCGGGCAGGGCGCCGAGGCAGAGCCCGACGGATATGATCGCGGCGCGGCTCATTCCGGACGGGGCAGGGGTTCGAAACGGCAGTCGGGTTTGGTCGTCTCCTGAACTGGTGCGCCCATGGTCGAGAAGGAAAGCGCGGCGCGCGTGACCTGCGGCTCGCCATTGCGTCCGAAGCAGGGCGAGGTCTTCTCGGTGTACTTTTCGCAAGCGGCGAGAAGGCTTGCGGCGGC
>CAYNKL010000244.1:0-5640 GCA_964397775.1 uncultured Rhodobacterales bacterium | reverse complement strand
GTAAGAATTTCGTATCCCATGTGCCTCGAAACCCAAATGCTCCAATGGTCGGGCCGCTTGCCAGGTGGTACAGTGGCGTACTGACCGAATGCCGCAACCTGTGTTTTTCTTGGCCAAAGGAGCATCCCATGAATGGGTCCATTCTCCCCGGGAGTTGTTCACGTCGACAGTTTCTTTCCGGCTGTGCTGCATGCGTGGGGTGTGTCGCAGGCGATGTGTTGCTGGGAGGGCGCGAAAGCCGCGCCGATGCACCGGCAGGGAAAAAGCCAAAGATTCGTTTGGTGTTTTGCGAGACGACCAACGACAAGCCAATCTGGCCCAACGTCGGCTACGACTTCGATGGGCGACGGAAGCGGTTAATGGAAGTGCTGACGCAAGGTTGTCCGGACGTGGAGTTTCTGCCCACAAAGGTCATGGACGATCCCAAGCACGCGGACGAAGTGCTCAAGGGCGACAGCGAGGTAGACGGCTATTTGGTTTGTCTTCAGGGACTTGGCTGGCGTAACGATGTCATCAAGTTGTGCTCGACCGGCAAACCGTCGCTGGTGGTGGACAACCTGTTCGGTGGGTCGGGCCTCTTTCTTACGCGACTGCCCGGGATCATGCGTTCGGACAAGCCGGTCGACTGGGTCAGTTCGTCGGACGATGAAGACGTCGCTGCTTCGGCTCGGTGTTTTGCTTTGCTGCAGGAAGGCAAGAGCGCTTCGGAAGTGGCTGCAGCTTTTCGTGCGGCGCGGCGCAAGAATACGCCGGACGACATGGATTGGGCCTGTAAGCCGGATTCGTATCCCGAGCCTGACTTCAACGAAGCACTCGAACAGCTTCGTCAGACAAAGCTTCTTGTCGTAGGCGGCGGTTGGGGCGGCGACCAGTTTCGCAAGGCTGCCGAGCAAGTCGTGGGGGTGAGGATCATTCCCATTTCGTTCGAGGAACTGGGCGGAGCCTATGCGCAGGCTGACCGCAACGCCGCCAGAAAGGCTGCCGAACGCTGGATCAAGGATGCCCATGAAGTGGTCGAACCGAGCCAGGGCGAGATCGAGAAATCCGGCGTCATGTACGTGGCCATGAGGCAACTGATCGACAAACACGGTGCCAGCGGCATCAGCGTCAACTGTATGGGCGGTTTCTACGGCGGACACGTGGAAGCGTATCCGTGTCTGGGATTCTCCCAATTGAACAACGACGGAATGGTCGGCGGTTGCGAGGCCGATCAGATGTCGGCGCTGACCATGGCGACAATGGGCATGCTGACCGGGCGACCGGGCTACACTTCCGATCCAGTGATGGATACCTCGAAGAACGTGATCATCTACGCTCACTGTGTGGCGATGACCAAACCCTTCGGTCCGGACGGAGCGTCAAATCCCTACCGAATTCGCAATCACTCCGAGGACCGCAAAGGGGCCGCCATGCAGTCGTTGTTGCCGGAGGGCTACATGACGACCACGCTGGAAATCAACCCGGTTTCTCGGCAGGTGTTGATGCACCAGGCCAAGACGACGGGTAACAACGATAGCGATTTGGCGTGCCGGACCAAGCTAGAAGCGGTGGTCAAAGGCGATATCGAAAAGCTGACAGAGAACTGGCGGATGGGCTGGCACCGCGTCACGTTCTACGGCGACCTGAAGGAGCCCGTAACGGAACTCTGTAGTCGCCTAAAACTTGAACTGATCGAAGAGGCATAGGCCCCTCGATCTTTCTTTCCGGCGCTTGTCACCAGTGCGCGCCGGCGGCGTTTCCTGCGCACGATCCTTTCGGCCAAGGGGATCGCAAACCCCGTCCTGTCCTTCGAGGAGATCGGGATCGAGGCCAAGCCCGCGCTGGTCGGGGTGGTGGCGGCATGAGCGGCGCGACCGGGTTCATGCCGCTGCTTCTGGGCTGGTGGTGGCTGGCGCTGGTGGTGTTCCTGCGCGTCGGGGCGATGATGGCGGTGCTGCCGGGCCTGGGGGAACAGACGGTGCCGATGCGGGTGCGACTTGCGCTTGGCCTCGTGCTCACCGTCACCGTCCTGCCCGCGGCCGGGGCCGGCCTGACGCTGCCGCCGCCGGGCCTCGGCACGGTGGCCTGGGCACTACTCACCGAATCCGTGACCGGCCTGATCCTCGGTCTCTGGCTTCGGCTCTTCATGCACGCGCTGCAGACCGCAGGAAGCATCGCGGCGCAATCCACCTCTCTGGCGCAGCTGCTGGGCAACAGCGCCGCGGATCCGATGCCGGCGATCGGGCATGTGCTGACGGTGTCGGCGCTGGCTTTGCTGATGAGCACGGGCTTTCACGTCAAGGTGGCCGGGTTCATCCTCCTTTCCTTCGAGCTGTTTCCGGCTCTGCACCTGCCCGATCCGGCGCTCATCGCACAGGCCGGACGCGGCCACGTCGCCATGGCCTTCGCCCTGGCCTTTACGCTTGCCGCGCCCTTCGTGATCCTCTCGGCGCTCTACAATCTGACCCTAGGCTTCATCAACAAGGCGATGCCACAACTGATGGTGGCCTTTGTCGGGGCCCCGGTGATCACGTTCGGCTCGATCGTCTTGCTCATGGTCACCGCTCCGCTGATGCTCTCGGTCTGGATCGCAAGCGTCGACCGGTTTCTGTCCGGCCAGACCCCCTAGGCGCCCATGGCAGAGGAACAGTCGGCCGAAAAATCTCACGAGCCATCGCCACGCAAGCTGGAAGAGGCGCGACGCAAGGGCGAGATCCCGCGGTCGCCAGACCTGCTGACCGCGGCAGCCTATGTCGGGCTGCTGGCGACCGGTGTCTCGATCGTGGGGGGGGCGACAGTGCTGCGCCTTGGCGAGGCGATGCTCCCGTTCGTCGAGCGCCCCGAGAAGATCGCATCGCTGTTCTTCGACGGCATGGCGACGGCGCCCGCGGCCACGGTGCTCGGCGCCGTGCTGGCGCCGGTCTTGCCGTGGCTGGCGGTGCCGGGAGCGCTGGTCTTGGGCGCGCTGTTCGCGACCCGCGGCCTCGTATTCGCACCGTCGCGTCTGGCACCGAAGGCCAGCCGCCTGTCTCCGTTGGAAAATGCGAGAAACAAGTATGGCCGGCGGGGCCTGTTCGAATTTCTGAAGAGCTTCGTCAAGCTGACAGTCTATTCCGTCGTGCTCGGCCTGTTCCTGTCATCGCGCTATGATCTCATCATCGGGGTGCTTCGCGGGGCGCCGACGGATGCCGCCGAGCTCATGGCCGATCTAATGCTGCAGCTGCTCGGGATTGCCGCGGTGGTGGCTCTGTGCATCGGCGCGATAGACTATCTTTGGCAACGGGCCGAGCATTTGCGGCGCAACCGGATGTCCCAGAAAGAGCTTCGGGATGAGCACAAGGAGGCCGAGGGTGATCCGATGTTCAAACAGCAGCGTCGCGCCCGCGCGCAGGAGATCGCCCAGACCCAGATGATGGCCGACGTTCCGCGCGCCGATGTGGTGATCGTGAACCCGAGCCATTACGCCGTGGCGCTGAGCTGGAGCCGCAAGCCCGGGGAGGCACCGATCTGTGTCGCCAAGGGCATGGACGAGGTCGCCCGCCGGATCCGCGAGGTGGCCGAAGAGGCGGGCGTTCCGCTGCATTCCGATCCGCCCACCGCGCGGGCGCTGCATGCCACCACCCGGATCGGTGAGCAGATCGCGCCCGAACATTACCGCCCCGTGGCGGCGGCGATCCGTTTCGCCGAGGACATGCGCGCGGCAATGCGCCGTCGGCGAGGTGGGGGATGAGCCGCGCGCAGGCCGATCTTGCGCAGCTCACCCGGCTTCTCCAGGACCGGGCCTTCGAGCAGCACCGCCGCGACCGGGACGAGGAGCGGCGCCTTCTGGATGAAGTGGCGCGGATCGATGCGTTGAGACAGGCTGCCTTTGCCGAGACCGAGAGCCTTGCGGACCGGCGGCTGCTTGGGGCCGACACGCTCTGGCAGGGCTGGCTGTCGCGCAGAAGAGGTGAGCTGAACCAGGATCTGGCGCGCTGCCGCGTTCGACAGGAGCATAGCCTCGCTCGGGCGCGCCTCGCGCTGGCCCGGACCGAGGCAACCAGACGGTTGCAGCAGCAGGAGGCGGCCGTCTTGCGGGACAAGCGGCTCCATCACGAAGAGATCCGGCTGGACGCGCTTTGGCGGCTGGCTTTCAAGGAGCCGGAGATCTGACCCGCGGTCAGGAATCCTGTCGCGCGATCTCGGTGATCAGCACATCGACCACGATCTTGCCCATCACGTTGCGGGCGGCTTCCCAGAGGGCGCGGCGCAGTCGGTCCATGCGGTGCTGCTCGGTGAAATTTCCCGCAAACCCCCCGATATTGGCGTGGTCGAAGAGGACACGCAGAAACACATCGCGGAGCTTCGGTTCCTGGGCAAAGACCGCCTCGGTCTCGCCCGGGCCCACCTCGAGGCTCAGCGACAGGACCACGAGCGACTCGACTCGGTTGTTCCCGACGACCGGAACCACGAACTGGTTGGTCATCCGCACGTATTCATTGCCGCCTTCGCCCTCCTCATCGCCGGCATCGGGCGCAGGCTCGCCCCCCTCATGCGCGGCGCCGTCATGTCCCTCACCGGTCGAGGCGGCCCCGGCTGTCTCGGGGGACGTGGGCGCCGGCGCGAGGAAGAGGCCGGCGCCGATCCCCGCTGCAGTGCCGATCACGGCGAGAAGAATGGGCAGCAGTTTTTTCATCGCGGCCTCGTCAAAATGGCAGGATCATGTCGAGCACCTGCTGGCCGTAGCGCGGTTGCTGCATGTCGCTGATCTGGCCGCGACCGCCATAGGAAATCTTGGCTGAGGCAATCTTGTCATAGGTGATCTCGTTCTGGCGCGTGATGTCTTCGGGGCGGACGAAGCCTGACACCAGCAATTCCCGAAGCTCGAAATTCACCCGGACCTCCTGCGCGCCCTCGATCGCAAGCACCCCGTTCGGCATCACATCGGTGATCGTCGCAGCCACGCGCAGGGTGAGCTCTTCGCTGCGCGCGACCTGCCCGTCGCCCCCCGAGGCGGCCTGACTGCCAAGATCGACCGCATCCGCCATCGTCGCCCCGAGCGGCAGATCCTCGTCGATGCGTTGCGGGATGCCCAGAAGCTGGGGCACCGAAAGGCTCTCGGAGCCGGATCGCGACCGCGACGTGCTGTTCGAGATGCTGGCCTCGTCATCTATTTCGATCACCACGGTGAGAATGTCACCGCGTTTCATCGCCCGCCGATCCCCCAGCAGCGAGCTTCGCTCGCGGCTCCAGAGCGAGGCCTGATCGGTCTGCCGTTCGGGCAGGGCGACGGTCGGGACACCGGAATAGGCCATGGCGACGCGCTCCGGGCTCTGCTCCTGAGGTGTGAAGCTCGGGGCCTTGCCGAGATGGTCGAGACGGCTGCACCCGAAGAGAGCCAGAAATCCGAGGAGGCAGATAATGCGATAGGTCATTGATCAGTCTCCCAAAACGCTCACCGTCCCGGAGGCGGTGACCGTTCCGAACAGCGTGCTGCGCGACGACAGGTTCATCACCCGAACCCGTTCGCCCGCGCCGGCCCGGTCGAGCGCGCGCCCTTCGGTCACGATATGAAGCCCGTCGCGGGCGAAGATCAGTTCGACGATCTGGTTGCGCTCGACCAGTGCCGGGGCGCCGACCGCACCACGCATCACCGCACGTCCGGGATAGAGCGTGACCCGG
>CAYNKL010000243.1:0-5649 GCA_964397775.1 uncultured Rhodobacterales bacterium | reverse complement strand
CTTCATCTACCAAGGCGAGGAGATCGGCATGACGAATGCCCCCTTCGAGCGCATTGACCAATACCGCGATCTCGAGACGCTGAACCATTTCGAGGCACAGATCGCGGCGGGCGTGCCGCTTGAAGAGTTTATCGCCGGGGCACGGCGCAACAGCCGCGACAATTCCCGCACTCCAATGCAATGGAGCCCCGCCCCTCAGGCCGGCTTTACCACCGGTACGCCCTGGATTGAGGTGAACCCCAATGCCTCAGAGATCAATGTCGAACGGGACAGTGCGCAGCCCGACGGTATTCTCGCGCATTACCGCAAGCTGGTCGGCCTTCGTAAAGAGTGCGACATCGTGGCCTTTGGCGAGACTGAACCTTTTCTTGAAGACAGCCCGACCGTCATGGCTTACCAGCGCCGGCTTGGCGAACAGAGGCTGGTGGTCCTGGGCAATTTCACCCGGCAGCCGCAGGACGTCGCTTTGCCTGACGGCATCGATGGGGCGGGCGTCTGCCTTGTCGCCTCCCACGAGAAGCGGGATCAGTTGCCGCGGCAGCTGCAACTTGCCCCCTACGAAAGCATTGCGGTGGTGATCGGCTAAGCCGAAGATGGACAGATGGTCCGCAGAACGATGCAGGTCGGGCCCGCGACGCCGTTCGGCCGGGCGTCATTGCTCGGCGACGGCGAGACGGTTCTGAACGCTGAGCACGCCGGGCACCGAACGGGCGATGCCTGCAGCGAGCGTCCGCTGGAATTCCAGCGCGACCATCCCGTCCAGTTCTACGACACCGCCGGAGACACGGACCGCGATCTGCCCATTCTCGAGCCTGCCGTCCGCCCCGAGTGCGCGTTCCACGCCGTGGGCCAAAGCGCTGTCGTTGGCGGGCTCGCCGCTGGGGACTGAAACGGCGGGGTCAGGCTCCATGGGCTGCCGCACCCCGTGATAACCGCCCGGGCGGTCCGGCTCAGCACGCTCTGAAAACACCTTGCGATCTTTACTTTCCTCGGTCTGTGACATGGGTCCTCCAGTGAAGATCAGGTCAGTTCCGGCACACAGCCGCAAGACTGCTGCCTCAGGGCATCAACCAACGGCATCGGCAGACGTTCCCAAGCAAGACGGCGGTTGCGGGAACTGCCCCCACGGCTTTGCGTTGGACCCTGCAGAAAGGAGGCCCCATGACAGTCCCTGCAACCCCTCCCGAACCGCCGACCACGCCGCCGGCTGATCTGCCTCCCGCCGAAGTGCCCCCCACGCCCGGCACCGACATCCCGGGCGAACCTCCGCGCGAGATGCCCCCCGAGCCGGACCTCCCCCCGGAAGCACCGCCGGAGCCCGATCCCGAGCTGCCGCCGGACAGTCCCGGAGATGCACCCGATCCGGACATTCCCCCCCGGTCCACGGCCGGTCTGACAGGAGGCTTCCATCCCGGATATTGAGACACGCTTAATTACCATCGAGGCCCGCCTGATTGCCCAACGCAAGCTGCTCGCCCGGCTCGTGGAGTTGCTCGGCCCGGCGGATAAGGACGCACTGACCGCTTGGATCGAAGATCGCGAGATCCTGAGGGGCGGGCAGGAAGACCCTGCGGCGATGCCCTCCGAGGTGACCGCTCTGCCTCTTGGAATCGCCGATGAATTCCGGGAAATCCGTGCGCTTGTCGACCGGCATGGCCCGCAAGACCAAGCCAGCCTGCCCGTCTCGGGCCAGGCAACAGGTTCGCAACCTTAAATATATTTGATAACCAATATCACCACCCTAGGATCAAAGGGCACGCAAGAGAGCATTCGCTTGCAAGTGCCGGCCCCGGGGTGACGCACCCCTCGCGCCGTGCTTGCCAACCCCTTGGGAGAGGCAGACGCGATGAGCCATCCAACCTATCTGAACACCACGCGCCGGGGCTTTCTCGGCGGCACTGCCGCAGCATCGGCACTCGCCCGAGCGCAAGACGCGCCGCCGCTGGACGAGTACACCCCAGAGTACCTGAGCGCGGCTGAATGGGCCTTCGTCATGGCCGCTACGGCGCGGATCATCCCTTCGGACGGTGACGGCCCCGGCGCGATCGATACGCGGGTACCGGTCTTCATCGATCTGCAGCTGGCTGGGGATTTTGGCAATGCCGCCGACCTCTACATGGAAGGCCCGTTCAAACCGGATGCCCCCGACACGCTGGGTCCGCAAAGCCCGCTGACCCCCGCCGAGATCTACCGTGGCGCCATCGAGCGCATCGACGCCGCCTGCACCGATGACTATGGCAGCGTCTTTGCCGATCTCGACCCCACCCAGCAGGACGAGGTGCTGAGCGCCCTCGAAGAAGGCCCCTCGACCAGCGGCAACACCCCCGACATGGCCGAGGACGCCGGCGGCGTAGCGCCGAACACGGACGGCAGCACCGCTTTCGGCCTCACGCCCGAGCTCAAGGAGTTTTTCTCGCTGCTCGTGCAGAACACCAAGGAAGGGTATTTCGCCGACCCGATGTACGGCGGCAACGCGGGCATGGCCGCCTGGAGCTACATCGGCTTCCCCGGTGCGCGGGGCAGCTATGCCGAATGGGTCGGACGCGAGGAAGACTACCCGCTCGGCCCGGTTTCCATCTCCGGCGAAAGGGCATAAGCCATGGCAAGAACCGACATGAAACGCGACGTGGTCATTGTCGGCCTCGGCTGGACCGGTGCCATCGCCGGGATCGAGCTGGCCAAGGAAGGCCTCGACATCCTCGCGCTGGAACGCGGGCCGGACCGATCCACCGTGCCCGACTTCAAATATCCAGATGTCATCGACGAGCTGCGCTTCGGCATCCGTTACGGCTATATGCAGCGTCCCAAGAAATCCACGCTGACCATCCGCCGCAGCCTGGATGAAGAGGCCATGCCCTACCGGCGGCTCGGCTCCTTCCTGCCCGGCGATGGCGTGGGCGGCGCGGGCATCCACTGGAACGGACAGACCTGGCGCCCACAGGCGCAGGAATACCGCCTGCGCTCCTATGTCGAGGAAACCTTCGGCGCCGATGCCATCCCCGATGACATGACCATTCAGGACTGGGGCGTCACCGCCGAGGAGCTGGAGCCCTACTACGACCGGTTCGAATACATGGCCGGGATCTCCGGTCAGGCCGGCGTGGTGAACGGCGAGACGATCGAGGGCGGCAACCCATTTGATCCGAACCGCTCGCGCGACTACCCGCTGCCGCCGCTGGCCCAGCAACCCGACAGTCTGCATTTCGCCGGCGTGGCGCGGCAGATGGGCTATCACCCCTTCCCGCGTCCAGCGGCCAATGCCTCGGCCCCGCATGTGAACGAATACGGAATGCAGCTGGGACCATGCAATTACTGCGGGTTCTGCGCGCGCTACGGCTGCCTGAACTATTCGAAATCCTCGCCGCAGACCTGCGTTTTGGATGCGCTGAAGCGCTATGAGAACTTCAACTACCGGGTGAATTCTGAGGTGCTGCGCGTCAACCTGGCCGAGGACGGGCAGACCGCGACCGGCGTCACCTACTGGGATGCCGAGGCCGAGGAAGAGGTGACCCAGCCCGCCGATATCGTGATCCTCGCCGCCTACTCGATCCACAACGTCCACCTGATGCTGCTGTCGGGGATCGGCGAACCCTACAACCCGCAGACCGGTACCGGCACGACGGGCAAGAACTACAGCTACCAGATGAACGGCGGCACGACGATGTTCTTCAACGACCGCCAGTTCAATCCCTTCGTGGCGGCGGGCTCGTCTGGCATGTCGATCAACGATTTCGGCATGGAACAGATCGACTACGCCGCAGAAGGCTTCATCGGCGGCAGCTATATGACCTGCGGCCATTCCAACGGCCAGCCCATTCGCGGGATCGCGGTGCCCGAGGGCACGCCGAACTGGGGCTCGGGCTGGAAGCAGGCCGTTGGCGAACACTACGGCCATTCGACGTCACTCGGTTCGCACGGGTCGAACATGTCGTACCGGGATTGCTATCTCGATCTCGACCCGACCTATACCGACCCGCATGGCCGCCCCCTGCTGCGCCTGACCTTCGATTGGAAGGACAACGACATCCGCATGACCCAGTTCATGCGTCAGCGCATCGAGGAGATCGTCGAGGCCATGGAGCCCGACAGCTGGCAGTCGAGCTACAAGGAAGACGGTGCCACCTACGACGTGCGCCCCTACCAGACGACCCACAACGTCGGCGGCGCGATCATGGGCGAGAACCCGCAGACCTCGTCGATCAACCGCTTCCAGCAGGCGTGGGGTCAGCACAACGTCTTCGTGCTTGGCGCGTCCTCCTTCCCGCAGAACATCCAATACAACCCGACCGGCGCGGTAGGGGCGCTGGCCTACTGGACGACCGACGCCATCGTGAACCAATACCTGCCGAACCCAGGGCCCCTGGTCTGAGGAGATGACACCATGAAGACCTTCCTTCGCATCCTCGGCGCGCTGGTGATCGTCGGCGTCGTCGCCCTTCTGGCGTTCATTTTCTGGCCGGTGTCGCGCAGCGCTCCGCAGCAGGTGGCCGCCAGCGCTCCGGAACCGGCGGAACATGGCGAATACGCGATGCGCCTCGCCGATTGCGCGGCCTGCCATACCGCCGAGGGCGGCGAGCCCTTCGCGGGTGGGCGGCCCATCGAAAGTCCGGTAGGCACCATCTACTCGGCCAACATCACCCCGGACTCCGAAACCGGCATCGGCGGCTGGA
This sequence comes from uncultured Rhodobacterales bacterium, assembly GCA_964397775.1. Lineage (GTDB taxonomy): Bacteria > Pseudomonadota > Alphaproteobacteria > Rhodobacterales > Rhodobacteraceae > Allosediminivita. The sequence goes on along the minus strand of CAYNKL010000243.1, from coordinate 979 downwards.
CCCTGGCCGAGTTCCGGGGCGCGCTGATTGACGGGCTCGACGACGAGGGGCACCATCTCTATCCAGCGATGCCCTACACAAACTACCGCGGGCTGACCGAAACCGACATTGCCGGGCTGCACCACTACTTCATCGAAGTCCTCGAGCCGGTGCGCAACGATGTGCCCGCAAACGACCTGCCCTTCCCCTTCGACCAACGCTGGGGCCTGCGGGCGTGGAAATGGGTTGCGATGCCCGACGTCGGCTTTGCCTCGGGCGCAGCCTCGGACGACCAGATCGAACGCGGAGCGTATCTTGTCGAAGGTCCGGGTCATTGCGGCGCCTGCCACAGCCCGCGCAACACCCTCTTCGTGCAGGACGGCTACACCGCCGATGATGCCGGTTTCCTGACCGGTGGCGTCATCGCGGGCTGGACCGCGCCCGCCCTCCGCGGAGAGGACAGCGCCATCGCCGGCTGGACCGCCGAAGAGGTGGCGCAGATCCTCGGCACCGGGCGCAACGCCCACGCCGCGATTAACGGTGAGATGGCCTTGGTGGTCGAGGACAGCACGCAGTACTTCAGCGAAGACGACATGACGGCGATGTCGCGCTATCTCGTCCGTCTTGACGGGAATGGCGCCGATACGGCGCAGGCGGAGGAAGGGCCGTCGGGCGGCCTTGCCGAACGCCTCTCCGACGATCCGGCAACCGAGACCGAACGGATCCTTGCGTCTGCAGATCCGGACATGCCCGAGGGCGCGCGGCTCTACCTGGACAATTGCGGGGCCTGCCATTTCGTCGACGGCAAGGGCGCGGACGAGGTCTTTCCCGAGCTTGATGGAAGCTCGATCGTCCAAGCGGGAGAGCCCACCGGCCTCATCTCGATGATCCTCCACGGTGGCGCTCTTCCCTCAACCGAGACGCGCCCCTACGCTCTGCGCATGCCGGGCTTCGCCGACCGTCTTTCGGACGAAGAGGTGGCTACCCTCGCCACCTTCCT
>CAYNKL010000242.1:0-5666 GCA_964397775.1 uncultured Rhodobacterales bacterium | reverse complement strand
GATCTGCATTCTGGACTGTTGTCTCAGTTTACCCAGCGCGATGTTCACCCCGATGATGACCGCAAAGCAGCCCACGAAGATCCCCAGCGCGTGCCAGCCGGTCAGCTTCCAGCCGCTCTCGGTCGTTTCAGTGACCATCAGTCATCCCTTCCGTTGAAGATGGTGTCCTTGTGGGCGCGGTCGCCGTTGCTGATGTCCTCGACCCAGAAACGGAATTCCGTGCGTTCGCTCTGCGCGGGCTCCGAGTTCGGTGGCGCCAGCACGTAGACCCGTTGCAGATAGGTCTCGTTGGCGGGCACGGTCACCGTTTCGTAGGGCACGCCCTCGAGCTGCACGCTCAGGGTGTTCGGCCCCGACAGGGTCACCCGGAACGGCCGGTCCTCGCCGTGCTTGTTGAGCAGCCGCACGTCGTAGGTGTTGCGGATCGTGCCATCGCTCAGCGTCACGTAGGTGGGGTTGCGCACCGGGGCGACGGTCATCTCGATGTCGGGCCGGATGAAGAGCGCGAACAGCAGCCCCAGCCCCACCAGCGACCACAACCCGGTATAGAGCATGACGCGGGGCCGCATCACGTGTTTCCAGATCGGGCGCGGCTCGGCGCCGGCGCGTTCGCGGGTCTCGTCCGAGAGCGCGATATAGTCGATCAGCCCGCGCGGTTTGCCCACCTTGGCCATCACGTCGTCGCAGGCGTCGATGCAAAGCGCGCAGGTGATGCAGGCCATCTGCTGGCCGTCGCGGATGTCGATGCCCATGGGGCAGACGTTCACGCAGGCGTTGCAGTCGATGCAGTCGCCCAGCTGGTCGGCGCCGGCGGACTTGCGGTGCTTGCCGCGCGGTTCGCCGCGCCAGTCGCGGTAGGCGACGGTCAGCGTCTCTTCGTCCATCATGGCCGCCTGGATGCGGGGCCAGGGGCAGGCGTAGATGCAGATCTGTTCCCGGGCGAAGCCGCCGAAGAAGAAGGTCGTGAAGGTCAGGATCAGCATGGTGGTATAGGCCACCGGATGCGCGTTCAGGGTCACGAGGTTGTGCGCGAGCGTGGGCGCGTCGGCAAAATAGAAGACCCAGGCCCCGCCTGTGGCGAGCCCAATCAGGAACCAGGCCACCCATTTGGTCAGCCGCAGCCGCGCCTTGTGGAAGTCGAGCTTTTTCTGGCGGTGCAGGCGCAGGCGGGCGTTGCGGTCGCCCTCAATCCAGCGCTCGACAAGGATGAAAAGGTCGGTCCAGACCGTCTGCGGACAGGCATAGCCGCACCAGACGCGGCCCAGGGCGGAGGTGAACAGGAACAGTCCCAGCCCGGCCATGACCAGCAGCCCCGCGACGAAATAGAACTCGTGCGGCCAGATCTCGATCCAGAAGAAGAAGAACCGCCGGTTGGCGAGGTCGAGCAGCACCGCCTGGTCGGGCAGTTCGGGCCCGCGATCCCAGCGGATCCACGGCAGGATGTAATAGACACCCAGCATGAGGGCCATCAGCACCCACTTCAGATTGCGGAACTTGCCGCTGACGCGGCGCGGGAAGATTGGCTCTCGGCCCGCGTAGAGGGCTGGTGCCGGGGAATTGCTGCTGTCTGCCACGGTCGGAATCGCTCCGTCGATGAGTCGTCTCGGCGCACTTCTCTCAGCCGACCCTTGCAGTGGCCTTGATCTGCGTCAAAATCTGAATCTCTTAGTCAGCTTTCGCGGCTTCACGTCGCAGCCAGTGCAGGAATGCCTTGAGCGGCGGGCGCGGCGGGCCCGGCCTCGTGACGATATGATAGCCCTTCTTGCGGGTATCCTCAAAGAGCAGCTGCAACCGTCCTGCCTTGATGTCGGGCTCGACAAAGACGCGGGCTGCAATCGCGGCGCCCTGGCCCTGTCGCGCCGCCTCGATCATCAGGTTGCCCGGAAGCGCCACCAGACCGCGGTCGGCGCGCTGCGCGGCGCCGTGGCTCGCCAGCCATTCGGTCGCCTCGTTGGTGCCCAGCTCCTGCAGCCAGTGGAAATCGGCAAGATCGGCGGGCGATGTGATCTTCCGGTCCTTCACGAGCTCGGGGGCCGCGACGATGGCGATGGGCGACTCGATCAGCAGTTCCGCCTCGAGCCCCGGCCAGCTGCCGTTGCCGTAGCGCAGCGCCACGTCGATGCCGCCGGGCTCGAGCTTCTGCACCGTGGCACTGGGGTCGATCATCAGGTGGATCTCGGGGTGCTTCTCGCGGAAACCCGCCAGCCGCGGCATCAGCCACCCGCCCACAAAGCTGGGCGTGGCCGAGATCTGCAGCGGCCGCGTGGCATCGGCGCCTGTCAGCGCCTCGACCGTGGCGGCCATGGCGCCGAACGACTCGGCCAGCGTGCGCGCCAGCGTCTCGCCCTCGGGGGTAAGCGTGGCCTGCCGCGCGCCGCGTTCCAGAAGCGTCACCCCGAGATGGCCCTCAAGCGCCCGGATCTGCTGGCTGATCGCAGCGTGGCTTACATTCAGCGCCGCACCCGCAGCACTGACGGAACCGCTTGTGGCGTATGCAGAAAAGGCCCTGAGGGCTGAGAGCGGGGGGAGGGTCGACCAGTTCATATGTAAGCCTGACTTTCATATGGCGAGGATTCCTGAGTGGCACGAAGCCTGCCGAAAGGTCAAGTTCAGGGCATCGGAAACATCAGCCCGAGAGGAAAGTGCCATGTTCGATATCTTTGCCCGCAGCTTCAGCATTGCGACCTACACCGATCGGCCCCGCCGGGCCGACCCCGTCCGGCGCTCGGCGGATCTTCCGCGCCTGAGCTGGCTGGAGGAGGATCTGCCCTTCCGCCACCACGCCGGCCGTCGGAGCGGGCGTCATGATTGACCCGATCCTCTACCATGCGCGCTACGCGATGCTGGGATTGCCGCGGCTCCGGCACCGCCCGGCAGAGCGCCGGATGGCCCCGCCGCGCCGGAAATGACCGGACACCAGAAGGCCCGCCGAATGCCCCTCGGCGGGCCTTGATGGGATGCGCCGGTACCCCGGGAAACGCGCGAACAGGACGGGGCACCGACGCAATCCCCGGCTGGGCCGGGGACCCTGAGACGGGCAAGCCCGCCTCATGTGCAAAGGTCTACCGCCGGGTGAATCAAAGCGCCTTGATTTGGGTCAATCGTTGGTGCTGCGGATGCGAAAAGTCGGTGATGGCGCGACGCTGAAAGCTGTAGCTGAAAGTTGCGGTTCAGTCGGCGCCGGACCCAGAGACGAAATGATCCTCGCAATTCACCGCGCGAAGATACACCTCGTGAAAAGGGGGCAAATGCAACTCGGCCTCGGTTCGGGCAAGGATTGCCGCCCGCCATGCGAAAAGGGCCGGGCGTTTCCGCCCGGCCCCTTCCATCCCCCGTTCGAAGGCGCTTACTCGGCGTCGGCCATTTCCGGCGCTTCGCCGCCGCCAAGCCCGTGCACATAGGTCGTGACGGCCCGGATCTCGGCCTCGCTCAGCTCGGCACCGCCCATGGGGGGCATCACGCCGAAGCGCGCATAGGTCACCGTCTCGTGCAGGGTGTCGTAGTCGCCGCCATAGAGCCAGATGGCGTCGGTCAGGTTCGGCGCGCCCTGCATCCGGTCGCCGGTGCCGTCCTGCCCGTGGCACGAGGTGCAGTTGATGTCGAAGACCTCGGCCCCGGTTTCCACCAGCGAGGGATCGCGCGGCTCCTGACCGGACAGATCCATCACGTAGTTGACCACCGCCTCGATCTCCTCCTCGGGGAGGATTTCGTCGGCGCCGAAGGCGGGCATCTGCGACCAGCGGGCATCGGGATCGACCTCGTTCCGGATGCCGTGGGTCACGGTGTAATGGATGTCCTCCATCGTGCCGCCCCAGAGCCAGTTGTCGTCCAGCAGGTTGGGATAACCCTTCGCGCCCGCCGCGCCCGATCCGTGGCACTGCGCGCACCAGGTGCGGAAGATCGCGCCGCCGGCATTGTTGGCGTAGGTCAGCAGCTCCTGGTTCTCGGGGATCGAGGTCAGCTCCACCGAGGCCAGCTCGGCGTTGATCTCGGCGTTGGCCGCCTCGGCCTCTTCGAGGTCCCTGGCGATCTCGGCGCGGGTGGAAAAGCCCAGCAGCCCCGGGGTCGCTTCCTTGATGCCCGGCCATGCGGGGTAGGCGATGGTATAGCCGATGCCCCAGATGATCGTGGCGTAGAAGGTCCAGAGCCACCACTTGGGCAGCGGCTTGTTGTACTCCTTGATCCCGTCCCACTCGTGGCCGGTCGTCTCGTAGTCGAGATCGTCCTGTTTCTTGTCGTCGCTCATGTCGTGAGACTCCTTAACGCTCGTCCGTCTCGCCCGAGGCGGGAGCGGGTCTGTCCTCGTTCCGGAACACGATGTTGGCCGTATCCCGGTGGCTGTCCGTCGATCCGGGCCGGAAGGCCCAGACGATCACGCCCACGAAGAAGAGGAACATGACCAGCAGCCCCCAGCTGTCGGCGAGCTGTCGAAGAATGGAATAAGTGTCCATGTCGGTCCCTCCTCAGCGGTTGGGTACGGGGGTGAAGGTCGAGAAATCGACCAGCGTGCCGAGCATCTGCAGGTAGGCGATCAGCGCGTCGGCCTCGGTAAGCTCGGGCTGCCCGTCGAAGTTGGAGACGTTCACGCTCTCTTCGCCGTAGCGCTCGTAGAGACCGTCAATATCGCCGAACGGGTCCACCTGGGCGCGGAAGTCGGCGCGCGCGTTCTCCAGCATCTCGTCGGTGTAGGGCACACCCACAAGCCGGTTGGTGGCCATCAGATCCTCGATGTGCTCGCCCTCGATGCGGGTGTTCTCGAGGAACCCGTACTTGGGCATCACCGATTCAGGCACCACCGACTGCGGGTTGCGCAGGTGATCGGCGTGCCAGTCGTCCGAGTAGCGACCGCCCACGCGGGCGAGGTCGGGCCCGGTCCGCTTGGAGCCCCACTGGAAGGGGTGGTCGTATTTCGACTCCGCTGCCAGCGAGTAGTGGCCGTAGCGCTCCACCTCGTCCCGCATGGGGCGGATCATCTGGCTGTGGCAGACGTAGCAGCCCTCGCGCAGGTAGATCTCGCGTCCGGCGAGTTCGAGGGGCGTGTAGGGGCGCATGCCCTCCACGTCCTCGATCGTGTTCTCGAGGTAGAAGAGCGGCACGATCTGCACCAGTCCGCCGATGGTCACCACGAAGAAGGCGCAGATGGCCAGAAGGGTGACGTTCTTCTCGAGCTTCGCGTGTTTGTTGAGAATTCCCATGTCCGGTCCCCTTCTTATTCGGCCGGCGTGGCATGGGCGGCGGCAGCCTTGGCCTCGATGGCCGGGGCGCGGCGAACCGTCATCCACAGGTTGTAGCACATGATCAGCGCGCCGGAGATGTAGAGCACCCCGCCCAGACCGCGCACGACGTACATCGGGAACTTGGCGGCGACCGTGTCGGCGAAGGAGTTCACGAGGAACCCGTTGGCGTCGACCTCGCGCCACATCAGGCCTTCCATGATGCCCGACACCCACATGGAGGCGGCGTAGAAGACGATGCCGATGGTGGCGAGCCAGAAGTGCCAGCTGACCAGCGAGAGCGAGTAGAGCCGTTCACGGTTCCACAGCTTGGGCGTCAGGAAGTAGAGCGCACCGAAGGTGATCATGCCGTTCCAGCCGAGCGCACCGGAGTGCACGTGCCCGATGGTCCAGTCGGTGTAGTGGCTCAGCGAGTTCACCGCGCGGATCGAC
>CAYNKL010000241.1:0-5679 GCA_964397775.1 uncultured Rhodobacterales bacterium | reverse complement strand
TTGCCCGGACCCGGCTCAGTCCCGACCGGTCACCGCCGGCAAGTAGCCCTCAATGGCGGTCACCACGCGCGTCGACAGTCCCTCCTGCGGCAACAGACCCTCCGCCGCTGCGTTCACCAGGGCCCGCCCGATGAGAACCGCGGTCAGGAGGTCCGTGCGTCCGAGTTCCCCGAAGCGCCGCGCAAGCAAGCCCGCGGAGATGGCCGCAATCTCTTCCGCCATCTCGGCCGCTTCCGGCCCGATGGGAAACGCAAGTTCGATATGCTCCAGTGCGGCAGCCAGCTTCGGTCGGGCGAACTGGTGGCGGATCGAGGCGGCAACCATTGCCTGCAGGGCATCGTCGCCGTCACGGTCTATGGCGCGCAACTCCGCCATCAGGGCCGCGCGTTCACGCCGGATCAGGGCGACCAGGATCGCGTGTTTGTCGGGGAAGTACTGATAAAGCGTCCCGACGCTGACCCCGGCCCGTTCGGCGATCCGGTTCGTGTTGAGCGCGTCCTGTCCCTTGTCTTCCAGAATGCGAGCCGTGGCCTCGACAATGGCCGCGCAGGTCTCGACCGCACGGCGCTGGGTTGGTGTTTTTCTGGGCTGCGGCACGGCGGATTTCATCGGGCCCAATGCGAGTTGAGAAAGTGAGCAATTGCTTGGATTTTAGGGTCACTTTCCATCCCCGCAAGCCGAAAGCATGAGCCGATGACCGAAGACCTACCCCATGACGATCCGCTGACCCTCTTCCTGCTGGTACGCGCCTTGCCCGCCTGGCTGGCCCTGACAAGGGCCGAACGCCGGACCATAGCAGCGACCGCCACCCCGACCGACGGGACAGTGGTGCGCCAGTTCGATTGCGAAGCCTTCTCGGCCCTGTGTTCCGACATCTGGATGCTGACAGGGGCTTCCGCCGGTACCCTGAACGCCGCGGTCGAGCGGCTGCGCGACACCCCGCTCTTCGCGCGCCCTTACTTCGAATTCGTCGCAATCCTCCCCGCCATCGAGGACGGCTGGCGGAAGTTCGAGGCTGGGGAGGCGGCGGCAGGACACTCGTGAAGGCCTGGACCAAGGTCATGAACGCCGACCGTTTCGACCTCGCCTGAGGTCGGGCAGGGGGCGGCGCAGGCCGTCCCCGTCTGCTGAACAAATGAGAACGGCCGTCGGAGCGAACCGGCGGCCGTTTTGTTCGGGTCGGGGGCTGGAGGGCACCCGACCGGAGGTCACCTGCGTCATGCAGGTGACGGAAAGGCGCGTGCCTATTCCATGCCTTCCACGATCGAGTCTCCGCAGGCGTCAGCCACTTCGGAGCGATACTTTTCGCTCACGTTGTCGACCCAGCCGGCATCAACGACGAAGTTGTCGCGCTGGTAGCTCGATTCCTCTTTCAGCAGGGCGATCTGTTCCGGCTCCTGCTCTGCCTTGACGACGCAGAGCGGGGTCAGCGCCTGAACGACGGCGGCTTCGGCGCTGGCGCTCTGCATGTCGCTGGCCGTGCCGCCGGTGACCCATCCGCCCCAGGTGAAGCCGACTATCATCACGACGACAGCGCCGCCCACGGCGCCCCATATTGCGGGCCGCGTAGCTTCGGGAATTTTCATTTGTGATCCTCGATCCTGTTGGGCTTCCCGCCTCGGAAGACATGCCTGCAATGACGGGAGTTTTTGTCGGGCAGACTGCGTTCCGCCCCTTTTTCACGGGACGGGATGCGATCCGTCCGCTGCGGCGAGAGCTACCAACAAGATAGTGTGATCACACGACTGTTAATCGCGTTTCCGATGGCCACGCGCGCGAGGCCGATCCGGATGCTTTTGGTGGCGGAGTTGGCGCGACAAGACCCGGCTAGGCGCGGTTTGCTGCCAGGACGCCCTGAAAACCGGCACGATCCAAAGAATCCGGTTCGGTCTGCTCGGAAAGATGGCGGAGGCGGGGCCGTCTTCGCGGTGAGAGGGGGCCTACCGAAGGACAGGAATGTCTTCAGGGCCCGGAACGAAATCACAGCCAAATCCTAACGGAAAGTGAGTCCACCTCTGCGGGTCATTGATTTTGATTAAGCCGGAAGCTGTCCCGGCCTCATGACACTCGCCCCCCGAATTAGCGCCGCGTTGATCCAGAACGTTCAGGTCGATCTGCTATGTCGAGCGCCAGCGCGGCGACCGCAAGAGGCTCAAACGCTGTCGCGGTGGTCGCAGTCAGAAGCTCCGTTGGGAAGGTTTCCGAGTGCCGAATGCGGGCGCTCGGTATTGTGTGCTTGCGTCAGGGGGCGATCTCATCCCGGGCTTGGGACAGCGAGCGGAGCCAGTGCAGGTTCAGGCACACGTCGCTCAGCTTGCCGTCGAAGCTCTCGACGCATGCGTTTTGAACCGGGAAGACGACGGTCGAACAAGATTCTGTCCATACGGCAACACGGCTCGACAAAATATTCCCTTGCCGTTGCGCGGCCGAGCCAGCCTGACAAGCATGCGCCACGCACACAAAGGAAATAAGACTAATGAAGATAGTATGCCAAATCCTCTTCATGGCTCTATTTGCGCAAGCTGCCGTCGCTCAGGACGAGAAAATCAAGAGAATTACTTCATTTCAGTACTGGTCTGCTTTTGCCGACAAAAACGGATCACCTACCTGCTGGGCAGCGACAAGGCCCCTCAGATCCCCGGGGTTCGTAATCCACAATCTATTGATATATGTTACCAATGAGGGCGATTTCTCAATCGAAGATCGTGGGAAGGAGATTGCCAAACGTGGCGTAGCTGTCCTGGAAGTTTCCGGGGCCCAGTTTCCAATGACTGTTGTTGAGAATGTCGCGTTTCTTGATGATCGGTCCCAGAATAATGCCGTGGTACAGGCACTCGCGAGCGATTGGCGTGCGCGAGTCGTGTTTGACAGAGGTCGCCACGTCGCTTTTTCGACGCAGGGATTTGCGAAAGCATTTTCGGCAGCTGCTAAGGCTTGCAAAGACTGAGATCGCTCAGCGGAACGGTCTTGACACGGACTGTCACGAAGGCGCCTGACCTGCGACATGAACGCCGTATCCAAAGGCTGGTCGCTGCCAACCTTTGCGCCGGAAACACAGAGACGCGTTGCCCAGAGGGGGTGACCGGTAGGTAGAGCGACATCAGTTCCTCACCCGTTTCCGGGGTTGGTCGGGGAGGGCGTCGTTCGGAGGGCGTGGAGATCCTCGCGGCCCCCACCGAAAACACGGCCAAACCCTAACGGAAGATGAATCCGTCTCTTTAACTCATTGATTTTTATGGCGCCGGAAAGTGTCCCGTCCCGGGACACCCCTTTTCGGACCCGCTAGCGGTCCAGGATCCGGGTCGGATCGCTCGCCACGGGCACCTGCCGGGTCCAGTCGCCGTAGTCGCCCGTGGTGGCCCGGTGGTGCAGCGCCTCGAGCGCGCCGATGGGGTCGTCCGGGTGGTGGTCGATCCGCAGCGTTAGCGGCGGGAAATCCGGGTGCAGGATCAGTAGCGCGGCCGAGAGCAGCCCCCGGCTGTCACTGCCTGCACTCTCGGCAGCGCGGAGGCTGGCGAGCAGGCGGGTGGCGAAATCGCCCGTGGCAGCCATCATGGTCTCGGCCAGCGCATCCACCACGCCGAGGTTGTCGAGCATGTTGCCCGCCGCCACCCCGCCCGGGAAGATCCGGCTGCCCATCTGGGGCGTGTTGCTGGTGCCGGTGAAGGCCGCGCCCTGGCCATCCGTGCCGAGCGCCGAAAGCTGCCGCCAGGCGCTGCCGCCGTCGGCACCGGTCACCTGCGCCACCGCCTGCGCCGCATCGAGCCCGCCGCGCATGGCATCGAGAACGTCCTCGCCCCAGAAGGTCGAGGGCGCAGCGCCCTGGCTTGCCGACATGCCCGCGCCCAGCCGCCCGCGCAGAACCCAGCCGCCGACGCAGAGCGATCCGGTCGCAGCGGCGCCGCCAATCGCGCCCGTGCCTGAATCTTGCGCAAGAATGGAGAAAGTCATGGGGTGCCGCCTTTATCAGAGTTGCGGATCTATCATGAAAAATTGACCCGTGCAAATTATCATGATTAATTCGGGGTAAGCTGACAGAGGGTCAACAGGGAGAACGCAGAATGACAGTCCTCAACATGACGCGCCGGGTGCTCATGGCCGCGGCGACATCGACGCTTGCGCTGGGCGCGCTGTCCGCGCCCGTGGCGGCCCAGACACCGCCGGGCGTTCTCATCGTCGGGCAGATCGCCGAGCCGAAGTCGCTCGACCCCGCCGCGGTGACGGCGGTGAACGACTTCCGCATCCTGGTGAACCTCTACGAGGGTCTCGTGGCCTACGAGCCCGGCACGCTGGAAGTGGCCCCGGCGCTGGCCACCGACTGGGAGATTTCCGAGGACGGCACGGAGTACACCTTCACCCTGCGCGAGGACGTGACCTTCCACGACGGCACGCCCTTCAACGCCGAGGCGGTGAAGTTCAACTTCGACCGCATGCTGGATGAGGAGCACCCCTACCACGACACCGGCCCGTTCCCGCTGGCCTTCTTCTTCTCCTCCGTCGAGGAAGCCGAGGTGGTCGACGAGTACACGGTGAAGTTCCATCTGAGCGAACCCTACGCGCCCTTCCTGTCGAACCTCGCCTATCCCACCGGGCTGATGGTCTCGCCCGCGGCGGTGGAGCAGTACGGCGCCGACTACGGCCGCAACCCCGCGGGCACCGGACCCTTCACCTTTGGCGAATGGCGCAGCAACGAGGCTGTGGTGCTGGAGAAGAACGCCGACTACTGGGGCGAGGAAGCCGGGACCGAGGCGGTGGTCTTCCGCCCGATCACCGACGCCAACACCCGCGTGGCCGAGATGCTGGCCGGTGGCATCGACCTCATGGTCGAGGTGCCGCCGACATCGCTGGGCCAGTTCACCGATACCGACGCCTATCAGGTCTACGAGCAGTCCGGTCCGCACGTCTGGTTCCTGATCCTCAACGCCAAGGAAGGCCCCTTCGCCGACAAGCGCGTGCGGCAGGCGGTGAACTACGCCGTCGACAAGGAAGCGATCGTGAACGACGTGCTGGAAGGCACCGCCGAGGTCGCCGCCGGCCCGACGCCGCCGGCCTTTGCCTGGGCCTATAACGAAGAGCTCGACCCCTATCCGCACGATCCCGAGAAGGCGCGCGAACTGCTGGCCGAAGCGGGCGCCGAGGGGGCGGAGCTGACCTTCTACGTGACCGAGGGCGGCTCGGGCATGCTCGACCCCGTGGCCATGGGCACGGCGATCCAGGCGGACCTGGCCGAGGTGGGGCTCGACGTGAGCATCGAGACCTACGAGTGGAACACCTTCCTCGGAGAGGTGAACCCGGGGCTCGAGGGCAAGGCGGACATGGCCGAGATGGCCTGGATGACCAACGACCCCGACACGCTGCCCTACCTTGCGCTGCGCACCGATGCCTGGCCCTCGGAAGGCGGCTTCAACTCGGGCTACTATTCCAACGAGGAGGTGGACCGGCTGCTCGAAGAAGCGCGCGTGGCCACCGACCAGGAGGAACGCGCGGCGCTCTACAAGCAGATGCAGGAGATCGTGCAGGAGGACGCGCCCTGGCTCTTCGTGGCGAACTGGAAGCAGAACGCCGTGACCAGCGACCGGGTCGAGAACTTCTCGCTCGAGCCGTCCTTCCTGCTGCTGCTGGATGACGTGACCAAGAACTGAAGGGTGTCGGCCTGGCTGCGCCGGGCCGATCCGCCGG
>CAYNKL010000240.1:0-5736 GCA_964397775.1 uncultured Rhodobacterales bacterium | reverse complement strand
GTCATCGTCTTCGGTGCCACCGGTTCGGTCGGATCCCTCGCCGTGCAAAGCTTGCTCGACGAGGGGCACGCCGTGATCGCCTTTGCCCGGCGTCCCGAAAAGCTCGGCGTGCAGCACGCGAAGCTGCGCCGCATCGCGGGCGATGCGCTGGATTTCGAGAGCGTCAGCGCCGCCATGCCGGGCCACGACGCAGTGATCGTGACCCTGGGTGCCGGGGCCGCGCTGCGCTCGCGCATCCGCTCGGAAGGTACGCTGAACGTCATCCGCGCCATGCAGGTGCATGGCGTGCCCCGGCTGGTGGTGCAGAGCACGCTCGGCGCGCATGAAAGCTGGGGAAATCTTGATTTCTGGTGGAAGCGGGTGATGTTCGGTGCGCTGCTGCGCCCGGTGCATCGCGACCACGAGTTGCAGGAGCAGCTGGTGCGGGCGAGCGGGCTCGACTGGACCATCGTGCGCCCTTCGGCCTTTGTCGACGGTCCGGCGACGGGGCGCTACAAGGTGGGGTTCGCCCCGGTCGAGCGGAACCTGAAGCTCAGGATTGCGCGGGCGGACGTGGCGGGGTTCCTGACGCGGCAGCTGTGCGAGCGGGCCTGGTCGGGCCGCGCGGTCGGGATCTCGACCTGAGGCGGCGGTGCGCCGCAGCGTAGATATTGTCAAGGCGCATGGGCGGCTGCTATCCCTGATGCCGCACCTGCGAAAGTCCGCCCATGAGCCGTATCGCGCATATCGACCTGGACGACGCCAACCTGCCGCCGCCGACGCCCGAGATCGAGCAGGAGCGGCGGGTGGCGATGTTCGACCTGATGGAGCAGAACAGCTTTGTCCTGCCGGCCCGCGAAGACCGCGAAGTGCCGCCCGGGCCCTACAACGTGGGCCTGTCGATCCGGGACAAGCGGCTGGTCTTCGACGTGGCGACCGAGGCGCAGGAACAGGCGGCCGAGTTCCACCTGTCGCTGTCGCCCTTCCGGCAGGTGGTCAAGGACTACTTCCAGATCTGCAAAAGCTACTTCGACGCCGTGAAGACCTTGCCGCCGAGCCAGATCGAGACCATCGACATGGCCCGGCGCGGCATCCACAACGAGGGCGCGCGCATCCTGCAGGAACGTCTGGAGGGCAAGGTCGAGGTCGACGAGGATACCGCGCGGCGGCTTTTCACCCTTGTCTGCGTTCTGCACTTCGGGGTCTGAGGCGTGCCAGGCCTTCCCCAGTCGATCCTCTTCTGCTGCGATCACAACACCGTCCGGTCCCCGATGGCCGAGGGCATCATGAAGAAGGTCTTCGGGACCGAGACCTACGTGCAGTCGGTCGGTGTCGTGAACGACCTTGAAATCGACGGCTTTGCCATCGCGGTCTGTTCCGAAATCGGGGTGGAGCTGGCGCGGCACCGGGCGCGCAGCTTCGAGGAGCTCGAGCGCATGGGCGAGGCGCTGTCGGGCTTCGACCTGGTGGTGGCCATGTCCGATGCCTCGCGGCGGGTGGCGCTCGAGATGACGCGCTATTACCACCTCAGCGTGGAATACTGGCCGATCCTCGACCCCACGGGACTGGGCGAGACGCGGGAATGCAAGCTCAACGCCTATCGACAGACGCGGGATCAGATCCGCGGGTGGATGGTCGACAAATGGGGGCCCGCGCGGACGCGGCCCCTGGTGTGAAGGAGGACGGACTTGAACGAGACGCGTGCGGTGATCGAGGCCTATTTCAGGGCCTTCAACGCGGATGATACGGCGGCGATGCTGGACTGCCTCGCCGAGGACGTGGCCCACCACGTGAACGAGGGGCAGGTGCGCGTGGGCCGCAAGGCCTTTGCCGAGTTCTGCACCCACATGAGCTACTGCTATGCCGAGGAGCTGACCGACATGGTCGTCTTCGTGAGCGAGGACGGCACGCGGGCGGCGGCGGAATACATGGTGAACGGCACCTACAAGGCGACCGACAGCGGGCTCCCCGAAGCCACGGGTCAGACCTACCGCCTGCCGGCGGGGTCGTTCTTTTCGGTGCGCGACGGGCGGATCAGCCGCGTGGTGACCTATTACAACCTCGCCGACTGGATCCGGCAGGTGTCGTGATGCGGGTGGAGGTGCTGACGGGCGCGGCACTGGATGCCGCGCTCGACGACGTGGCGCGGCTGCGGATCGAGGTCTTCCGCGCCTTTCCCTACCTCTACGACGGGGATCTCGCCTACGAGCGGGAGTATCTCCAGACTTACCGCGACAGCGCCGGCGCGGTGCTGGTGGGCGCCTTCGACGGCGCGCGGCTTGTGGGCGCGGCCACGGGCACGCCCATGGAGGACCACGCCGAGGATTTCGCGGGGGCCTTCGACGGCACCGGCTACACGCTGGAGGACATCTTCTACTGCGCCGAATCCGTGCTGCTGCCCGACTATCGCGGGCGCGGCGTGGGGCACCGGTTCTTCGACCTGCGCGAGGATCATGCGCGGGCGATGGGGCGGACATACAGCGCCTTCTGCGGCGTGGTGCGGCCCGAGGATCACCCGCTGCGGCCCGACGATCACGCCCCGCTCGACCCCTTCTGGCGCAAGCGTGGCTACGCGCCGCTGGACGGCGTGGTCGCCCATTTCCGCTGGAAGGACGTGGATGCGGCCGAGGAAACGGCAAAGCCGCTGCAGTTCTGGATCAAGCCGCTCTGACAAGGTAGAGCGGCGCCAGCGCAGAGCCGCGAAAGGAATCGCTATGAAACTCGCCGCCGCCGCATACCCGATGGAGTTCCTCGACAGCTGGGATGCCTATGCCGACAAGATCGGCCACTGGGTTGCCGATGCTGCCGGGCAGGGCGCCGATCTGCTGGTCTTCCCCGAATACGGAGCCATGGAGCTTGCCACGCTGGCGGGCGAAAAGGTGGCGGGGGATCTGGAAGCGTCGCTTCACGCGGTCTCCGAGCGGCTGCCCGAGGCCGACGCGCTGCACGCCGAGTTGGCCGCGCACCACGGGGTGCATATCCTCGCGGCATCGGCCCCGGCCTTCGATCCCGAGCTTGGCGATCGCCCGGTGAACCGCGCGCGGCTTTTCGCGCCCTCGGGCGCCATGGGCGTGCAGGACAAGCAGATCATGACGCGATTCGAGCGCGACGACTGGGGCGTCGAGGGCGGCGGGCCGCTGCGGCTCTTCGATACGGCGCTGGGCCGGATCGGCGTGCTGATCTGCTATGACAGCGAATTTCCCCTGCTGGGCCGGGCCTTGGCCGAGGCCGACATCCTGCTGGTCCCGTCCTGCACCGAGGCACTCTCGGGCTACTGGCGCGTGCGCATCGGGTCCATGGCCCGGGCGCTGGAAAACCAGTGCGTGACGGTCATGTCCTCGACCATCGGCGACTGCTCGTGGTCGCCGGCGGTGGACACCAACTGCGGCTGTGGCGGCATCTTCGGCCCGCCGGACACGGGCTTTCCGGCCACCGGCGTGCTGGCCGAGGGCCAGCTCAACCGCGAGGGCTGGACCTATGCCGAGATCGACACGGATGCCATCGCGCGGGTGCGCGCCGACGGGGTGGTCCTGAACCGCACCCACTGGAACGAGCAGCACGGCCGCGACGGTGCGGTGCCGGTGACGCCGCTGCGCTGATTCCCGCTTGAAAAGCAGCGGGATTGGGCCCATATGACCGCATGTTTCGCATATGAGCGAAGCGGCAAAGGACGGAGTGACCATGGCCAAGGAAGACACGCTCGAATTCCCCGGTGTCGTCAAGGAACTCCTGCCGAATGCGACGTTTCGGGTCGAGCTGGATAACGGCCATGAGATCATCGCACACACGGCAGGCACGATGCGCAAGAACCGTATCCGGGTTCTCGCAGGCGACCGGGTTCAGGTTGAAATGACCCCTTACGACCTCACCAAGGGCCGTATCAATTATCGCTTCAAGTAAGACGGCGGGCGCCGTGCCTGCCGCTTTCACATGACCCAGCGCCCCCGACTCATCCTCGGCTCCGGCAGCCCGCGCCGGCACGAGTTGCTCGCGCAGCTCGGGGTCGTGGCCGACGACATCCGCCCCCCCGACATCGACGAGGATCCCCGCAAGGGGGAACTGCCGCGCCCCTACTGCGTGCGGCTCGCGCGCGAAAAGGCGCTGGCCATCGAGGCCTCGGACGAGGAAATCGTGCTGAGCGCCGACACCACCGTCGCCATGGGCCGCCGCATCATGGGCAAGCCTGCCGACGCCGACGAGGCGCGCGGCTTCCTCAAGGCGCTCTCCGGCCGCCGCCATCGCGTCGTGACGGCCATGGCGGTGCGGCGCGGCGACAAGGTCTGGGAGCGTGACGTGGTCACGCAGGTCAAGCTCAAGCACCTGTCCGACGCCGAGATCGACGCCTACATCGCCAGCGGCGACTGGCAGGGCAAGGCCGGCGGCTACGGCATCCAGGGGCCCGCCGGGGCCTTTGTCCCGTGGATCTCGGGCAGCTTCACCGCCGTGGTGGGCCTGCCGCTGTCGGAAACCGCCAACCTGCTGGTGGCCGCGGGCTACCCGCTATACGAGGTGACGACATGAAGGGTGTGACCATCGCGCTCGACCACGTGAAGGGCCGCGAGGCCGCTGCGCTGATCCGCGACGGCAAGCTCGAGGACCTGCTCATCGACAGCGACCGGCCGCGCCCCGGCCATATCTACCGCGCCGTGGCCGATCGACCGGTGAAGGGGCAGGGCGGCATCTTCCTCAAGACACCCGACGGCAATGCCTTCCTGCGCCAGATCAAGGGCGTGGCCCCGGGCGACGAACTGCTCGTGCAGGTGACGGGCTATGCCGAGCCCGGCAAGGCGATCCCGGTGACGCCGCGCCTTCTGTTCAAGTCACGCTACGCCATCGTCACGCCCGGCGCGCCGGGGCTGAACATCTCGCGCCAGATCCGCGAGGACGAGGAACGCGACGCCCTTCTGGAAATCGCCCACGAGGCGGTCGCCGACACGCCGCTGCCAGAGGGCGCGGGCCTGATCCTGCGCTCCGCCGCCGCCGGGGCCGACAGCGATGCCGTGGCCGAGGACATCGCCGCCATGGCCGCGCTTGCCGCCAAGGTGCTGGGCGACGCGGGCTCGGGCCCCGAGCTGCTGCTCGAGGGCGACGGGCCCCACCTGCTGGCCTGGCGCGACTGGACCGACCCGGCCTCGGTCGACGCGGACGAGGGCAGCTTCGACCGCCACGGCGTGACCGACGAGATCGAGGCGCTCAGCCGCAGCTCCGTGCCCGTGGGCAGCGCCGAGATGCGCATCGAGCCCACCAGCGCGCTGGTGGCCGTGGACATCAACACCCGCGGCGACACCTCGCCCGCCGCCGGGCTCAAGGCCAATCTCGCCGCGCTGCGCGACCTGCCGCGCCAGCTGCGCCTGCGGGGCCTGGGCGGTCAGGTGGTGGTCGATCCCGCGCCCTGTCCCAAGAAGGAGCGCAAGCAGATCGACGGCATGCTGCGCGCCGCCTTCAAGCGCGAGACGGCGGAGACCACCCTGGTGGGCTGGACGCAGATGGGCCTGATCGAGATCCAGCGCCAGCGCGACCGGCTGCCGCTTTCTGAAAGCCTCTGACCAGGGAGGATGCCATGAGCTGCCCAATCTGCAACAAGGACAGCGTAGACCGCTACAAGCCCTTCTGCTCGGCGCGCTGCGCCGACGTGGACCTCGCCCGCTGGATGGGCGGGCACTACGCGATCCCCGCCGAGGATCCGCCCGACGCGGAGGAGGCAGAGCAGATCCTCCGCGCTCTGGAAGAGGGCGAAGGCCCCGTTCACTGAGCCGC
>CAYNKL010000239.1:0-5809 GCA_964397775.1 uncultured Rhodobacterales bacterium | reverse complement strand
CCGGCATGATGTATTACCGCACCGATCTGGTGGAGAAGCACGGCGGCGCGGTGCCGGCCACCTGGGCCGAGATGGCCAAGATGGGCAAAGCCGCGCAAGAGGCGGGCGACGCGGAGTTCGGTTTCGTCTGGCAGGGCAAGCAGGCCGAGGTTCTGGTCTGTGATGCGGTCGAGGCCATCGCCTCGAACAACGGCGCGATCCTGTCCGAGGACGGCCGCAGCTCGCGCATCGGCGAGGCCGAGGCGGTCGAGGCGATCCAGTTCCTGCATGACACCATCAACGAGATGCAGATCAGCCCGTCGGATGTGCTGTCCTGGGACGAAGAGCCGTCGCGGCAGGTCTTCACCAACGGTCAGTCGATGTTCCTGCGCAACTGGTCCTATGTCTGGCCCATCGCACAGGACCCATCGGTCTCCGAGGTGGTGGGCAAGGTGGGCGCGGGTCCGCTGCCGCATTTCGAAGGCGGCAGCAGCGCCTCGACCCTTGGCGGCTACCAGCTGGGCATGAACGCCAACACCGCCGACCGCGATGCGGCGTGGGAGTTCATGTCGTGGATGTCCGCCCCCGAGCAGCAGAAGCGTGTCGCGCTGAACTTTGGCCTCGGGCCGAGCCGGCCGGCGCTGTTCGACGACGCGCAGCTCAACGAGGAGCAGCCCTTCATGGCGACCCTGCGCCCGGTCTTTACCGGCGCCACGGCGCGCCCGGTCACGCCGGAATACGCCAAGGTGACGCTGGCGCTGCAGTCCGGCATCTCGAAGGCGCTGGTCAATGGCCAGGTCGAGGCCGAGATGCAGGCGCTTTCCAGCCAGCTTGACGGCATCGTCGGGTAAGCGAATGGCGCTCTCCGAAACGACAACCAGCGCGGCGGCCCCGGCCCGTCGCCGCGCACGGCTGCCGCGCTTCGCGTGGCCATGGCTTCTGCTGCTGCCGACCTTTCTTGCCATCGGGGCGGTGGCCTTCTGGCCGATCCTCGAAGGGCTGCGGCTGTCGCTCACCAACACCTCCCTGATCACGCGGCAATCCGACTATGTCGGGCTCGAGAACTACGCGGGGCTGCTGTCGGACAGCAACTTCTGGAACGCGTGGGGGCACACGGTGTGGTTCACCGTGGCATCGACATTTCTTGAAACGGTGATCGGGCTTATCATGGCGCTGGTATTGTGCGAGCACTTCCGCTTCCGCGGACTGGTGCGCGCGGCCATGCTCGTGCCTTGGGCCATGCCCACGGTGGTCACCTCGAAGATGTTCGGCTGGCTGTTCGACGGGCAAAACGGTGTCGTGAACTGGATCTTGATGAACATCGGTCTGCTCGACGACAAGGTGAACTGGTACGGCAACCCCGATACCGCGCTCACCACGCTCATCATCGCCGACGTCTGGAAGACCACGCCCTTCATGGCGCTCTTGCTGATGACCGGGCTGCAGACCATCCCGAAATCGCTGACCGAGGCCGCCCGCATGGATGGCGCCGGCGCCTGGATGATCTTCTGGACAATCCGCCTGCCGCTGCTGATGCCGACGCTGCTGATCGCCGGTCTGTTCCGGGCGCTCGATGCGTTCCGGGTCTTCGATCTTGTCTACGTGCTGACCGGGGGCGGACCCGCCGACAGCACCGAAACCCTGTCGACGCTGGCCTACAAGAGCCTCTTCTCGACGCTGGAATTCGGCTACGGCTCGACCGTGTCGACGGCCATGTTCATCACCGAAGCCGCGCTGGCCACGATCCTCGTGCTCTGGCTCGTGCATGTCATCCGGAGGACCACATGACCGACGCCGCACCCACCGCCGCCGCCTCCCGTGGCAAACTGATCGCCCGCCGCGCGCTTCTTTACATGGCGGCCACGCTGATCTTCGTCTGGTCGGCCTCGCCGTTCGTCTGGCAGTTCTCGACCTCGTTCCAGCTCGACAAGGCGCTGACCTCGGGCACACCGACGCTCTGGCCCGATCCCTTTACGTGGGAGCACTACGTCAACGTCTTCGTCGACAAGCAACTGCAGTACTACGTGCTGAACTCGCTGATCGTGTCGCTGTCCACGACGTTCCTGTGCCTCGCCATCGGGTCGCTCGCGGCGTTCTCGCTGTCGCGACTGAACGTGCGGGGGCGCTACGGGATCCTGATGGTGATCCTGTCGGTGTCGATGTTTCCGCAAATCACGCTGGTCGGGCCGCTATACATCGTGGCCTCTAGCCTCGGCCTGCTCGATACCTACACGGCGCTGATCCTCGTCTATATCGCGCTGGTGCTGCCGCTGGTCACATGGGTGATGTACGGCTACTTCGAGACCCTCCCGCGTGAGATCGACGAAGCGGCGCGGATGGACGGGCTGCACGTGGTGGGCCTGTACTGGCACATCATCCTGCCGATGTCGCTGCCATCGCTGGTCACCACCGGGCTTTTGGCCTTCATCACCGCGTGGAACGAGTTTCTCTTTGCGCTGGCCTTCACGTCCAACATCGAACACCAGACGATCCCCGTCGGGATCGCCAACTTCACCAATCTTTATTACGTGCCCTGGGGCGATATCGCGGCGGCCTCCGCCGTGGTCACCGCGCCCCTGATCGTGCTCGTGCTGGTGTTCCAGCGGCACATCATCGACGGGCTGACCCAAGGGGGGATCAAGGAATGACCGTGCAACAGGATTTCAAGCTGGGCTGCCAGACCTTCACATGGGAGATGCTGGGAGACAGCTGGCAGGGCGGCCCCGATGATCTGCTCAGGGCAATCTCGGACGCGGGTTACACCGGGATCGAGATCACTGACCGGATGATCGGCCATTACATCGACGACGCACCGGCCTTTGCCCGCGCATTGGAGACTTCGGGTCTGGTGCTGGTGAGCTACGCCGTCGCCTCGCCGAGCGGATATTGCGAGGCGGACGCGGTGCAGAGCGACGTCGAGCAGATCCGCCGCACCGCCGGTTTCGTGGCGCGGTTCCCGGGGGCGCTGATCTCCATGGGCTCCGCGACGGTGATGTCCCCCGGCCCGCGCCCGGCCAGGTACGACATCGCCGCGCGGGTCTACAGCGAAAGCCATGCGGCGGCGCGGGCCGAGGGTGTGGAGGTCGCGGTGCATCCCAGCTCGCACACCGACACGTTGATCTATGACGAAGCCGACTATGCCGCCATCTTCGAGCGCATGGACCCGGAGGTCGGCTGGGTCCCGGACACCGGCCACATCCTGCGCGGTGGCCAGTCGGTGGCGGATGCCATGACCCGCTGGCACGAACGCATCCGCTATGTGCACCTCAAGGACGTGGACCGAGGCGGAGACTGGGCGATGCTGGGCAGAGGCGTCGTGGACGTGTCAGAGGTCGGGCGCATCGCGGCCTCGGCGCCGCGGTTCAACGGCTGGCTGGTGCTGGAAGAGGAATCCGAGGCAGCGGGCCGTGATCCGGCGGGCGCGGTCGCTGCCAACTTCAAGACCCTGCGCGAGGCCCTGTCGGCCGGCGCAGATCACTGAAAAGCGCCGGAACGGGAGGAGGACCCAATGTCCGATCTGAAACTGCGCGACGTGCGCAAGAGCTTCGGCGCCGTCAATGTCATCAAGGGTGTCGATTTCGACGTGGACGACCGCGAGTTCGTGGTCTTCGTGGGCCCCTCTGGCTGCGGCAAGTCCACCTTGCTGCGGATGATCGCGGGGCTCGAGAGCATCACCTCCGGCGAGCTGACCATCGACGGTGTGCGTGAAAACGAGAGCGAGCCGACCGAGCGCGGCCTCGCCATGGTCTTCCAGAGCTACGCGCTCTATCCGCACATGACGGTCGAGGAGAACATGGGCTTTGCCCTGCGGGTGGCCAAGCTGCCCAAGGCCGAGATCGCCGCCAAGGTCCGCGAGGCTGCCGGGGTGCTCGAGCTCAGTCACCTGCTCGACCGGCGCCCGTAGGAGCTTTCGGGCGGTCAGCGCCAGCGGGTCGCCATCGGCCGCGCCATGGTGCGCAACCCGAAGATCTTCCTCTTCGACGAGCCGCTGTCGAACCTCGATGCGGCGCTCAGGGTGAACATGCGGCTCGAGCTCATGCGGCTTCACAAGCAGCTGGACGCGACGATGATCTACGTGACCCATGACCAGACCGAGGCCATGACCATGGCCGACAAGATCGTGGTGCTGCGCGACGGGCTGATCGAACAGGTCGGTGCGCCGATGGCGCTCTACAACAGGCCCGCAAATGTCTTTGTCGCCGGGTTCATCGGCGCGCCGAAGATGAACTTCCTGCCGGCCAGCGCCGAGGGCGGCGGACTGCGTCTGCCCGGCGGGGCGATGCTGCCCATGGCCGAGGCCTCGGCCTGCGCGCAGGTCGGCATCCGGCCCGAACACCTCTCGCTGGATCCGCTGCCCGGCGAAGGGGCACGCTGGCAGGGCACGGTACGGATCGTCGAGCGGCTGGGCGGCTTGACCAACCTGCACGTCGACGTGGGATCGGGGTTCGATCTCGTGGTGCAGGCCGCCGGCGCGCATGACGCGCAAACAGGGGACACGGTCACGCTTGCGGCAGACCCGGCGCATCTGCACTTCTTCGATCACGAGGAACAACGTATAGAGCCCGAGCTGCGTCAGGCGGAACCCGCCTGATCGCCAGATCATCGCCCGGCTGCTGGCCTCGGTGGGCGGGACGCGCCGATGGGGCGCCGGGCGTATCGGTCGGGCCTGTCACGAAGGCAGTCTCCCGCGCTTCCATGCGTGCCGCGCGGCAAACCGCCTGTCTGCCATCGCCGCGCAGCGTTCTTTCGCGACCCGTCTGTCCGGGCCGGGCGCTCTGAAGAGGCATTGCCGGAGACCACGCCGGCAGCCAGATCGGGGCCGAAAAGCGCCGCCCGAGCCCCTCCCGCGTCCGCAACCTGACGAAAGACCCGGGGACCACCTGCGCGCCCTTTTCCCTGTGATCAGCGCCCTCCTGACCCGCGTCGAGGCCCTCCGCACCGTCGTGAGCTTGCGCGTGGCCCGGGGCCCGCGCCGCCGGGCTTCCCCCGGGGCCAGCATGAAGACATCGACGCCTGCGCACCGCGAAGGATTTCGCACCGGCTTTCTTCGGGCGCTCCAAAATGCTACCTGCTCTGTCTCCCGTCGGCGGCGATTGCCGATGTCCGGGAGATTCAATGCGGCGGCGCCAGCGGATCGGACCAGGGATAACCGTCTGATATCGCGTCTTCGCGTCGCAGGCGGGGCTTGCGTGCCGGTTCAACAAGTGGGCTTCGGTGCAGCATTGTGTTGCACCATCCCCGAGAACAGGGGCAAAAGGCCCACAAATCGAGGAAGTCAGGTCGGGTGACCATGAACGCAGAGGCGGTAGAACAACGGGTTTCGGACGTCCATCGGGCCGCGCGGCTTTCGGTGGCCCCGATGATGGACTGGACCGACCGGCATTGTCGGTACCTTCACCGGCTGCTGTCGCGGCGGGCACTGCTTTATACCGAGATGGTCACGGCCCCGGCGCTGGTGCGTGGCGGGGCGCTGCATCTGCTCGACTATAACCCCGAGGAACATCCTGTTGCGCTGCAGCTCGGCGGGTCGGACCCGGACGAGCTTGCTCGGGCGGCGACGCTGGGCGCGCAGGCGGGCTATGACCAGATCGACCTCAATTGCGGCTGCCCGTCGGACCGGGTGCAGTCGGGCACGTTCGGCGCCGTGCTGATGCGGTCGCCGGAGCTCGTCGCGGACTGCGTCGCGGCCATGCGCGAGGCGGTGAAGATCGACGTCACCGTCAAGTGCCGCATCGGCGTCGACGAGCAGGAGCCGCGCGACGTGCTGCCCGACTTCCTCGAGAAGATCTCGGTCGCGGGCTGCGAGCGCATGGTGATCCATGCCCGCAAG
>CAYNKL010000238.1:0-5817 GCA_964397775.1 uncultured Rhodobacterales bacterium | reverse complement strand
CCCCTGGCCACGGCCCGCCGCCGCTGGTTTCTTCTAGGGAAAACTCCTTCGGGGATGATGCGTCCGCAGGCAGAGAGGGGGGATCCCCCCCATGCCGCCGCCCGATCTGCAGGACTGACCGGGAAGTATACTTGACGTAGCGGAGCGCATGGCCCCACATGCGCCCATGACCCCCTCCTCCCCCAGACACGTGGTGGTGGTCGGCGCCGGCATCGTCGGCACCGCCACCGCAATATGGCTGCGTCGCTTCGGCGCCGATGTCACCCTCATCGACCGCGATCCGCCGGGGCAGGGGGCCTCGTTCGGCAATGCCGGGGTGCTGGCCGCGGGCGCGGTGGTGCCGGTCACGACGCCGGGGCTCTGGAAGAAGGCGCTGCCCATGCTGATGCGGCGGGATTCGCCGCTGTTCCTGCGCTGGGGTCACCTGCCCAAACTCGCGCCCTTCCTCGCGCGGTACATGTCCCACGCCACCGACGCCCACGTGCGCGAGGCCGCCGCCGCGCTGGCGCCGCTGACCACGGACAGCCCCGAGCAGCATCTCGCGCTGACCGAGGGGCTGACGGCGCGGCGCTACGTGGTGCCGGGCGAGTACCTTCATGCCTATGCCGACCGCGCGGCCTTTGACGCCGACAGCTATGTCTGGGGCCTGAAGGCCGAGTACGGTCTTGGCGCCGAGGAGGTGCTGACCGGCGGCGCCGTGCAGGAGGCCGAGCCGAGTCTCGGGGACAGCGTGGGCTGTCTGGCGATCCAGAAGCACCACGGCCACATCACCGATCCCGGCGCCTATGTCGCGGCGCTCGCGCGCGACTTCGAGGCCATGGGCGGCCGGGTGATGCGTGCGGGCGTCAAGGCCATCACGGTGGAGTGCGCGAAGCTCACGCAGCTCGAGACTGACGCGGGCCCGGTGCCCTGCGACCGGGCCGTGATCGCCTGCGGCGCGCATTCGGCGCCGCTGCTTCAGGGGCTGGGCCTGACCCTGCCGCTCGAGACCGAGCGCGGCTACCACCTGCATTTCAAGGGCGGCAGTGGCGGACCGTCGCGGCCCGTCATGGTCGCCGCGGGCGCCTTCGTCGCCACGCCGATGGAAACAGGCGTGCGCTGCGCGGGTGTGCTGGAGTTCGGCGGGCTCGACAGAGGACCGTCACGGGCGCCGCTGGAGATGCTGCGCCGGCTGTCGGCACGGGCCTTCCCGGGACTTGCCGCGCCGGAGGTCGAGGAATGGATGGGCCACCGCCCGGCACTGCCGGACAGCCTGCCAGTGATCGGCGAGGTGGGCCAGAGCGGCGTGCATGCGGCGCTGGGCCACCATCACGTGGGCCTGACCGCGGGCCCGCGCACGGGGCGTCTGGTCGCGGCCGAGATCATGGGCAAGCGGGAGAACCTGGACCTTGCGCCCTACAGCCCTGCACGTTTCGGCTAACGCGAGGAATAGACCCGCAAGCCCACGAACGACCCCGGATCACCAGGTGATTCCCGGTTTCGTGAGCATCAGCCAGACGATCGCCAGAACGGCGGCAAAGGACGGAAAACCGAAGGCGAACCACCATCGGTAGATGCGGTGGTAGGCGTCGGGCAGCGGCCGGCCCGCGTGCTGCGCCGCGCGCGCGAGGTTGCGCATGCGTATCTGCATCCAGACCACGGGAAGCCAGAACACCCCCACGACGACATAGAGCCCCAGCGACAGCGCCACCCAGCCCTCGAACACCGGCCATCCCACCACCCTGGCGAGCAGGAGGCCCGTGACGGGCTGGGCAAGGGCTGCGGTTGCCGTGAAGAGCGTATCTGCCAGTACGACGATGCCCGCGACATGGGCCACGAGAGCCGGGTCCTGACTGCGGTTCGAGATCACCATGAAGAACGCGATCCCCGCGCCGGTGCCAAGCAGGACCGCGGCGCCGATCACATGCATGAAGAGCAGGATCTCGTAGATCATCGCTCTTCCACGCTCAGCCAGACGATAAGGGCCAGCACGAGCGAGGGCAGGACCTTTACGAAGGGACCAAGCGGGTCGAGCCAGAGCGCGGGCAAGAACAGCGTGCCGCCGACGAGATAGAGCGCCGACACCGCCATCATCCCGATCGCCGCCACGCGGCTCCAGCGGCGCCAGAGAATGGCCAGTCCAAGGGCGATGTCGGTGAGGGCGCCCCCGAGAACCGTCGCGCCGACGGCCCAGGCGGGCATGGCGCTGCCCTCGAGCGCCGAGGCCGCGACGCCGGGGCGTGCAAGGGCGATCAGCCCGGACGCCAGCCAGAAGACCGACAACACGGCAATCGCCAGCGGCAGGACGAAATACAGCCGGCCAAAGAGGCGTTCCTGCCGCGTCGCGGGCAGGGCGGCCAGGGTCGCGTCCAGCCCGCGTGGCAGAGGGACCCCGGCGGCCGCCAGAGCCTCTGGATCGGCGCGGATGCCGTCGCGCAGCACGGTGATGGCGGTGGTTCGCAGCGGCGAACGCCAGCCCAGCCGGCCGAGCGCATCCGCAACACGCCCGGTGAGCGCAAGCATCGCGGAGGGGACCGGAAGCCTGAGCAGAGGTGGCTGAAAGCCCTGCCAGCGCCGGATCCTCCGCGTGAGTTCCGGAAGCGGGCGGGCCTCTGGCTCGGTGACATCGGCCGTGGTTCCGTCGGGAATGCTCCCTTGTGCGGCCGCCACCACCGCGCTGGCCAGGTCGTCGATGTGGACGGTCTGGACCAGACTGTCGGGAAGGACCTCGGGGAGGATCCCGGGCAGTGCCGCTGCGCCCCGCAGCAGGGCCGTCCCGCCGTAGGCCTCGGGTGCGAGGACAAGGCTGGGGCGCAGGATCACCCAGTCGCAAGCGGCCTTCGCAACCTGCGCATCCCCGCGCGCCTTGCTGCGGAAGAATTCCGTCGAGGCATCCGGCGCCACGCCCGCTGCCGAGATCTGGACAAGGCGCAGGCCCGGCGGCGCCGCGGCGCAGAGTTGCGCCGGCATCCTCGCGTGAATGGCGTCGAGGTCATCCCGCGGCCCGTCCTGAAGCGCGCCGGCGGCGTTCACGACGACGTCGATCCCTTCGAGGATGTCCTTCCATGCCGATACAGTCAGCGATGACAGATCGCGGAAGATCCAGTCCTGATGCGGGGCCGTGGCCATGGCGGCGCTGCGCGACCGGCCAAGGCCCACGACGTGGAATCCTGCCTCGGCAAGAGACCGGCAACAGGCGGCGCCGATCAGGCCGTAGCCTCCCAGAACAAGAACGGTCTTCATCGAATGCTCTCAACGGATTGTGCGCGTCGTCGGCAGGGCAGCGGGTCTGTCCGGCCCATGCGGCTTATCTCTGAAAAGAGCAGCCCGGGGATCTGATTTTCTGGCGGGGGGAATGGTGGGCGACCCTGGAATCGAACCAGGCGTGGGTCTCCCCGGCGGATTTACAGTCCGCTGCCGCACCTTGCAGCGCGTCGCCCATACCGGGCAGTGCCCGGCAGTGGGGAGGCGGATACCGAACCCCCAAAGCGGCGTCAACAGGAAATTCCCTTGCACGCGGGGGTGCCCCCGGGGCATGACACGGGCCTTGCGAAGGGAAGGTCCGCACCATGGTGAAGAAGCCCAAGTGGGTGGTCGAGAAGGAGCGCACGCGCAAGGTCGCGGCGCAGGAAACGCTGTGGCTGTTCGGCCTGCACGCGGTGCGCGACGCGCTGGAAAATCCGCGCCGCGAAAGGCTGCGGCTGATCGTGACGCCCAACGCCGAGGCCAAGCTTGCCGATGCCATCGCGGCCTCTGGCATGACGCCCGAGGTCAGCGATCCGCGCAAGTTCTCGGCCCCGCTCGATCCGGGGTCGGTCCACCAGGGCGCCGCGCTCGAAGTGAAGCCGCTGGACTGGGGCAGTCTTGAGGAGATCGCGCTGGGCGACGGGCCCATGCGGCTGGTGCTGCTCGACCGGGTGAGCGATCCGCACAACGTAGGCGCCATCCTGCGCTCGGCCGAGGTGCTGGGCGCGCGCGCCGTGATCGGCACGCGCCACCATTCGGCGCCCGAGACGGGCTCGCTTGCCAAGGTGGCCTCGGGCGCGCTGGAGCGGCAGCCCTACCTGCGCGAAACCAACCTCGCCGACACCATCCTGAAGCTGCGCGACATGGGCTGGGTCGTGCTTGGCCTTGATGGCGAGGCCGAGCAGACGATCGAGCAGGCGGTGGAGGGCCGGCGCGACCGGCCCGTGGCGCTGGTGCTGGGCGCCGAAGGGCCGGGGCTGCGTCCGCGCACCCGCGAGGTCTGCGACCAGCTGGTGCGCATCCGCGCGGCGGGCGCCTTCGGGTCTCTCAACGTGTCCAACGCCGCGGCCGTGGCGCTCTACGCGGCCGCGGCCTGAACCGCGGCGCGGCGGGGGTTGGGCTCGCCCCGGTCGCGCAGCACGGCGAAGATGCGGCCCTTGACGCTCCAGGAGATGCCGAAGGCGAACAGCGCCAGCGCCTCGACCCAGAAGGTGCCGTTGGCGGCGTTCCAGACGGTCTTGAGCCCCTCGGGCAGAAGCGCGAACTGCACCGCCAGCGCCACGAGGCAGCCGATGATGACGGCCCCGCAGGCGCGGTAGATCAGGTTGCGCCACCACTTGCGGGTGAAGCGCGCCGGTTCGGCGTCCTCGGGGCCCGCCTTCTGGTTCCGGGTGAAGACCACAAGCGAATAATAGGCGAGGATCGCGAACATCACCGCCGCCGAGGCGTAGTGGATGGCGCCGAACACGAAATTCTCGAATTTCAGGGCGTGCCAGAGATCGAAGCGGGCGATACCCGCCGCCACGGGCTGCTGGTCGAGAGGGAGGTCGGGGATGCGCAGCGCCTCGGGCAGGCCGACAATGTCACCGCCCTGCGTCCCGATCAGGAAGGTCCGGATCGCGCTGCCGGCGAAATCCTCGCAGCCTGTCCCGCCCGTGGGCGAGAAGGCCACGCCGAAGGCGCAGAGCCCCGCCAGCCGCGCCAGCCAGATGTCGCGGGGGTGGTGCCCCTTGTAGCCTTCGACCGGGATCTGACCGCCGCGAGGCGCTTTCGGCAGCTTGTAGAAGAACAGCATCAGAACCCCGATGACCGAGAGCGCGCCGACGAGAATGTCGCCGCCGAGGGGGCTGTAATAGTAGTGGCTGATCGAGTTGATGCCGGGACAGATGGCGTCGAAGGTGCCGACCACGAGCAGCGCCAGCGGCAGGCCGAGTGCGATGAGGCCCACGGCCCGGTTGGCGGATTCGAGGCTGATGCGGAATGGCAGCGCCTCGCGCTCCTGTGCGGTCAGGATCGCCGCGTCCTGCGCCTTCTCGGTCATGCAAATCTCCTGCAGATACAATCAATGCGTGAATTCTGCGCGTATTCCGGAGATCGGACAATTCAAATGTGCCGGGGCGCGTCGCGGGTTGGCGGCAAAAGAAAACGCCCGCACCTTGCGGTACGGGCGTTTCCGGGAAACTCGTGATGAGGCTCCGTGCCTTAGCGGCGGATGCCCAGGCTCTTGATGAGGTCGCGGTAGCGGTCCTCGTTCTTGGCCTTGAGGTAGTCCAGCAGCTTACGGCGCTGGGCGACCAGCTTGAGAAGGCCACGGCGCGAGTGGTTGTCCTTCTTGTGGGTCTTGAAGTGCTCGGTCAGGGTGCTGATGCGGCTGGTGAGGATGGCCACCTGAACTTCAGGGGAGCCGGTATCGCCTTCTTTGGTGGCGAATTCCTTCATCAGGCGGTTCTTTTCTTCAACGGTGATCGACATCGGGGTCTCCTTGCTAGGTTGGTGTGGATGGCACATGCCGGGATGTCGTCCAGCAGGGCCCGTGGAGAAACCCGCCCCGGACCGGAGCGGATGCGCGCGTATAAGGCGATTCCGGCGCTT
>CAYNKL010000237.1:0-5838 GCA_964397775.1 uncultured Rhodobacterales bacterium | reverse complement strand
GGAGCCCTTTTTGACGAATGCTGCCGAGCGACTGGACGGCCGCTTCGGCGGACCCGCAGCTTAGCGAGGTGTTCTCCGTTCGGGTCTAGACATACTCCGTAATGCGTTTCAACAAGGCGACACCGGCACCTGATAGAACGCCGCAAGAAGACGTAAGCTCTTGACGACGCCCGGTGTCGAGCGGGTGGGGTCCTGTTATGTGACCGTAAACTGCCCCATCATGCCCGCATCCTCGTGTTCGAGGATGTGGCAGTGATACATGAATGGTGTCTCTTCCGAAGCCAGCTTGTCGAACCTCAGCAGGATTCCGGTCGGACCCTGCACACGGACAACATCTTTCCAACCGATCTGCGCCGAGTCGACCGGCCGTCCGTTCTGACTCACGCCTCACGATAATTGTCACACGCCTCAACGCCCTCTGCGACCACGTCGAGAAGTGCGTCCACATCGCTCAGAAGAACCGTGATGCGCGGGCTGCTGATACGGTAGCGGATGAAACGCCCATGGCGATCGCTGGCGACAAGCCCGCACTCCAGCAGGCACCTCAGATGGTTGGAGACGTTGGGTTGCGATAGTTTCGTCCGCTCGACGAGCTCGTGAACGGCCAATGGCTCGTTACAAAGTGCACCGAGGATGGCCAGGCGGCTCGGGTCCGCGAAGCCGCGAAACAGCTTCGCCCGTCGCTCGATGGTTGCGCTCTTGCGGTCATCGACGAATTGCGCCATATCACTCCTCGCTGATATGTTGTTCTTTGATTCATCCTAGCAGGAATAGCGCGACCATGGCCAACACCGAAAGTGCCGGATTGACGGCAGATGCCCCGCCCGTCCGTTACCGGGTTTCCGGTATGGACTGCGCCAAGGATGCCGCACAGATCGAGCGGGCGGCACAGTCGGCCGGAGTCGCGCCCGGCGATGTGAAGGTGTCGGCCGCAACTCACATCATGACACTGAATGCCCCCGAAGCGCGCCTGCCGGACATCGAAAAGGCAGTCGCGGTGACAGGCTATGGCTTCGACCGGATCGATGGCGATGAAGACATTCCGCCGAATCCTGCCCATCAGGACCCGGCCTACCGCCGCGCCCTCTGGATCGTCGTGATCCTGAACGTGGGATACGGGGTCCTCGAAATGATCGGCGGTTTCATTTCCGGATCGCAGGCCGTGAAGGCCGATGCGCTCGATTTCATCGGCGATGGCGCGATCACCTTCCTCGGCCTGCTGGCCATCGGCTGGAGCCTCGCTTGGCGGGCACGGTCGGCTCTGATCCAAGGCATCTTCCTCGGGCTCCTCGGTCTTGGCGTCCTCGGCACGACCATCGTCCGGGTCTTCGAACAGACGACGCCGGATGCAGGTCTCATGGGCCTGCTTGGCATGATCGCCCTTGTCGTCAACGTCATCTCCGTTCTGCCGCTGCTGCGGTTCCGCAAGGGCGACGCGAACATGCGGGCCGTCTGGCTCTTCTCGCGCAACGACGCCATCGGTAATGCGGCGGTCGTCGTTGCCGCCGGTCTTGTGGCGTGGCTGGGCAGCGCATGGCCAGACCTCATCGTCGCTTTCGGTATCGCCGGGCTGTTCCTGCACTCGTCATGGGCGATCATCCGCGACGCGCGGGCCGATCTGAAGGCAGCGGCATGAACAGCCGCGTTCTGGGCGGGCTCTGCGCGATCGCGGCGTTCGGCCTCGATCAGGGTACCAAGGCGCTTGCGCTGAACACACCGGCGCTTGAGCGCGGCGTCGAGGTTCTACCCTTTCTCAATCTCGTGCGGGTTCTGAACGATGGAGTCAGCTTCGGTATGCTGGGCGGGATCGTGCCTTGGTGGGGTCTCATCGCGCTTGCTGGCGTGATCGTGGCATGGCTGCTGATCTGGTTGTGGCGCGCGCCGGACAGGCTGACGGCTGCCGCTCTCGGTCTGATCATCGGCGGCGCGCTCGGCAATGTCCTCGACCGGCTGCGTTATCAGGCCGTCCCGGATTTTCTGGATTTCCATTACGGAACATACCACTGGCCGTCCTTCAATCTTGCGGATGTGGCGATTTTCTGCGGTGCGGCCCTGCTGTTCTGGGACAGCTTCCGCTCGGCGCAGAACAAGCCCGAACGTAACCACCGAGAAGAAAACGTTACGGGGAAATAATCGATGTCCAGCATTCCATCCGCAAAGGGCATCGACAGCACGCTTGCCCTGCTGCGCAACCCATATGAGTTCATTCCGGACACATGCCGCGATCTTGAGGGCGACCTGTTCGAGACCCGCATCCTCTTTCAAAAGACGATCTGCATGACTGGTGCCGCAGCTGCGGAGGTCTTCTATTCCGAGGATGGGCTCGTGCGCGCAGGCTCGATGCCGAAGCGTATCCAGAGAACCCTGCTCGGCGAAAAGGGCATCCAGGGGCTCGATGGCGAGGCCCACCGTCATCGGAAGCGGATGTTTATGTCACTCATGGCGTCGGAGCGGATCGAAGCTCTCGAAAACACGACGCGGGACCTGTTGGACCGCTACGCACGGGACTGGCAAGCGGCGGAGAAGGTCGTTCTCTACGACGAAGTGCGCGAAATCCTCACCAGAGCTGCCTGCGCCTGGTCGGGCGTGCCGCTTCCCGAAGCGGAGGTCGAGACGCGGACGGCGCAGATGACGGCGCTCTTCCAAGACGCCGGGGCGGTCGGCTGGAAGCACTGGGGTGCGCGTCTGGCGCGGCATCGCGCAGAGCGTTGGACAGCCGGGATTATTGAACGGCTGCGCGACGGAAGCCTTCAGACAGGACAGGAAAGCGCCGCCCATGTCGTCGCGACGTGGCGCGATCTGAATGGGGAGCTGCTGACCTCCAAGGTTGCCGCCGTGGAGCTTCTGAACGTAGTACGCCCGATCGTCGCCGTCTCTGCGTTCATCGCCCAGGCGGCGCATGCCCTGCATCGGCATCCCGAGTGGCGGCAAAAGCTGAAGGACGACGAGGGACAGCTCGAACCTTTCGTGCAAGAGGTCCGCCGTCTGTATCCGTTCTTTCCCGCGGTCGCGGCACGGGTGAAGAGTGATTTCGAGTGGCGCGGATATCGCTTTTCCAAAGGGTACAGGGTTCTGCTCGACCTCTACGGCACAAATACCGACGCTCGCTCGTGGGACGCGCCGCAAGAGTTCCGGCCCGAGCGGTTTCACGATCGGGAGGTCACCCCCTACGACTTCATTCCGCAGGGCGGTGGTGATCACCACAGGAACCACCGTTGTCCGGGCGAGTGGATCGCGATCAGCCAGATGAAGGCGTTTTGCAGTTTCTTCGTGAACGCCATCGACTACGAAGTGCCAGATCAGGATCTGGATCTGGAAACCGAAGAACTGCCGCCCATGCCTAAATCCCGGTTCATCATGCGCAACGTCAGGCGGCTGCAGTAGCGTCGGCCTCCTCCGGCTCGACCGACCGCGCATCCTTGGTGGCCTCAAACGCTTCCCACGCAACGTAGGGCACGATCAGAAGCGCCGCGACCGGGTCGGCCCACCACCAGCCCATCCATTGCGTCAGACCGATCCCGGCCAACACCACGATTGTCTGATACTGGCAGATCATGGTGTCCTTGGCATCGTACTTCAGGGCGGGCGCATCGAGCCGTTTGCCATAGCGATACTTGCCCCAGGCGAGGAACGGGTTGACCACGAGCGAAGCACCCAGAATCGCGATACCCCACCAGTTGAAGCCCGGCGCCTTCTGCGAAATGAAGGCGGAGACCGCCTCGTAGAGGATCGCCGCGACGACGATCCAGAAGGCACAGGCAACCACGTAGAGCGCGACCTTCTTGCGGTGCAGGACCGTGCGCTTGCCGGCACCGTCCTTCTCCCCCTTCAAGCGCCAGATCAGCGTCGCGGCTGAGGTGGCTTCGACCGTGCTGTCGAGACCCCAGCTTACCAGTGCCGCGCTGCCGGTCAGAAGTCCCACGGTGACGGATACGACGACCTCGATGATGTTGTAGACGAGGCTGGCGATCTCGACGCGGATGCCGCGCGTCAGATTGGCCTGCCGGTTATCTTTCTGACTACTCATAATACCTCATAATGCGGAGCCTGCAGCAAAAGTTCGAGGCGGGAATTGATTGCCTTGCCATTAGTGTTGCGCCACGAATCGAAAGCCGATGTTGTTCTTTTTCCAAGCTTCCTTAGTAGAGGCGAGCTTGCCCCTCATACATGAATACGAATGGCCTCGGAAGCCGGTGTCGAGCCGCTCGATCCGAAACCCGCTCTTCTCGACAAGGGCGTTCGTCGGGCGGTCAAGGTGACAGTTCCTGGCGCAACGCTTCCAGGCAGGCGTGAGCCAGCGCTGCCAGCGCCGGACACGGGCTTCCGGCGCCAAACCATGCTCGACGAAGCGGAAGATGCCGTCCGGCTTGAGAACGCGCCGGATCTCGGCGAGCGCCTTCTCCGGCTCCGACACGCTGCAGAGCGCCCAGGTGGCGACGACGCAGTCGACGCTGCGATCCTCCAGCGGCAATGCTTCGGCCACGCCCTCGATCATCTCGGCCGCGGGCATCAGGCCATGGGAGGTTTGCGCGGCCCGAGAGAGGAGTTCGGGCGACGGGTCAACACCGATGATCTGACGCACGGCCTCGGGGTAGAGCGCAAGGTTCAGGCCCGAGCCGATCCCGATCTCCAGCACACGTCCATGCAGCCCGGAGGCGGCGCGGCGCCGGTAGGGAAGAAGTTGATCCTGGCCCATCGCCAGATGCGTCAGCCGAGGGAGGATATGTTTCTCGTACAGTCGCATCTGTTCACCCGATCCGCGCAAGGACAGGGAAGGTGTCCAGCAGCCAGTAGGCCAGTGCGCTCAACCGCCCGGTCATCATCGCCAAACCCATCAGGATCATGACGCCGCCCGCAGCCTGATGCAGGCGGCGACCCCAACGACCGATGCCGCGCAGCCTCCCGGCAATACTGTCGGTGAACCCCGCGACGACCAGAAACGGGATCCCAAGGCCGGCCGAGTAGAAGGCAAGCAATGCGACGCCCTCGCCAATCGTCGCGCTTGTCGCGCTGGCGGTTAGGATGGCGCCGAGGATCGGCCCGATGCACGGTGTCCAGCCGAAACCGAAGGCGAGTCCGAGCACGTAGGAGGCGACCGGTTGCCCGCCCGGCAGGTCGAGATGAAAACGCAGGTCGCGCTCCATGGCCGACAGGCGCGCTGCCCCGATCATGAACAGACCGAACAGGATCACGATCGCGCCGCCGACGAGGTTGAGTTCGTAGCGCCACTGCAGCAGCGCCTGACCGAGCGCGGTGGCAGAGGCCCCAAGCGCGATAAATATCGTGGAGAAGCCAAGGACGAAACAGAAGCTGAGCCAGACGGCCCGCCCCTTCGAAGGCGCTGCACTGCCGGTGACCGTACGTCCGGCAACGTAGGATACGTAGCCGGGCACGAGCGGCAGCACGCAGGGCGACAGAAAGGAAACGGCACCGGCCAGCAATGCCGCCATTAGTCCAAGAGCGGAAAGTTCAATCAAATCCACATCTCCAAACTGATCGGTAGACCGCCACCACGTGTGCGCACGGATCGGAACGGCTGGCGCGGTCGTCGTGCTTTTCCATGTCCTATTGCTTACGTTCGTCAATAAGAGCGCTTATCTGCGCAACGGCTTCGGGGCTGTTCAATTCGACCGGGCCTGCGAGGCGCCCGCGCTCGCGCCCAATGCGGTCGATCAGAATCGTTGTCGGCAGGCCCACCACGGCCAAGGCCAGCATCGCGCGCGTATCCTCCGCGATATAGAGATCGAGGTTGCGAATGCCGGTCTCTCGGTAGAAGCGGCGCACAGGTTCGAGACCGGCCCGATCGATCGACAGCGGCAGAACATGAAAATCCGATCC
>CAYNKL010000236.1:0-5867 GCA_964397775.1 uncultured Rhodobacterales bacterium | reverse complement strand
GGTGCCGATGGAGGCCAGAAAGTAGTCGAACGGTTCTGGGGCGCTTCCCTCGCCTGCGCAGAAACTCGAAATCAGAGTTGTCTCGAGGCCCCGGCGCGTTGGAGCCTGTACCGGAGGGCCACCGCTTTCGCGCCATGACAAATTAAGCGCGTCACTGTCATCATCCAGCGACCAATGGACCTCCACCTGTCCGTCGGGAACGCTGAGCGCGCCGTATTTCGCCGCATTGGTGGCCAGCCCATGGATGACGAGCGATAGGTCGAACGCCACGGATTCCGTAAGCCTGACTGCGGGGCCATCTATCGCGACCCGCCCGCCTTCTGGTGCGTAGGGGGCGACGTGATCTTTCACGAGCGTCGCGAGTGTGAGATCGCCGCCCACTTCATTGGCGAGCCGGATGTGCGCGTCAGAGAGGGTCCGCAGCCGCTCACCGAAGGCGTCGGTCAGCTCTTCAACGTTTTGGGAGGTGCGCGCTGTCATCTTGAACAGGGTTTGCAATACCGCGAGGCTGTTACGGACGCGATGCCGCAACTCGTCGAGGAGGAAGGTGGTGCGTTGCTCTTCCTTCTCCAGCCGCCTTAGCAGATCACGCGTTCGGAACTGACGCTTCCGGGTTCCGGGCAGGGTTCCCAGAATCCTGACAAGAACCGCGGCCGGGGTCGGTCGCTCCAGAAGCACGTAGGACGCGGACACGATGTCCCGGTCGGGCAAGGCGCAGGCTGCCGAGTTTTTTCGGAACACGATTGCTCTGCGCGCGGTTCAGGCTCTAGGTACACCGCGCGTCGTGCGGTTCGAAGCCACCTTCATAAAGGAGAGCCAAATGCGCACACGTTTCACAGTGAACGGTGAGCCCCGCGAGGTCGAGCACGACACGCGCGCCACCCTTCTCGACATCCTGAGGGACCAGCTTGGCCTGACCGGGACGAAGAAAGGCTGCGACCACGGCCAGTGCGGCGCCTGCACGGTGATGGTCAACGGCAAGCGGGTCAATTCCTGCCTCTGCCTCGCCGCCATGCATGAAGACGACGAGATGACGACGATCGAGGGTCTCGGCAGCCCCGAAGCCCTCAGCGCCCTGCAAAAGGCGTTCGTCTCGCAGGACGGCTACCAGTGTGGCTTCTGCACGCCGGGCCAGATCGTCTCGGCCACCGCGATGCTGGAAGAGCTGCGCGCCGGCGACCCGTCCTACGCCTCAGCCTCGCTCGAGGGGGAGATGGCGCTCGATGACGCCGAGATCGCCGAGCGCATGAGCGGCAACCTCTGCCGTTGCTCGGCCTACCCGCTGATCCGCGAAGCCATCGCCATGGCCGCCGAGGTGAAATCATGAGAGAGTTCGATTACACGCGCGCCGAGACCCTCTCCGGGGCCGCGGGCCAGCTTGGCGAGGACGCGAGCGTCATCGCGGGCGGCACCAACCTGCTGGACTTGATGAAGATCCAGGTGATGACCCCGTCGCGGCTGGTCGACATCACGCGGGTCGACGGCCTGAGCGATATCTCCGAGGACGGTGAGGGCCTGCGCATCGGTGCGCTCGTCACCAACTCCGAGCTGGCGGCTGACCCCCGAGTCCGGGACGGATGGCCGCTGCTGTCGCGCGCCATCCTTGCCGGCGCATCGGCCCAGATCCGCAACAAGGCGACCACCGGCGGCAATCTCCTCCAGCGCACACGTTGTCCTTATTTCTACGACACTGCCATGCCCTGCAACAAGCGCCACCCGGGCGATGGCTGCGCCGCGAAAGAGGGCGACGGGCGGATGCTGGCGATCTTCGGCACCTCCGAGCACTGCCTCGCGGCGCACCCCTCCGATATGGCGGTGGCGCTGGCGGCGCTGAAGGCCGAGGTCGAAATCCGCGGCCCGCAGGGCGATGCCCGCCGCGTCCCCATCGGTGAGCTTTACAAGCTGCCGGGCGATCGCCCGGATATCGAGACCGTGCTGGCCCCGGACGAGATCATCACCGCCGTGTATCTTCCCGCGCCGCAGGCCGAAACCAAGCAGGTCTACAAGAAGGTGCGGGACCGCGCCTCTTATGCCTTTGCGCTGGTGTCGGTGGGCGTGGCCGTCGCGATGGACGGCGACCGTATTGCCTCTGTCTCCTGCGCGATCGGCGGCGTGGCCCCCAAGCCCTGGACCGATCCGGAGATCGAGAAGGCGCTTGTTGGCCAGGCCCCCTCCGACGAGGTCTTCGGGCAGGCTGCGGACAAGGCACTGACGCAGGCCCACTGCCAACCCGATACCGAGTTCAAGAAGCCGCTGCTGCGGCGCACCCTGATCGCCGCGCTGCGCGAGGCCACCGGCCTTGCCGCGTCAGCGCCCGGCGTTGAGACCGCGAGGATCCCGGCATGACCAAGACATTCCGCATGGACGAGGCGCAGCCGCGCCTTCTGGACGAAACCGGACAGGGCATCGTCGGTGCGCCGCTCGATCGGCCCGAGGGCCCCAAGAAGGTGTCGGGCCGCGCGGCCTATGCCGCCGACGGGCTGCCCGAAAACGCCGCGCACGGCGTGCTGGTGCGCGCCACCATCGCGCAGGGCCGCGTCACAAAGATCGACGAGTCGTCGGTTTCGGACGTGGCGGGTCTGCTCGGCGTGTTCCACGGCCCCAAGATGACCCGCAACCCGGCGCAGGGCATGGCGGGTGAAGCCCCGGTGCAGCCGGGCAACGAGGTGCATTATCACGGCCAGCCGATCGCGCTGGTGGTGGCCGAGAGCTTCGAGGCCGCGCGTGACGCCGCGCAGCGGCTGGCGGTCAGCTACGACGCCGACACCGACGTGATCACCGACCCCTCCCGCTCCGAGACGCACGAACAGGACGACCCCGAGACCGCTGGCGATTTCGACGCGGCCTTCGCGGCGTCCGAGGTGACGCTCGATCGGACCTACACCACCCCGCCCCACGCGGCAGCGGCGATGGAGCCGCACGCAGCGGTCGCGGAATGGGAGGGCGATGCGGTCACGCTCCGCGGCGCGCTCCAGATGCTGCGCTTCAACAAGAAGGAGCTGGCGGACTCGCTGGGCATCGACCCCGAGCAGGTGCGCATCCTCTCGCCCTATATCGGCGGCGGCTTCGGCTCGAAGCTGGGGATCGGCCCGGAGGCGGTCGCTGCTGCGCTTGCCGCGCGCGAACTGGGGCGCCCGGTGCGGGTTGTGATGGCCCGGCAGACCGTGTTCGACAGCGTGCTGCGCCGCACCGAGACCAGCCAGCGGCTGCGCCTCGGCGCCGACAAGGATGGTACGCTGCGGGCACTCTCGCATGACGACCGCGTGTCGAACATCCGCGACGAAGGGTTCGCCGAGCCGGTGAGCCAGGCCTCGCAGTTCCTCTACGGCGCCGAGGGCCTGAGCTTCACCCAGACGCTGGCCCGGATCTGCCGCACACCCTCGGGCTCCGTCCGTGCGCCGGGCGAGGCGGTGGGGATGCTGGCGCTCGAGCAGGCAATGGATGAGCTTGCGGAAGAGCTTGGCCTCTGCCCGGTCGAGCTCCGCCTGAAGAACCTGCCCGACAAGAACCCGATGACCGACCAGCCGTTCAGCGCCACGCGCCTGGCAGACTGCCTGCGCGAAGGCGCCGAGCAGTTCGGTTGGGGCGGGCGCAAGCCGATGGGCGAGCGCCGCGAAGGCGATTGGTATGTCGGCATGGGGATGGCCTCTGCCGCGCGCTCGAACATGCTGATCAAGTCTGCCGCACGGGTGCGCCTGACCGGCGACGGCGCGGTGGTCGAGACCGACATGACCGATATCGGCACCGGCAGCTATGCCATCCTCGGGCAGATCACCGCCGAGATGCTCGGCCTTGCGGTGGAGCGTGTCGAGGCGCGCCTCGG
This sequence comes from uncultured Rhodobacterales bacterium, assembly GCA_964397775.1. Lineage (GTDB taxonomy): Bacteria > Pseudomonadota > Alphaproteobacteria > Rhodobacterales > Rhodobacteraceae > Allosediminivita. The sequence goes on along the minus strand of CAYNKL010000236.1, from coordinate 2,044 downwards.
CGACACCAGCTTCCCCGGTGCATCGGGCTCCGGTGGCTCCTTTGGGGCCAGCTCCGCCGGTTCGGCGACCTTCCTCGCCGCAAAGGCGATCCGCGAGACGCTTTCCGAGCGCTTGGGGTGCAGCCTGTCCGAGCTCACCCTGCAGAACGGCATCGCACGCGGTGGCAACCGCGAGGTTCCGCTCTCGGAGCTGGTCGACGGCGAGCTTGTCGAGGAAGCCTGCGTCGAGTCGGGAAGCACCGCCGACAGCCATTTCTCGGCCGGGTTCGGGGCGCATTTCGCCGAGGTGGCGGTACATGCCTACACCGGCGAGGTGCGGGTGCGGCGGATGCTGGGCGTGATGGCGATGGGCCGCATTCTCAACGAGAAGACCGCGCGCTCGCAGGCGCTTGGCGGGATGATCTGGGGCCTCGGGTCTGCGTTGACCGAGAAGCTCACGCATGATCCGCGCACCGGACATCTGGCGACACGCGATCTTGCCAACTACCACGTGCCCGCCCATGCAGACGTGCCCGGCGACCTGAAGGTGGTGTTCCTCGAGGAGCGCGACGACATGGCCAACCCGATCCAGACCAAGGGGATCGGCGAGCTGGGCATTTCCGGCGCCGGGGCAGCGATCCTCAATGCCGTGCGCAATGCATGTGGCGCCAGGGTCTACGACATGCCGGCCACGCCGGACCGGGTGATTGCCGCGATGGACGCTGCGGGCTTCTGAGACACGGTCTCCCGCCGCTTCGCTGGTGGGAGACGCACGCGCTGAGCATGCGCCATTTTGACGCCAGAGGCGGTGCTGGGATGCGGCAAACTCCGATGAGCATGGGATGTCAAAGAACGATGTTTCGCGAAGGCCGACTCCGACAGTGCGCGACCCCGACCTGCCGGGCCCTCACGGAAAGGGATAAAAGCATTGACCTGTCGCCGCCGTCTTGCCGGCAACTTAGGCATCAACTTCGCCTTTTCTTTCGTCTGAAACGCCGCCCTCGATGCGATGGCGCCGCGCCAAAGCCGGGATCAGGTTTCCGTGCGCGTCGGCTGCGCGCCCTCCGTCCCCGTGCCGATCACCGAGAACGAGCCGTCCGACTCCAGGATTACGGCAGAGACATCCTGGAGGGCCCGGCGGCCTGAGGTGCGCACAGCGGCCTCCAGCTCTTCGTGGGTCACGCGCGCGCGGCGCATGGCGTCAGGCAAGGGCGCGCCGTCGCGCACCAGCAATGACGGTTCGGCCCGTACCGCCCGGGCAAACCTGCGCGAATGAACCGACAAGGTTGTCACTCCGTATTGCAGTGCGATCAGCAGAATGAGCGCCGTCGCGCCCTCCGCCAGCGCCACATCTTCGCTCAGAAGGATCGACGCGAGCGTTGAGCCGAACGCCACCGTCACGACAAGGTCGAACGCATTCAGCTTGGCGAGCGTGCGCTTGCCCGAGACGCGCAGCGAGACCACCAAGAATGCATAGGCCAGCGCGCCTACGATCAGCGTGCGAACGATCCCGTTCCATCCCTGGAAGAACATTTCAGACCAGTCCATCGGCGCCTCCTTCGTGGGTTGCGCTCGGTACGTAGCGCACGAGCCGAGCTTATCAATTTGCCCACGCATCGGCCCTGGACCGTGAAAGGGGCGGATCACGGGATTATTTTGGAGATGCGTGGCGCGCGAGCTGCGTGCAGGCCGTGTCCAGGATCTGGGCGATATTGCTACGGTGCTTTTTCGTCGGTGGGGGGAGGGACAACTGAACCTCCGGACAACCGTCTGTGGCAATGGCTGAGGCAGCCCCCCTCGCTGCCGCGGTCCCATCCGGCGAACCGTGCCGCCCATGAAGGTATTAACGGCAGGCAGCGCGGCTAGGGCATTGGCCCAGACCCGACGTTCCGTGGTCCCTGCCACACATAAACAGAAGTCGGTGCCCTGGCCCTGACGGTCAAATGGCTTAACGCGAGCATCCGAAGGCGCCCGATACAGAACGACAGCAATGCCTTCACCTTTTCATGGCCAGGATCATCTGCCGCGCGCGCGGCGCGACAGGCGCTGCGCGTTGGCCCGGGTT
>CAYNKL010000235.1:0-5942 GCA_964397775.1 uncultured Rhodobacterales bacterium | reverse complement strand
GCCTACGAGATGATGCTCTCGGAAAGCCAGGAGCGCATGCTCATGGTGCTCGACCCGGAGAAGGAGGACGTCGCCCGCGCCGTCTTCGACAAGTGGGACCTCGATTTCGCCGTGGTGGGTGAAACCATCGACGAGGACCGCTTCCTCATCATGCACGGCGGCGAGGTGAAGGCCGACCTGCCGCTGCGCGCCCTGTCGGGCAACGCCCCCGAATACGACCGCCCGTGGGAGCCCTGCGAGCCCCCCGCCCCGCTCGAGGACGTGCCCCAGGTCGATCCCGTTGACGCGCTGCGCATCCTCGCGACCTCGCCCAACTACTGCTCGCGCGCCTGGGTCTACGAGCAATACGACAGCACCGTCATGGCCGACACGGAAAACGGCCCGGGCTGGGGCGCGGGCCTCGTGCGCGTGCATGGCACCGGCAAGCACCTCGCCTTCACCTGCGACGTGACCCCGCGCTACGTCCGCGCCAACCCCGAGATGGGCGGCGCCCAGGCCGTGGCCGAGGCCTGGCGCAACCTCTGCGCGCTCGGCGCCAAGCCGCTGGCGACCACCGACAACCTCAACTTCGGCAACCCCGAAAAGCCCGAGATCATGGGCCAGTTCGTCGGCGCCCTCAAAGGCATCGGACGCGCCTGCACCGCGCTCGACATGCCCATCGTCTCGGGCAACGTCTCGCTCTATAACGAAACCGACGGCGTGCCGATCCTGCCCACCCCCTCCATCGGCGCCGTCGGCCTCATCGCAGAGGGCGAAGCGCCCATACTCGGCCGCGCCCGCGACGGCCACGTGGCGCTGATGGTCGGCCGGCAGGGCTCGCACCTCGGCCAGTCCGCGCTGCTCTACGAGGTCTTCAACCGCGAGGACGGCGACGCCCCTGCGGTCGATCTCGACGAGGAACGCCGCAACGGCGAGTTCATCCGCGACAACCGCGACTGGATCCGCGCCTGCACCGACCTCTCGGACGGCGGCCTCGCCATGGCCGCCTTCGAGATGGCCGTGGCCTCGGGCACGGGCGTCAGCATCGACAGCGACGACACCGCAACGCTCTTCGGAGAGGATCAGGGCCGCTACCTCATCGCCTGCAACTTCGACGCGGCCGAGGCCCTGATGATCGCCGCCGGCCGCGCCGGCGTCACGCTCACCACCGTGGGCCGCTTCACCGGCGACGAGGTGAAGTTCGGCGCCTCCTCCGCCCCTCTCGACGAGCTGTCCCGCGCCTGGAAAGGCGCTTTCGCCGAGCACTTCGCCTGACGGCAGAAGCGGTGGGTCGGCCTCACGCGCCCCGGCCCCCGCTTCTTCTTGGTCCAAGTATCCCGGGGTCCGGGGCAGAGCCCCGGGGATCGGCCACCGGCGCTTCGAGGATCAGTGGTTCGCGTCCCTTGCAAGCGACGGACCGGGGCTCTGCCCCGGACCCCGAGGTATTTGGGGCGAAAAGAAGCAGGGGCAGGCGGCCCCGGGCGACGCGCCCCCTTTCCCGCCGCGCGAAATCCCCCATATTCAAAGCATGCTCAAGTTCACCCCGATCCTGCTTGCGATCCTCTACGCGCTCGTCATGTACCGCTTCTCGAGCTGGCGCACCGCCAAGGAGCTCGATGCGAAATCGACCGAGCTCGCCGATCCGCGGCTGAAGAAGATCACCGACCGGCTGGCGGCGGCGCTCGACCTGCCGCGCATCCGGGTGAACATCTACGAAATCGATCCGGTGAACGGTCTTGCCGCCCCCGACGGGCGCATCTTCATAACCCGCGGCTTCTTCCGGAAGTATCAGCAGGGCGAGGTCAGCGCCGAAGAGCTCGCCAGCGTCATCGCGCACGAGCTTGGCCACGTGGCGCTTGGCCATTCGCGCCGCCGCATGATCGACTTCTCGGGCCAGAACGCCGTGCGCATGGCGCTGTCGATGGTGCTGGGGCGGCTGATCCCCGGGCTCGGGATCTACATCGCCAATGCGGTCGCCTCGCTGCTGGCCGCCCGCCTCTCGCGGCAGGATGAATACGAGGCCGACGCCTATGCCGCGGCGCTGCTATCGAAGGCCGGCATCGGCGTCGGCCCGCAGAAATCGCTCTTCCGCAAGCTTGACGCCCTGACCCAAAGCCGCTCGGGCAGCGCCCCGGCCTGGCTCATGTCCCACCCCAAGACGGACGAGCGCATCGCCGCGCTCGACCGGCTCGAGGCACGCTGGGGCGCGGAGTGACCGCGCCCCGCGGCCGTCACTCGCCGTAGCCGCCGGGCGTCGGCGTCACCACGACCACCACGTCGCCCTCATCCACGCTCGCCTGATCGCAGGCCTCGAGCACCTCGGTCTCACCGCCCGCGCGCCGGATCTCGGTGCGCCCGCAGCGGCCCTCGGTCCCGCCCTTCAGCCCGCGCGGCGCAAGCCCGCGGTGCGAGGACAGGATCGACAGGTCCATCGGCTCCAGGAACCGGATCGCCCGCGTCGTGCCGTCACCGCCGTGCTTGCGGCCCGCGCCGCCCGACCCTTCGTCGATGCGGAACTCCTCGAGCATCACCGGGTAGCGGCTTTCCAGAACCTCCGGGTCGGTGAGGCGCGAGTTGGTCATGTGCACGTGCACGCCCGCCTGCCCGTCGAACTCGCGCCCGTCGTTCATGCGGCCCGCTGGCGACCCGGCGCAGATCGTCTCGTAGTACTGGTGCCGGTCGTTGCCGAAGGTGAGGTTGTTCATGGTCCCCTCGCTGTTCGACATGGCCCCGAGCGCGCCGAACAGCGCGTTGGTCACGTGCTGCGAGGTTTCCACGTTGCCCGCCACCACCGCCGCCGGGTAGCGCGGCGCCAGCATGCAGCCGTCGGGCACCTTGATGGTGATCGGGCGCAGGCAGCCGGCGTTCATCGGGATGGGGCTTTCGACCATGACGCGGAAGACGTAGAGCACCGCCGCCCGCGTCACCGGTTCGGGCGCGTTGAAGTTGTTCTTTTGCATGTCCGAGGTGCCGGTGAAATCAACCGTCGCCTCGCGCCGCTCGCGGTCGATGGTGATCTTCACGCGGATCTCTTGCCCGGTGTCGGTCGGATAGGTGTACTCCCCGTCCTCGAGCCGCGTCAGCACGCGCGCCACCTCGGCGGCGGCATTGTCCTGCACGTGGCCCATATAGGCCTGCACGACCTCGAGCCCGAACATGCCGATCATGCGCCGCAGTTCTGCCGCGCCGCGGGCGTTGGCCGCGACCTGCGCCTTGAGGTCGGCGACGTTCTGGTCCGGGTTGCGGCAGGGATATTTGTGATCCGTCAGCAGTTCGCGCAGCGGCCCGTCGCGGAAGCGGCCGTTCTCGACCAGCAGGAAGTTGTCGATCAGCACGCCTTCCTCGTCCACGCTGGTGGCGCGTGGGGTCATGGAGCCCGGCGCGACGCCCCCCACATCGGCGTGGTGCCCGCGCGAGGCGGTCCAGAAGAGGATCTCCTTGCCGTCCTCGTCGAAGACCGGCGTGACCACGGTGATGTCCGGCAGGTGCGTGCCGCCGTTGTAGGGCGCGTTCAGCGCAAAGACGTCGCCGGGGCGCACCTTGCCCTCGTTCTGGCGGATCACCGCCTCGACCGAGCGGTCCATGCTGCCCAGGTGCACCGGCATGTGCGGCGCGTTGGCCACCAGCGCGCCATCGGCGTCGAAGACCGCGCAGGAGAAGTCGAGCCGTTCCTTGATGTTCACCGAGCGCGCGGTCTTTTGCAGCGCGACGCCCATCTGTTCGGCGATGTTCATGAAGAGGTTGTTGAACACCTCGAGCAGGATCGGATCGGCCTCGGTGCCCGCGGCGTGATCGCGGCGCGCGGCCTCGGCGCGGGTCATGACGATGTGGTCATGCGCGCTGATCTGCCCCTGCCAGCCGGGCTCCACCACGACGGTCTGGTTCTTCTCGATGACAAGCGCGGGGCCGGTGAATTCGCTGCCGGGATGCAGGCTTTCGCGCCGGATCACCGCCGCATCGTGCCACTTGCCGCCCGAGAAGACCGGCACGGTGGTCTCGGCCTCGGCGCCCGCGCTGTCCAGCGCCTCGTTGGGTTCGACGTCGTCGTCCTTGGCGTGGGCCTCGCCCTCCACCTCGACCGCCTCGACCACGAGGGCCGCGTCGGGATCGGTGAAGCCGAATTCCGCCTCGTGGGCGGCCTCGAAGGCCTTGCGGGCCGCGGTGGCATCGCCTTCCCAGGTGACGGGAAGGGGCGTGTCGGTGCCCGCGTAGCGCAGGTGCAGGCGGCGGCGCATCTCGGCCTCGCCGGTGGCGACGCCCTGCTCGGAAAGCGCCGTCGCAACCTCGCTCTCCAACCGGCCGAGGGCCTCCTCGATGCCCTCCAGCGCGGAGTCCGAGAACTCCGTCTCGAGCCCCTGCTGGCGCGATTCCGTCACGCGGGCAAGGCCGATGCCATAGGCCGACAGCAGCCCCGACAGCGGATGGATCAGCACCTGCGTCATGCCGAGCGCATCGGCCACGAGGCAGGCATGCTGCCCGCCCGCGCCACCGAAGGCATTGAGAAGATAGCGCGTCACGTCATGGCCGCGCTGGACCGAGATCTTCTTGATGGCGTTGGCCATGTTCTCGACCGCGATCCGCAGGAAGCCCTCGGCCACCTCTTCGGGGGCCTTGCCCTCGGTCTCGGCGATCTCGGCGAACTTGGCGGCCACCGTGTCGCGGTCGAGCCGCTGATCCTGGTCAGGGCCGAAGATGGCGGGGAAGAAATCGGGGTTGAGTTTGCCAAGCATGACATTGGCGTCTGTCACCGTCAGCGGGCCGCCGTTGCGGTAGCAGGCGGGGCCGGGGTGGGCGCCGGCGCTGTCGGGGCCGACGCGGAAGCGGCCGGGATCGGCATGCAGGATCGAGCCGCCACCGGCCGCGACCGTGTGCACGCGGACCATGGGCGTGCGCATCCTCACGCCCGCCACCTGGGTCTCGAAGGCGCGCTCGAAGGTGCCATCGAAGTGCGCCACATCCGTGGAGGTCCCGCCCATGTCGAAGCCGATCACCTTGTCATGTCCTGCGATCTGGCCGGTGCGGGCCATGCCGACGACACCGCCCGCAGGCCCCGACAGGATCGCGTCGCGGCCCTTGAAGCGGTCGGCGGCGGTGAGACCGCCCGAGGACATCATGAACAGAAGCGTCGGCCCCTCCTCGTCTGGCGGCGTCGCGCCAAGCGCACCGGCCACCTTCTCAACGTAACGCGACAGGATCGGCGTCAGGTAGGCATCCACCACCGTCGTGTCGCCCCGGCCCACCAGCTTGATCAGCGGCGACACCTCGTGGCTCACCGAGACCTGTCCCAGGCCGACCTCGCGCGCCACCGCCTCGATCTGCTTCTCGTGCTCGGGCGCGGTCCAGGCGTGCATCAGCACGATGGCCACCGCGTCGATGCCGTCGGCCTTGGCCTCTTCCAGCGCGCCGCGCACGGATTCGGGGGCCAGCGGGGTTTCCACGGTGCCGTCCGCGCGCACCCGCTCCTCGACCTCCACGACCCGCTCGTAAAGCTGTTCGGGCAGCGTGATCTCCTTGGCGAAGATGTCGGGCCGGTCCTGGTAGGCCAGCCGAAGCGCATCGCGGAAGCCCTTGGTGATCAGCAGCAGCGTCCGGTCGCCCTTGCGTTCCAGCAGCGCATTGGTGGCCACGGTGGTGCCCATCCGCACGGTGCCGACGCGGGCCGGGTCGATCTCGTCCTCGCCAAGATGCCGGCGGATGCCCTCGATGGCGGCATCCTCGTAGACACCCGGATTCTCGGACAGGAGCTTCATCGCGGCAAGCGCGCCATCCGGGGCGCGGCCGATGACGTCGGTGAAGGTGCCGCCCCGGTCGATCCAGAAATCCCAGCGATTCGTCTCTGTCTGCCTGTTCATTGCGCTGTCTCCGGGGCGTTGAATTACGTTTCGATGGCAAATCGTTGACAAAATGAAAACGTCTGGTCAAGCTTTCCTTGTCCGGAGCGCGTGCGGCCCGCCCCGGTTTTG
>CAYNKL010000234.1:0-5978 GCA_964397775.1 uncultured Rhodobacterales bacterium | reverse complement strand
ATTGCCCGGGCCCACACCGTTTCGCATAGCAGAGGCGCGACGACCCCCTTTTCCGCTTTCACCTCTTCGAGTTCTCAAAGGAGATTCCAAAATGATCCGCAAGCTCGCGATCTCTGCCTTTGCCCTGATGGCCGCCTCTGCTGCCTCGGCCGATGACCTGACCGTCTACAGCGCCGGGCCGAAACCGCTCTCGGCTGCACTGGTCGAAGCCTTCACGGCCAAGACCGGCATCACCGTCAACCTGTTCCAGTCCAATTCCGGCAAGGTCATGGCCCGCTACGAGGCCGAAAAGGCCAACCCGCAAGCCGACGTGCTGATCTCCGCCTCCTGGGGACATGCGATCACTCTGAGCGACGCGGGAGAGCTGATGGCCTACACCTCCCCCAATTCCGAGACCGTGCCCGGCTCGCTGAAGACCGACGACTATGTGGCCCAGGGCGCCGCCGCCATCGCCATGGTCTACAACACCACCCTGGACATGCCCGCACCCGCGGAATGGTCCGACCTGACCGATCCGGCCTACAAGGACCTGGTGACGATGCCCGACCCGACCGCATCGGGCGCCGCGCTGTCGCTGGTGCAGGGTCTGGCCACCAAGGACGCCGAAGGCACCTGGAAACTGCTGGGCGATCTGGCCGACAACGGCATGATCGTGCCCGGCGCCAACGCGGCCGCCCTGAACCCCGTGCTCTCGGGCGCCCGCGGCGTCGTCTTCGGCGCCGTCGACTACATCGCCATCGGCCAGAAGGCCAAGGGCGAAGCGATCGAGGTGGTCTACCCGGAAAGCGGCACGGTCCTGGCCCCGCGCCCGATCATGATCCCGGCCACCACCGACCAGGCCGACGAAGCCAAGCAATTCGTCGATTTCGTCCTGTCGGACGAAGGTCAGGCGCTGGTCGCCGACCGCATGATCCTGCCCGCGCGCACCGATGTCGAAGCCAAGCGTCCCGGCTGGGATGCCCTGCCGCTGATCGAGTTCGACTACGCCAAGGCCGCGGCCGAGGCCGCCGAAACCCAGGCCGCCTTCAAAGCTGCCGTCGAGTAACGGCAGGATGTCCGCATCTGCCGCAAAACCCTCGGGAGGCGCGCTGCGCGCCTCCCTCTTCCTCGCGACGATGGGCCTGGCCTTTGTCATCGTCGCCCTGCCGATCCTGGCGATCCTCCTCTTCGCGATCTTCCCGAAGCTGAACGAGCTGTCCTTCACCGGGGCCTTCGGGAACCTCGCCCCGCACCTGGAAGACCCCCGCCTGGTGCAGGCGGTCGTCAACTCCGTCTCCCTCGGTATCGCGGTCTGTGCCGTATCAACCCTGCTGGCCGTCACCGCGGCGATCCTGCGCACAAACACCGGACGACGCGGCGCGGTCTGGGATGTAACCTTCCTCGTGCCCTTCCTGATCCCGCCCTTCACCGGCTCCTTCGCCTGGATACAGCTGGGCCAGCGCAACGGCTTTCTCGAACAGATTATGGGCTTCAACCTCGCCCCCGTCCTCTACAGCTTCTTCGGGATCGTGCTGGTGATGGCGCTGAACCTCTTCCCGATCATCTATTTCACCACCTCCAGCGCTCTGCAGATCGTCGGCCAGCGCTATGACGAGGTTGCCCGCGTCTTCGGCGGCTCCGCGCCCCGCCGGCTGTTCCGCATCCTGCTGCCGCTTGTCGGCACCGCGATCGTGTCGAGCAACCTGCTGGTCTTCATCATGACGGTGGAGGAGTTCGGCACCGCAGAGATCCTGGGCCGCCGCGTCGGCATCGACTTCGTCGTCACCTACATCCACGAGAAACTGAGCGACTGGCCCATCGATCTCCCGGGGGCTTCGGTCCTGTCGCTGATCCTGATCGTCATCGCTCTGGGCGCCTACACCCTGCACCTGCAACTGACCCGTCGGACCGCCACGGCTGTCGACGAGGTGCAGGCCCGCGCGGGACAGCCGCAACGCAGCCCTCTGCGCACTGCGCTGTGCCATCTGGCCCTCGGCACTCTGGCTTTCATCGCCGTTGCCCTCCCGCTGCTGTCGATCCTCATCAGCGCGCTGATGCAGCGGATGTCGGGCGGTCTCGTCTGGTCCAACCTGAACTTCGGCGCCTTCGTCGAGCTCTTCACCACCCACGAAGAGGCCCTGAGCGCCATCGGCACCAGCCTGCACCTGGCCACGATCACCGCCGTGGTGACGGTCACCATCGGCGTGCTGGCGGCTTTCTTCATCGTGCGCTGGCAGTCCGTGTTGTCGGGCCCGCTGGATTTCCTGCTGACCCTGCCGAACGCCATTCCGGCGATGACCGTGGCCGTCGGCCTGATCCTGGTGTGGAATCAGGCGTTCTGGCCCTGGACGCCCTACAACACATGGTGGGTGATGTTGCTGGCCTACACCTGCATCATGCTGCCCTACCCGGTGCGGATGATCACCAGCACGCTGCGCCAGCTGCCGATGTCGATGCAGGACGCCGCGATGGTCTACGGCGCCAGCGATCTTGGCGTGATCTGGCGGGTGAACGGCCCGGCCCTGCTGGGTGTTTCGGTCGCCTCGGGCCTCATCGTCTTCTCGATCGCCTCGCGGGAACTGGTCACCTCGCTGCTGTTGACCCCGCCAGGGTTCGAGACCGTCTCGACCTTCGTTTTCCACCAGTTCGACCAGGGCTCCGTCCGCACCGCCATGGCGATGAGCCTGGTGTCCGTCGTCATCTCCGGCAGCTTCATCGCCCTGGGCAATGCCCTTGCCGGGCTGCGCACCGTGAAAGGATAACCCGTGATCCAGATCCAGACCCTGCGCAAGAGCTTCGGCGCGACAGACATCCTGAAGGGCATCGACCTCGAGATTGCCGAGGGCGAGTTCGTCACCCTGCTGGGTCAGTCGGGCTGCGGCAAGTCCACCCTGCTGCGGATCATCGCCGGGCTGGAACGTGCGGATACAGGGCAATTGTCCTGCGACGGCGCCGTGCTGGACGACCCCGCCCGCGGCCGTTTCGTGCCCACCCAGGCGCGGCGCTTCGGCTTCGTCTTCCAGGACCACGCGCTATGGCCACATATGAGCATTGACGACAACATCGCCTTTCCGCTACGCAGCGCCGGCTGGCGGAAGTCCGAAATGGCCGCGCGCGTGCGCGAGGTGCTGGAACAGGTCCAGATGGCCGAACACGCGGGCAAGTCTCCGCGCCAGCTGTCCGGCGGCCAGCGCCAGCGCGTCGGCATCGCCCGCGCTCTGGCGCTGTCGCCCCGGGTGCTGCTGCTGGATGAACCGCTCGCCAGCCTCGACAGCAATCTGCGCGACGACCTCGGCCACGAGATCCGCAAGCTGTCGAAGCAATTCGGCCTGACCTGCATCAACGTCACCCATGACCGGCGCGAGGCGCAGATCCTGTCGGATCGCATCGCCGTCATGGAGGGCGGCCGGATCCAGCAGGTCGGCGCGCCGCTGGAGGTCTTTACCCGGCCCGGCACCGTGGGCATCGCGCGCTTCGTCAACGCCGGGAATATCGTGCCCCGCGCCTTTCTGGACGGCGGCCCCTGGACCGATGACTGGCTGCTCGTGCCCCGCAACGCCTTGCAGATCGCCCCCGCAGGCGGCGAGGTGACGGCAAAGGTCCAGGACATGGTTTTCATCGACGGCCGCTTCGAGGTGAAGGTAGAGGCGCGTGGCCAAGAGCTGACCTTCTTCTCCGAAAGCCGTCCGAGCGAAAGCGGCCAGATCGAACTGACCGTCCGGCGCGAGACCGTCGTGCCGCTCCCGGCCTGAGGCGCAGGGCCCATGCAAAGCCTCAACGATCTCAAGATCCTCGACGCCATCGACCGCTTTCGATCCATCCGCAAGGCGGCGGAGCACATGACCCTGACGCCCTCGGCGCTCAGCCGGAAGATCCTGGCGCTGGAAGCCCAGTTCGGGGTGGAGTTGTTCGAACGCACGCCGAAGGGCCTGCGCCTGAACCCGTCTGGGCAATACCTCGCCGTCTATGCCCGCAGCCAGCTGGCTGAGTTCGAGAAGGTCCGCGGCGAGTTGCAGGCGATCCGCAAGGCGACCAGCGGCCACGTCCGCATCTGCGCCAGCCAGTCGGTGCTGGAGAGCTTCCTGCCCGTGCATCTGGCGCGTTTCCAGCTGCAGAACCCCAAGGTCACCGTGTCGATCAACCACTCTTCCTCGGCCCGGGCGCTGTCGGACCTGCAGGACTACCAGTCGGATATCGGCCTGTGCCTCAACCTGTCCGATCACACGGACCTGTCGGTGCTGGGCGAGGCCGAGCAGGAGATCTACGCGGTGGTCTCTGCCAGCCACCCGCTGGCCGCGCAGACAGAGATCAGCCTCGCGGAGATCGCGCAGCACCAGTTCGTCCTGCCGCCCCAAGGCTCCGGCCTGCGCCTGATGCTGGATCAGCACGCCAGCCGGGAAAACACCTTCCTGAACCCAGCGGTCGACACCAACACCTATGCCTCGATCGCCAGTGCCTGCCGCAGCGCCGGTTTGATCACCTTCGGCCTGTCCCTCTACGAGCAGACCGAGGATGAGACGGCCAATGTCTCCCTCATCCGGATCAGCCGGATGAAGCCCGCCAACATCCGACTGGTGAAGTTGCATGGACGTACCCTGGCACCGGCTGCCGACAAGCTGGCGCGCTTTCTGACCCGGCGCATGCGCGGCGGCGCAAGGCCCGAGTGCGACCCGTCCTCGGATCGCGACTGACGCCGGCACGTTTCGCTGCCCCTTACGCCCCCGAAGACCCCCGGACGCCTTTCGGCGCCCGCCTGCCGACGCACCGCCATCAGAACACGACCAAGGAACAGATCATGACGACCTGGATCATCTCGGACACTCATTTCGGCGACGCCAGCCTGGTCGGCGCCCCCCCGGCGGCGGGCAAGGTCGCCCGCCCGTTCGAGACCGTGAGCCAGATGGACGAGTGCCTCGCCGACCTGTGGAACGACCACATCGCGGAGGGCGACCGGGTGCTGCACCTTGGCGATGTCCACGCGGGCGACGGCTGGCGCGTCCTGCCGCGGCTGCGCGGGCAGAAGCACCTGATCCTTGGCAATCACGACAACCCGCTGGACGACCGGCTGCGCGCTGCCTTCGCGACGATCTCGCTCTGGGACGTGACAGCGGCCGCCAAGCTTGCTCTCACGCACCTGCCGCTGGACCTGTCCTTGCGTAGCGGGATGGCCGACCGGTTCACCTTGAACATCCACGGGCACCTGCACACCCGGCCGGCCCCCACGGACCGGCACCTTTGCGTCAGCGTCGAACAGACCGGCTACAAGCCGGTGAACCTGGAGGAGCTGCTGGCACAGGGGGGCGCCTGCGCCGACGGCCCCAAGCGGCGGGACTGAACACCTAGCCCACTCTCCGATTCCGGCCGCACGCTGAGGAAACAGAGAGACAGACAGCTTGTCGGTGCGTCCCACGCGACAAGCCGTCCTTCACAACCACCCCACAAGTTATCGCGGAACGAAGTTAATTAGCGCCCGCAGCGCGCCTGCGGTCTGGCGGCGGCTGGCCGTCCGCGTCGCCCATGATGCGGCGCAAGCTAGGTCATCTTCTTATCCATCCAGATCGACAAAGCGCCCCGCTTTCGCATCGACGCATTGTAGCTGGCCCAGTTCGTCCTCCGATAGCGGGCGGGAGATCGCTTGCTCAGGCGGCCTGTTTAAACGCATTGAGTCGCGAAGTGACTCACCACATGTCAGAGATCCGCAACAACGCCGCAGGCTTTGCTCCGTGACGGCCACAAGAGCTGTCGAAGGTCTGCTCGCCCTCACGCCGCCCAACGTCGGTCATCAAGAATCGCACGGTAGCCGTAAAGACCCGCGCGTGACTGCATTTCCTGAACGCGACTTGACCGGTCAGAGGCCTGAAACGAGCGGTTTCGGGGAATAATCCGCCGCTTCGCCAAGAGATCTTCTCAGCGATAAGACACTGCATTGATGGGAAAAATGGCGCACCCGAAAGGATTCGAACCTCTGGCCTCTGCCTTCGGAGGGCAGCGCTCTATCC
>CAYNKL010000233.1:0-5988 GCA_964397775.1 uncultured Rhodobacterales bacterium | reverse complement strand
ATCCGATGTGGACCCAAAGATCCGGAATTCAGACGCGGCGGCGCCAGGGAGGAGGAGAGGCGCCGCCGCTTCTGGTATCGGACCCTCAGGGAGGAGGAGAGAAGGCCCAATTCCGTCAGGCCCGAAGGCCCATGTAGGTGGCGGCGCGCCAGGGAGGAGGAGAAGCGCATCCGCCGGTATCGCAGGGCTCAGGGAGGAGGAGAGAGCCCGACGAAACTGTTGTTCCTTTGGTCAGCCCTCGCAGGCTGCCTGCCACGCAACTCGGCGCAGCGAAGAGCGTTCCAGGCCGAGATCGGCCAGATCGCGGTCGCTCAGCATCGAAAGTTCGCCGAGCGTCGCGCGGAAGAGACGACGCCGTGCAAGGCGCGCGTCGATCTGATATAGGGCGGCGGAGATCCGGCCACCCAAAACGCTTTGGGTCTGATCGGCAATGTTGCTGATATAGGCCATTGTCCTGCGTCCTCGTCTTGTCGTCCTTGCCGGATGCCCGTCTGGCTCTCCGCGTCCTGTTGGCCCTAACATGTGGCAGATGCTGCAGATGCACAATCCCTTGGGTCCGCAATGCTGCCATGCGGCATTTGCATATTAACTGAGGGTAAATGGGTCTGGGTTCCCGCCGGCCCCGAAAAAACCGGGCGGAAAATCGCCCGGGCTTGCGACTCCATCCCTGAGTTGCAAACAAGGAAGGCACACTGAACGGAGATGAGGCATGGATGATCTGAAAGACCGAGTTCGGGCCGCGCTGGCCCGGCTGAGCCTGCCCGACGGCGGCGACCTGGTCTCGCGCGACATGATTCGTGCCCTGAACACCGAGAACGGCGCCGTCCGCTTCGTGATCGAGGCGCCGAGCGCGGAGATCGCCAAACGCATGGAGCCCCTGCGCGCGGCTGCAGAGGAGACTGCGCGCGACGTGCCCGGCGTCACTTCGGCCAGTGTGGTGCTCAGTGCGCCCACAGCCCAGAAGGCGCCGCCACAGATGAAGGTGGGCGGGCATGCGAAACAGCAGGAGGGGCCGATGCGCCCGCCCGGCGTCAAGTCCCTGATCGCCGTGGGCTCGGGCAAGGGGGGCGTCGGCAAGTCGACGGTCGCCTCGAACCTCGCCGTGGCCCTGCAGCGTGCGGGCAAGACCGTGGGGCTGCTCGATGCCGACATCCACGGGCCCTCGCAGCCGCGCATGTTCGGACTGACCAAGCGCGCGGCCAGCCCCGACGGCAAGACCATCATCCCGCTCGAGGCGCATGGCGTGAAGGTCATGTCGATCGGCTCGATGCTCGACGAACGCAAGGCCGTCGTCTGGCGCGGACCGATGCTCATGGGCGCGCTGCAGCAGATGATGATGCAGGTGGAGTGGGGCGAGCTCGACGTCATGGTGGTGGATCTGCCGCCGGGCACCGGGGACGTGCAGCTGTCGCTCTGCCAGAAGTCCGAGGTGACCGGCGCGCTTGTGGTCTCGACCCCGCAGGACGTGGCCCTTCTGGACGCACGCAAGGCGCTCGATGCCTTCGAGACGCTCAAGACCCCGGTGCTGGGCCTGATCGAGAACATGGCGGTCTTCGTCTGCCCCAACTGCGGTCACGAGAGCCACATCTTCGGCACCGGTGGCGTCGCTGCCGAGGCCGAAGAGATCGGTGTGCCGCTGCTCGCGCAGCTGCCCATCGACCTGGAGACCCGGCTTGGCGGGGATTCCGGCCAACCGGTGGCGCTGGGCAAGGGGCCGATGGCCGAGGCCTATGCCGGGCTCGCCCGGCGGCTGATCGACGGCGGGATCGTCTGAGCGCGACCCTTTTGCAGATCGAGCCGGGGGCTCTGCCCCCGACGCCCGTGCCGGGCGCCTCCCCCGGAATATTTCGACCAAGAAGAAGCAGTGCGCGCGGCCTGCGGCTTCTTCTTGGCTCAAATACTCCCGGGGGTGAATTGGCCGGAGGCCAAGAGGGGGCAGAGCCCCCTTCGCGGCGAAGCCGCGCGGATCGGATCGCCTTGCGATCCGAAATCGCTCCGGGTCAGAGACCGGGGCGCATCTGCAGGAAGAGGTCGGTAACCAGCGCGGCCGGGTCGATGTTGACCGCCCTTGCGTGCCGTGCGCGCTCGCCCGCGACCTGGGCGCGGGAGGCCCAGTGGCGGCCTGATGCAGGATCGGGGGCGATGCGGGCCAGGACCTCGGCCTCGCCGCTGGCGGCCTCTCGGCCGGGTGTCTCCCCTGTCACCCCGCGGCGGGCGGCGCGGGCCAGGGCCCGGTCGGTCAGGCTGAGCAGGAGTTCGAGACGAGTCTCCTTGCCGCGTCCCGCGCAGCTTTCGGCCAGTGACAGGAGCCGCGGTCGGTCGAGGCGGGGCAGGCTGCCGAGAATGCCGAGAATTTCGCCGTAAAGCGCGAGCCCGTCGAGGCTCAAGAGGCGCATGGCCTCGCCCACCGACCCGCCCGAAAGCTCGGTCAGGGCGCTGGCGGTCTCAGACTTCACCTCGGCGCCGGCCTGAGCCAGGGCGCGGGACATGTCCTCGGGGCCGATCGGCGAGAGCCGCAGTTCGCGGCAGCGCGAGCGGATCGTCGGCAAGAGCCGCGCGGGCTGGTGCGCGATCAACAGCATGGTGGTGTTGGCGGGCGGCTCTTCCAGCATCTTCAGGAGCGCGTTGGCGGCCTGCACGTTCAGCTCGTCCGCGGCATCGACGATCACCACCCGGCGCCCGCCGTCGGCCGAGGAGAGCGCGAAGAATTCGCGCATGCGGCGCACCTCGGCCACGCGGATCTCGGTCGCGAGCCGGTCGCCCTTCTCGTTGGCGCCGCGGCGGAGCAGGAAAAGGCCGGGATCGGACAGGGCCCGGACGCGGTGCGCGACCGGGTGATCGGCGCCGATGTCCAGCGAGGCCGGGGGAGGCGGTGCGCCGAAGAGCCCGTCATCCGCTTGCGCGGGAGTGGCCAGCAGGAAGCGCGCGATGCGCCAGGCGAGCGTTGCCTTGCCCACGCCTTGCGGGCCGGTGACAAGCCAGCCGTGGTGCAGTCGCGATCCCGAGAAGGCCGAGAGGAAATCCTCTTCCGCGCGGGCCTGCCCGTAGAGCACGTCGGTTTCGCGCGGGTGGGGGGCGCCTTCGACGCGGTCGGGTTCGGGAAGATCCTCGGCGGCGCTCATGGCAGATCCGGGGCAATGGCCGCGCGCACACGGGCGGCGACGGTGTCCTCATCGGCGGCGCCATCCACCACGCGAAAGCGCCCCGGCGCATCGGCGGCCAGACCGAGGAACCCCGCGCGCATGGCCTCCTGCAGGTCGAGACCGAAGTCCTCGAAGCGCATCTCGATCCCGCGGCGCGCGTGAGCGCGGGCGAGGGCGTCTGTCGGGGACATGTCGATGAGCACGGTAAGGTCCGGCTCCATACCGATCATCAGGTCGTGCAGCGCATCGACCTTTTCGCGCAGATCCCCGCGCGACAGCCCCTGGTAGAGCCGCGTGCTGTCGGCAAACCGGTCGCAGATGACGATCTGGCCGGCCTCGAGCGCGGGCGTGATGACCCGTTCGATGTGATCGCGGCGCGCAGCCGTGAAGAGCAGCATCTCGGTTTCCGCCGACCAGCGGTCCGGATCGCCCTGCAGGACAAGCGCGCGGATTTCCTCGGCGCCGGGCGAGCCGCCCGGTTCGCGAGTCAGGATGCAGTCGCGGCCTTCCCCCGACAGCGTCTCGTAAAGCCGGCGTGCCTGGGTCGACTTGCCCGACCCGTCGATGCCTTCGAAACTCAGAAAGAGCCCCTTGCGGGTCACATCACATCCCCGTCGGGTTCCTGCACGCGCTTGAGGAGCGCCATGCTCGCCATGCGCAGCCGGGTCACGAAACCGCCCGCATCGACGGGTGCCGCCGCGAAGAGCGGCACGCGGTGTTCGGGCAGGCCCTCGGGCGAGATGATGAGTTCGGCGAGCTGCTGGCCCTTGGCCACGGGCGCGCGGATCGGGCCGGTATAGACGACCTCGGCGCTGACGCCCTCGGCCGACATGGTCGGCACGAGAAGCGAGACGTCGCGGTCCGTGACAAGGCCGACGCTCTCCTCTTCACCCATGAAGACCTCGGCGCGGGCCACTTCCTCGCCGGGGGTGACGAGCGTGCGGGCGGCGAACTGGCGGAAGGCCCAGTTGACGATGGCCTCGGCTTCCTCGGCGCGGTCGTTCTCGGTGTCGAGACCGGTCATGGTGAAGATCACGCGGCGCCCGTCCTGCGTGGCGGAGCCGACGAGGCCATAGCCCGCTTCCTGCGTGTGCCCGGTCTTGAGCCCGTCGGCGCCGATCCCGAGGCCGAGCAGCGGGTTGCGGTTGAACCGGTTCGTGCGTTCGTTCTCGTCGAAGAGGAATTCACGTTCGGCGAACATCTCGTAGAACTCGGGGAAGTCCTCGATGATGTGGCGGGCGAGCAGCGTCAGGTCGCGCGCGGACATCACGTGCCCGTCGGCGGGCCAGCCGTTGGAGTTCTTAAAGACGGAATTTGTAAGGCCCATCTGCTGCGCGCGCTGGGTCATGAGGCGGGCAAAGCCTTCTTCCGTGCCATCCGGGGAAAGCGCCTCGGCGATCACCACGCAGGCGTCGTTGCCCGAGAGCACTATGATGCCGCGCAGCAGGTCCTCGACCTCGACCCGTTCGCCGGCGCGCAGGAAGAGCGTGGAGCCGCCGTAGTCCATGGCATGCTGCGACACGCGCAGTTCCTCTTCAAGGCTGAGACGGCCGTCACGCACCGCCTCGAAGGCGATGTAGAGCGTCATCAGCTTGGACATGGAGGCCGGCGGCAGAGCCTGGTCCGCGTTCTTGGCCAGCAGCACGGTGCCGGTGCCGTAGTCGAGAACGAAGGCGGCCCGGGCGCTCGTGTCGAAGGCCTGGGCATTGCCGGCGACGAGCGCGGCGCAGGCCGTGGTCAGCACGAGGCGGCGAAGGGCGCGGATCATGGGGCAGCTCCTGTCCTTTGGGTCGGGACGCCGTCAGCCGTCGACGGCGTAGGCGTCCGAAAATCCGGTTCCGCGGATCGTGTCAAGCAGCGTCGCACGTTCCTCCGCGTTCTGTGAGGGTCCGACAAGCACGCGCCAGTAGGCCTTGCCGTCGCGTGACTGCGTCTTCAGCGTGGGGACCATGCCCGCCTCGCGCAGTGTCGTGGCGGTGTTCCGGGCGTTCTGTTCGACGCTGAAGATCCCGACCTGGATGAAAGGCTTGTCGAGCGAGGACGCGGGAGCGCCGGGGTCGGGGGCGGTTTGCGTCGTCGGGGCCGCGCGCGTGGTGGTGTCCAGATCCGGCGCGGGGCCGTTCTCGCGCCGAAGTGCCACCACGTCGAGGCTGGCGGGGACACTGGCCGTCATGCCGAGCGCCGCCGCGGCCTCGGAGGACACCTGCAGGCGCGGACCCGATGTGTTGGCCTTGCGCGGGTAGAGGGCGCCCATGACGAAGGCACCGTTGGTTTCGTTGCGGATGATCACGCGGCCGGGTTCGCTTGCCTCGGGATGTGAGATCCAGACCCCACCGGACGACGGTGTGCCGTCCCACTGGCCTGGCTCGGTGAGCTGAAAGATTTCCGGCGCCTCGATGTCGCGCGGTGCACTGGCGCTGCCGGCGGCGCGACTGACAGTCTCGTCCTGCGCATTGCCCGACCCGCGAAGCGCGCCGCATCCCGCGAGAAGGCCGAGAGCAATCACAATCGCGAAGCCGCGGCGCAGGGTGCAGCCCGGCGTGCCGATGGAATTGCCGATAATGCGACGCTCACCTGTCACTGGTCCGTCCCGTCCGGTGGCACCGAAGACCGGTCGCTCCGGCTGCCTCCGTGTGCCTGCTCTGCCTTGAGGGGCTCTGTCGGCCCTTGGGACCAGAGTAACCGCAGGGCGCCTTCATGGGAAGCCCGCTACGCGGTGTGCCGATGCCCTTCCAGAATCGCCCGGGCGGGGCTATCGGTCGGGTCCGGAGGCTTGGCAGAGTGGTCGATTGCGGCGGTCTTGAAAACCGTTGACCCTTCGCGGGGTCCGGGGGTTCGAATCCCT
>CAYNKL010000232.1:0-6061 GCA_964397775.1 uncultured Rhodobacterales bacterium | reverse complement strand
CCCCGACCTTCGCAATAAACGGGTCCTGAGCCTGGCAGACGATCCTATGTTGCAGGTGAAAAGAATCGCATCCACCACGTAGGAATGGGCGGCGTCCGGTAGTTCGTATCACCGGCAGAGCTGGGCTAAACGAGAAAACGCGGCGCAGACCGACCTCCCAGGGCGAGGCGCTGCTGCATCCGAGGACCTTCTCCCGCGGCACCAACCCGGCGCGGTCGCCGGCATTACGCAGAGCCCCGCGTAGCTTTCGAAGGAAGCTTCGACCGAGATTCAGATACTCGTAGTAGTGGGCGGCGGCCCGGCGGTGGCACGGCTTTACAGAAGTGACATCAAACCGTCGGACGAGTGTTATCGAAAGGTGGGAGACGTCGGCATGCACACGTGTGCAACGCCATTGCAACGACAAGCCTCCCGGGAATGCTCTCCATGACCCTTCAAATGAAATCTGTGGCGCTCGCCGCCCTTCTGGGCTCGGTCGCTTTTGCCGCCGCCGCCGAGGATTACACCATCACCGTCTGGTCCGGTGGGACGGGCGACAGCGCGAACTACCGGATCGACGCCATCAAGCTCGCGGCCGAGCAGATGATGCGCCAGGCCGAAATCCGCGGCGAAGAGCTCAACATCACCGTCGATGGCCAGGCCTGGTCCGGCTGGGACGACTTCAAGCAGGCCGTCACTCTGGCCTCCGAGGCCGAGAACGCCCCCGATATCATCGTGTCAGGTCACGAGGATATCGGTCCCTGGTCCGAGGCGGGCCTGATCCGTCCCATCGAGGACTACGTCTACTTCGACACCTGGCCGCTCAACACGATTTATCCCAACCTTCTCGAGACTGCCTCCTTCAACGACCGGATCTGGGGTGTGCCGCAGGACGCCGAAGCCCGCGTCATGTTCTGGTCCATTCCAGCGCTCGAGACCATCGGCTGGTCGCGGGACGAGATCGACAGCCTCGCCAACCGCGTCCGCTCGGGTGAGTTCACGCTCTACGACATGCTCGACACCGTGAAGACGATGCAGGACGAGGGCGTCATCGAGCCGGGCCAGGGCTTTGCTCCGCGCGTCTCGAACGGCCCCGACTACTGGCAGTTCTACCAGAGCTTCGGCGGCCAGATGGCCGATCCCGAAACGGGTAAGCTGGTGGTCGACACCGCGGCGCTCGAAGGCATGTACGGTTTCTTTGCGGACGCTGTCGAAGAGGGCATCGTCTCCAAGACCCACCTGGGCACCGAATGGGACGTCTGGCACCAGAACGCTGCCGCCGGAAACTACGGCGCCTGGCACGGGGGCACCTGGCACAAGGCCCAGTGGCAGAACCAGTTCGGGCTCGACGACTTTTTCGGCGAAGTTCAGTACACACTCATCCCGGCGGGCAACGAAAATGGCCGCGCCAATTCGATCACCCACCCGCTGGTCTATCTGCTGAGTGCGACCAGCACCGAGGATGAGTCCGCCATCGCGGCCGAACTGATCGCCATGGCCTCGGCGCCCGAGATCAATGCGCTGCACGCCGTGAAATCCGCCCACCTCGGCATCTCCGAGGACGAGACGCGGGTGCCGTTCTACGCCGCCGACGAATGGCTGACGGCGGCATCCGAGCGCCTTGCCCCCTACACCAACGCGATCCCGAACAACGCGGACTTCGGCACCTTCTGGACGGCCATGTACCAGGGTCTGGAATCGAGCTGGACCGGCGCCACCACCCCCGAGGATGCCGCGCAGACCGTGGCCGAGACCGTCAAGCAATCGCTGGGCGACGATGTCATCGTTCGCTGATCTCACCACGGAAGGGGCGCGCCCGTCGCGCCCCGCCCGCTCTCGCGGCGCCCCGGTTTCGCGCCTGGGGCTCATTCTGATGGCGCCTGCGCTGCTTTTGCTGACGCTGTTTTTTTTCGTGCCGGTGGCCCTGACAGGGGTCTTTGCCTTCACCGATCTGTCTACCTCGACCGGAATCGGGCGGGGCGACTACGTCGTCACACCGACGCTGCTGCGACAGCTGGGCGACAAGGGTCTGTCCAAGGCCGACGCCGAGGCGGTGAGCCGCGCCACGGTGACAGTCGATGCCGAGACGATCACGCGCGCCGGTGCGGCTGGCGTGGACGACCGTTTCCTGGACGACATCGAAGCGGATTTCCTGGGCCGCAGTTATGAGAACCCCAGGACCTTCGAAAGGGACCTGCGCCGGCTGCGTACGGCTCCGCGCCGCGCCCGCGACCTGAAATCCGCCGCCGCCCTGTTCGAGACCTCGGTCCTCAACCAGCGTTTCACCACAGCCGAGGCTCTGTCCGCCAAGCTCAGGATCGTCGCGCCCGAGGTGACCCCCGCGGCCCGCGCGCAGATCGTTGACGCCAGCTTCACCGGCGCCCGTTTCACCACCGAGAATTTCCGCGACCTTGCCACGCAGAAAGAAACGGCGCGGCTGGTGGCCAATACCTTCCTCTACGTCGGCGCGACGCTGTCGCTGTTCAACGTCGGGCTGGGGCTCTTTCTGGCCGTGGTGCTGTTCTACACCCCCAAAGGAGTCAGCAGCCTGTTCTCGACGCTGTGGCTTTTGCCGAGGATCACGCCGGTCGTGCTCTATGCAGTCATGTGGAAGTGGTTCACCTGGGAGGGAGGCTTCCTGCCGATCCTGGCCGAGCAGGTGGGCCTACCCTCCTTCAACTACATGAAAGGCTCGGTGGTGACCGCCTGGGCCACGATGATCACGCTGAACGGCTTCATCGGCGCCTCGTTCGGGCTGATCCTGTTTTCCGGCGCGCTGAGCGCGATCCCGGTCCAACAGCTCTGGGCGTCGGAGGTCGACGGCGCGACGCGCTGGCAGCAGGTGCGCCGGGTGATCCTGCCGCAGATGCGTTGGCCCATCCTCTTCGTGACCGCCTACCAGACGCTGTCGCTGCTCTCCTCCTACGAACAGATCTGGCTGACCACCAACGGCGGGCCGGGACGCACGACCACCGTCTGGGCGCTCGAAGCCTTCAAGACGGCGCTGTCGAACTACACCGGCAATCTCGAATACGGGATGGGGGCTGCCATGGCTCTGGTGCTGGTGGTCGTGGGGCTGGCGCTGTCGCTGATCTACCTGCGTCTCTTCAAGTTCTCGGAACTTGTCGGTCGGCCGAAAATCGAGATCTGACATGACCCGAAACTTCGCGCTCTTCCCCCTCATGATCGTCATCACCCTCGTCAGCTTGCCGCTGATGGTGATGTACGGCTTCCTGATCCTCGATACCTTCACCGACGCCCCACCGGGCGAGCTGTGGCCCGACGAATTCACCCTGCGCCACTGGCGGTTCCTTTGGGACATGTCGGCGGCGGGCAATGTCTGGAAGGCCACGCTCAACACGGCGGTACTGGCGCTGTCGATGGTCGCGGTGGTGGTTCCCGTCTCGTCCCTGGCGGGCTACGCCATCGCCCGCCTGAACCTGCCCTACCGGCGCTTCTTCCTGGGGGGCATCCTGGTCATGCACGCCTTTCCGGCGGTGACACTGCTGATCGGAGTGTTCTTCGTGCTGAAGTTCGCTGGCCTCTACAACACCATGATCGGGGTGATCCTCGTGAAGGGCGCTCTGATGCTGCCCTTCGGTATCTGGATCATGAAGGGCTTCTACGATGCGGTCCCGTGGGAGATCGAGATGGCCGGCGTGCAGGACGGAGCCTCGCGGCTGACGGTCTTCTGGCGGCTGATCCTGCCGCAGGTGAAGCCGGGGCTGGTGGCCCTGTCGGTCTTTGCCTTCCTCGACGGCTGGGGCGAATACCTGTTGCCGCGGGTGCTGGCACCCGGGTCGGACATGACCGTGATGTCGGTTCTTCTGAACCAGCTGATCGCCGGTGATTCCATCGGCTTCGACTTCAATCTCTTCAAGACCGTGGGTGTCTTCTACACCCTGCCGGTCATCGCGCTCTTCGCGATCTTCCAGCAACGGCTGATGACAATCTTCGGCGGAGGCACCAAGGGCTGATGCGACTACATCTCGACAACTTCACAAAATGCTTCGATGGAACCCCGGTGATCGAGGGTCTGAACCTGACCGTCGAGGACGGCGAAATGCTGGCGCTTCTGGGCCCCTCGGGCTGCGGCAAGTCGACGACGCTGCTGTCGATCTGCGGGATCTACCGGGCGGACGGTGGGCGCATCCTGTTCGGCGACCGCGACGTGTCGGCCCTGCCCTCGCAGCGGCGCAACGTGGGCGTGGTCTTCCAGAACTATGCACTCTACCCACACCTCACGGTAGAAGAGAACATCGCCTTTCCTTTGACCGTGCTGAAGACGCGCCCCAACAAGGCCGAGATTGCGCGTCAGGTCCGCGAAATCGCCGAGTTGATCCACATCGAGGCGCTGCTCAGCCGCAGACCGGCGCAGCTTTCGGGCGGCCAGCAACAGCGCGTGGCCTTGGCCCGTGCGCTGGTACGAAAACCCGACGTGCTGCTGCTGGACGAACCGCTGGCCAACCTTGACGCCAAGCTGCGCCTCGAGATGCGCTCCGAAATCCGCCGGCTGCAGCTGGAAACCGGGATCACCGCGATCCTCGTGACCCACGACCAGGTCGAGGCCATGTCCATGTGCGACCGCGTCGCCATCATGAACAAGGGCGAGATCCTGCAGATCGACAGCCCCACTCAGATGTATCGCGCGCCCGCCAACCGGTTCGTGGCGGGCTTCCTCGGCAACCCTCCGATCACCTTCCTCGAGGGCACAACCGCGCCCGAGGGGCGGTTCGCCATGCCCGAGGGACTGACCCTGCCGCTGCCGGAACATCTGCGCGGCATGCCCGCCGGGCGCCCCATCGCGCTGGGGCTGCGGCCGGAGCATTTCGGTCACGGTGGCAGAGGGCAGGCCTCGGGCCGGGTCACATTCGTCGAGCCGCAGGGCCGCGAGATGCTCTTCGACGTGCAGACGGCGCCGGGGGTGACGCTGCGGTCGATTCAGCCCACTCGGGAGGACGTCGCCATCGGCGATACGGTCACATGGAATGTCGACGCGGATCAGATGCTTGCTTTCGACGCGGAAGGGAGGCGGCTTTGAGAACCGGACTCCGCTTCCCCACCCGCGCCGATGGGCGTCCCCTGTGCATCGCGCACAGGGGCGCCCCCCTCTATGCGCCCGAAGCCTCGGCACGCGGCTACGACTACGCAGCGGATCTCGGGTCCGAGATGTGGGAGGTGGATATCCATCTGAGTGCCGATGGCGTGCCGGTGGCCTGGCACGACCCCGTGGCGAATGGGCGTCGCATCGCAGATTTCGCGCGCGCGGATCTGCCGGGTCTGATGGATCTCGGGCAGATCCTCGGAAATGCCCGCGCGCGCGGTCAGGGCGTCTATCTCGACCTCAAGGCGCCGGGCAGCGGACTGCCCTGTCTCGAGATACTCTCGCAACACGGCTTCGAGCCCGCGGTACTCGGGGCCTTCGACGATGCCGAGGCGCGAGCCCTGGTCGAGGCGCAAAGCCCCTGGCCCGTGTCCGTGCTGGTCCGGCCCGGCGAAGATCCCTTTCAGCGGACCGAGGCGACGCAGGCCGACATCATCCACCTGTGCTGGGAACACGCTTCAACGCGGCCGCAGGATCTCGTGACACCGGAACTGATCGCCGAAGCGCAGCGGCGCGGCCTGGGCATCGCGCTCTGGCACGAGGAACGGCCCGAGGTGCTGCGCGATCTTCTGAAGCTTCCGGTGCTGGGGATATGTAGCGATCAGCCGGAACTGATCGGTGGCTTCGACAGCCTGGGCGATCAGGGCATCGAGGTGGTCTGCCATCGCGGCATCAACCACATTGCCCCGGAAAACACATTGGCGGCAGCACGGCTGACTTACGACATGGGTTGCGACTGGCTGGAACTGGACGTGCGGACGACCCACGACGGCGAGATCGTGGTCCTGCACGATGCAACGCTCGACCGGACGACCAACGGTGATGGTCCGATCCTCGGAAAAGACTGGGCCGACATCGCCGATCTGGATGCCGGAAGCTGGAAGTCAGCGCATTGGCAGGACGAGCGACTGCCACGGCTGGCGGAGATGATCGACCTCGCCAAGGCGCGCGGCCGCCGGATCTACATCGAGAACAAGG
>CAYNKL010000231.1:0-6116 GCA_964397775.1 uncultured Rhodobacterales bacterium | reverse complement strand
GTGAGGACCTCCTTCATGCGCTTCTTGGTCTCCTCGTAGGGCAGGATGCGCGGGCCGGACACGTATTCGCCGTACTCGGCGGTGTTCGAGATCGAGTAGTTCATGTTGGCGATGCCGCCTTCGTAGATCAGGTCCACGATCAGCTTCACCTCGTGAAGGCACTCGAAGTAGGCCATCTCGGGCTCGTAGCCGGCCTCGACCAGCGTCTCGAAGCCCATGCGGATGAGCTCGACCAGGCCGCCACAGAGCACGGCCTGTTCGCCGAAGAGGTCGGTTTCGCATTCCTGGCGGAAGTTGGTCTCGATGATGCCCGAGCGGCCACCGCCAATGGCGGAGCAGTAGGACAGGCCGATTTCCATGGCGCGGCCCGAGGCGTCGGTGTCGACAGCCACGAGGCAGGGCACGCCGCCGCCCTTGACGTATTCGCCGCGCACGGTGTGGCCGGGGCCCTTGGGTGCCATCATGATGACGTCGACGCCGGGTTTGGGCTCGATCAGGCCGAAGTGCACGTTCAGGCCGTGCGCAAAGGCGATCGCGGCGCCTTCCTTCAGGTTGTCGTGCACGTATTTCTTGTAGGTCGCGGCCTGAAGTTCGTCGGGCATGGTGAACATCATCAGGTCGCACCAGGCCGCGGCTTCCTCGATGCCCATGACCTTGAGGCCTTCGCCTTCGGCCTTGGCCTTCGAGGGCGAGCCGTCGCGCAGTGCCACGACCACGTTCTTGGCGCCGCTGTCGCGCAGGTTCAGCGCGTGGGCGTGGCCCTGCGAGCCGTAGCCGAGAATGGCGACCTTCATGTCCTTGATGAGATTGATGTCGCAATCGCGATCGTAATAGACGCGCATCTTGCTTCCTTCCTTCGGAGTCTGTCGTTTTGTTGTTCTGCCGGTCTTATCGCGCCGTCGGGGGCGAGAGAGTTTGCGTTTTCGCGAGAACTTACGGTATATGCGCGAGGATCATTCTCCTATTGTCAGTAATTCGGTAAATTCATGCTCGATGACACCGACAGGCGCATTCTCAGGCAGATGATGGCCGCGCCCGAGCTTCCCAATGCGGATCTTGCCGAGCGCGCGGCGGTCACGCCCTCGACACTGGCCCGCAGGCTGGAGCGGTTGCGCGCGCGCGGCGTGCTGAAGGGCACGCGCGGCCTCGTCCACTGGCCTGCACTCGGCTACGAGGTCGAGGTCTCGCTGCGGGTGACGCTGGACAAGACCGCGCCGCGTGCCTTCGACGAGTTCATCGCCGCCGCGCGCGAGGTGCCAGAGGTGCTCGAGATCCAGACCTTTCTCGGCTCGGTCGACGTGCGGCTAGCCGTGATCGCGCGGGATATGGCGCATTACCAGCAGCTCTACCGCGAGCGGCTGCTGACCCTGCCGCATCTCGCCGACATCGAGGCACTGATGCACGTGGCGCAGGTCAAGGAAGGCGAGACGGTGCCGTTGTGATGGAGCTGGACGAGATCGATCGCGCGCTTGTCCGCGCGCTGTCCGAGGACATGAACGCCACCGCCGGCGCGCTGGGGCGGCAGCTGGGCCTGTCGCAGCCGGCGTGCTGGCGCCGCATTCAAAGACTGCGCGACGGCGGCGTGTTCCGGGGGCGGCGCGTCGATCTGGACCTTCAGGCGCTGGGGTTCGGCGTGACCGTCTTTCTTGGCGTGAAGCTCGCCACAAAAGGTCGTGTCAGCCTCGAGGATTTCGAACGCGCCGTCAGCGCCATCCCCGAGGTGCAGATCGTCGAACACGTGCTGGGCCTCTTCGATTACCGCCTGCGGGTCGTGGCCCGCGATCTGCCCGATTTCGAACGGGTGCTGCGGCGCCGTATCATGACCTTGCCGGGTGTCGGCAACGTCGAGGCCAACGTGGTGCTGAGCGAGGAACGGCGGCCCGGCCCGCTCTGAGCACTCCGGGCTTTGCCTCGGCCCCGTCGCGCGGTAGCACATCGGGGCACAGCACGGAGGCACTCATGGCATTGCGCGACGATATCGATCCCGAGGGGCTCGACGAATTCTCGGTGGTCTTCACGGACCGTTCGCTCAACCACATGTCGGCGGCGTTCCAGCAGGTGATGCGCGACATTTCCCGCATCTCGCAGGAGGTCTACGGCGGCAGCGGCGTGGCGCTGGTGCCGGGCGGCGGCACCTACGCCATGGAGGCCGTCGCGCGCCAGTTCGGGCGCGGCGCCGAGGTGCTGGTGCTGCGCAACGGCTGGTTCTCATATCGTTGGAGCCAGATCTTCGAGGCGGGCGGTTTTGCCGGCACGACCGACGTGGTGCTGGCACGGCAGGCGGGCAACGGGGCGCAGGCGCCCTTCGCCCCCGCGCCGATCGAGGAGGTCGAGGCGCGCATTGCCGAAGCGAAGCCCGACGTGGTTTTCGCGCCCCATGTGGAGACAAGCGCCGGCATCATCCTGCCCGACGCCTATATCGCCCGCATGGCCGCCGCGGCCCACGAGGTGGGCGCGCTCATGGTGCTCGACTGCATCGCCTCGGGTTGCGCCTGGGTCGACATGGCGTCGACCGGCGTCGATGTGCTGATCTCGGCGCCGCAGAAGGGCTGGTCCTCGACCCCCTGTGCGGGACTTGTGATGCTCTCCGAGCGCGCCGAGGCGCGGCTCGAACAAACCGTCTCGGACAGCTTCGCGCTGGATCTCAAGAAATGGCGGTCGATCATGGCGGCCTACGAGGGCGGCGGGCACGCCTACCACGCCACCATGCCCACCGACGGTCTGCGCCAGTTTCGCGATGCCATGGAAGAAACCGCCGCCTTCGGGTTTGCCCGGGCGCGCGAGGCGCAGTGGGCCCTGGGCGAGGCGGTGCGCGAGATGCTGGCCGAGAAGGGCGTGAGTTCGGTCGCGGCCGAGGGGGTCGGCGCGCCGGGCGTGGTGGTGAGCTACACCGGCGATCCGGAGGTGAAATCGGGCCGGGCCTTTGCCGTCGAGGGCCTGCAGATCGCCGCCGGCGTGCCGCTTCAGGTGGGCGAGCCCGAGGACTTCAGCACCTTCCGGCTGGGGCTCTTCGGACTCGACAAGCTGCGCGACGTTCAAGGCACGGTGGCGCGCCTGCGCGCGGCGGTCGACACGCTGCTCTGATCCGGCGGAGCGCGCCCTGCGGGCGCGCGCTCCATGCCCCGGGGGCTTTGCCCCCGGACCCCCGGCAGGGGCGCTGCCCCTCTGGCGCGCGTGCCGCGCGCCATTCACCCCGAGGTATTTCCGGCGAGAAGAAGCCCTGGCTCAGCCGCGGGCGCCGAGGCCGAGCTGCATCATGGCGGTGCGAACGGGCTTCATGCCGTAGAGCGCGTCGAGACCGCTCGCGCGCAGGTCGCGCAGGCGGGGGGCGCTGAGCATGGAGATCCGGTTCAGCGTCGCTATGCCGGCGACGCGGGCGCGGACATCGGCGATCCGGGCCCGGTGGTAGGTGTCGAGCATGGCGCGGTCGCCGAGCGTTCCGGGGCTGGCGCCGGCCAGTTCCGTCAGCTTGGCGATATCCTTGAGGCTCATGTTGAGGCCCTGCGCGCCGATGGGCGGCACCACGTGGGCGGCTTCGGCAACGAGGGCGAGCCGCTGTGCCGAGAGGTGCTCGGCCTCCTGCGCGATGATCGGCCAGATCGTCCGGCGCGAGGCGAGCGTGAGCGGTCCGAAGAGCCCGCAGGACCGGCGCGTCATCTCGGCCTCGAAGGCGGGGACCTCCATCGAATAGAGCGCCTCGGCTTTCGGGCCTTCCTCCATCCAGACGATGGCCGAGCACGGTCGGCCCTCGTGATCGGGCAGTGGCACGAAGGTGAAGGGGCCGCCGGTGCGGTGGACCTCGGTCGAGACGTTGCCGTGGGGGATGTCGTGGGTGACGGCGAAGGCGAGCGCCTTCTGGCCGAAGCGGGTGGTCTTCACGCCGATGCCGGCGGCCTGCCGCATCGGCGAATTGCGCCCGTCGGCGGCCACGACGAGCCGGACGCGCGGGCGGGTGCCGTCGGTGAGGGTGACGCGGGCCTCGGCCTCGCGGGTGAAAAGCGCTGTCGTGCCGGTGCCGGGGCGATAGTCGACATTTGCCATCTCGCCCAGGTGGGCGGCGATCTCGCGGCGCAGCAGCCAGTTGGGCAGGTTCCATCCGAACGGGCGGTCGGAGATGTCGTCCGACTGGAAGTCGTGGCTGACGCGCGCCTCGGGCTCGGGGCCGCCGGCATCGACGATCCGCATGGTTTGCAGCGGCATGGCCTGCGGGGCGAGGCGGCCCCAGAGGCCGATCTGCTCCAGGAAGTCGCGGGCGGGCTGCAGGAAGGCTGTGCTGCGCAGGTCGGCGCCCTCGGCATCGCGGTCGGTGACGGGCGGCGTCGGGTCGACCACGAGGACCGAGAAACCGGCCTGTCCGAAGGCTGCGGCCGCGGTGAGACCGGCGATGCCGCCGCCCGAGACGAGGATGTCGAAGTCTTTGCCCGGCATGGCGGCGCTCTCCGGCTTGGCTATTTCCCGACGCTGATCAGGACGAGGATGACGAACATGACCGGGGTGAAAAGCACCGCCGGCAGGGCGAGGGCGACGAGGCCCCAGATCTTCACCGCCAGGATCGCGAGGGTGAGGACGATCACAACGAAATACCAGATATGGCCCTCGGGATCGCGGGCAAGGTCGCGGGCGAACCAGCCGATGACCGGCAGGCTGTAGAGGAGGCCGCGGGGGCGGATGTCTATGGCTGTCATGGCGCTGCGTTTCCTGTTTCCGTGGTGCTTCAGGTGGCGCTCAGGCCAGGTGGTTTCAAAGCGACATTCCGTCCGGGGAGGCCCTGTCCCGGGTGTCCCGGGCCGGGACATCGTGTCGGTCTATAGGAATCAATGGGTTAGTTATGCGAATTCACCATTCGTTAGGATTGTCCCGCACCGTGTCGTTGCGCGTGCCGGCTGGCCGCGCGTGCGCCGGGATGACAGGCTGCGGGAATGGCGAAACTCGTGGCCCTGTCCGGACTGCCGGGCGTCGGAAAGACCACCCTGGCCCGCGCGCTGGCGCGGCGGACCGGGGCGGTGCACCTGCGGGTGGACACGGTCGAGGCCGCGCTGGCGCAGAGCACGCTGGCGATCCGCGAGGCGGCGGACGCAGGCTATGTCGTCCTTGCCGGTGTGGCGAAGGACAACCTTCTGCTCGGGCGGGACGTGATCCTCGACACGGTGAATCCCATCGCGCTGACCCGTGAGATGTGGGCCAGATTGGCGCGGGAGACCGGATGCCCGCTGACCGATGTCGAGGTCATCTGCAGCGACAGGGCGCTGCATCGCAGACGTGTCGAGACGCGGCAGAGCGATATTCCCGGTCTTGTCGTGCCGAGCTGGTCCGACGTGCTGGCGCGGGAATTCGAGCCCTGGCAGGGCGACCGGCTGGTGGTGGACACTGCCGGACGTGCCGTGGACGACTGCGTGGCAGGGATTGTCGCCGCGATATGGGAAGGCCCGTGAACCCGGTCGCCCGGACTGCAGTACCGGAAGGTACGGATCAGCCCGACCTGCCTTCCGGTCCGAAAGTGCCTTCGCAAGCTGAGCGGCGAAATCTCGCGGCGGAGCCTGGATTGCCTCTCCTGTGGTGAAGCTATGCTTCTCTTCGAGCGCGCAGTGCTCGCCTGCGCTGGAATCTACCAAGGCGAACCTCCGCTTCGGTCGTCAAAGAGCCCCCACGATCACCAGCCAAGCGGCGCAATGCCATCGCTCAGCTCGGCGCCGCAATAGAAGCCGGCGGTCGGGCCGAGGGGGCCCAGCGTGGCGAGCGTGACGGCGACGCGTGCGGCCTCTTCCGGGGTGCGTGTCCCCATGCCGCCGGTCAGGTCGGTGGCCGTCAGGCCGGGATCGGCGAGGTTCACCTTTATCCCCTCGGGGGCGAGATCCTTGGCGAACTTGGCCGCGTACATGTTGAGCGCGGCCTTTGAGGCGCAGTAGCCGGCCATCGGCACCGTCCAGTTCTCGCGCGTCATGTCGAGCGTCGCTGAAATCGACCCGAGTCCGCTCGACATCATGACGATCCGAGCCGCCTCCGCCCGGCGCAGGAGCGGCAGGAAGTTCTGCGTGACGCGCACCGCCCCCAGGGCGTTGACCTCGAACATGGTCGCCATCTGGTCGAGCGGCTCTTCGGCGGTGGGGGGCGTGAAC
>CAYNKL010000230.1:0-6118 GCA_964397775.1 uncultured Rhodobacterales bacterium | reverse complement strand
AGTCCGCGCCGTTGAGCGCGGGCGACCGCGCGCAGCCCGGCAGGCCGATGACCGGACGCCCCCGGTGGCTGCCGAAGAACAGCAGGTTGCCCGGGTCCACGGGCATGCCGAAATGCGTGACGGTGCCCCCCGCATCGCGCAGCGCCCCCGGCGCCACGTCGTCGGGGTCCGAGGTGGCCGAGCCTGTCAGGATCAGCACCACCTCTTCATCTGACGCTTCGATCGCCTCGGCCAGCGCATCGCGTTCGTGCGCGATGACCTGCCGCGGGCCCAGCGCCACGCCCAAACGGTCGAGCCGGGTCTTCATGGCGCGCTGTCCCTTCTCGCCACTCTCGCCCTCGCGCACCCGGGTCTGGATCAGCTTCGCCGAGCCATATTGCACCGGGCGGACACGCAGCGCACCCGGCGCCGCTTCGCAGGCGCCCCGCACCGAGCCTTCCTCCACCGCGTAAGAAATGATCTTGACCGTCGCCACCATGCTGCCCGCCGCAACCCGCTGCCAGCGCGGCAGGGTGGCCAGCGTCACCATGGGATCGAGCGCATTCACCCGGTCCACGCGGGCGGCATCGACCTCCAGAACGCCGGGCAGCTCGGCATGGATGTTCACCCGCCCCGTCGCCGCCTTCCCGATCCTCAGCCCGGCGGCCGCCGGATCCGGCACCATGGCAAAGGCCAGCCGCGCGGCGGCGACATCCTCGCCCACGTCGCCCGGCTCCAGCCGCGCGACCACAACCGTGGTCACACCGGCGTCCCGCAGCGCGGCCACCTCGCCCGCGCCCAGCAAAGTCCCTTTGCGCAGCCGTCCCCGCTCCAGCGGCACCGAATGCGCCAGCACCGCGCCCTCTGCCTCGTCCAGCGCGACAGGTCCGAACCTCAAGAGCCGCGCCTCAACACGCGCGTCATCTCGGCGATGACCGACACGGCGATCTCGGCCGGGGCCGCCGCCCCGATGTCGAGCCCCACTGGCGCGTGAATGCGCCCGATCTCGTGCCGGGCAAAGCCCGCCTCCTCCAGCCGCGCCACGCGCTTGGCATGGGTCCGGGTCGACCCCAGCGCCCCGATGTAGAAACACTCCGAGGCCAGCGCCCGGTGCAGCGCCGGATCGTCGAGCTTTGGATCATGCGTCAGCAGAACCAGTGCCGTGCGCAGGTCCGGCGCCTCGGCGGCCACCGCCTCGTCCGGCCAGTCATGGCTCAGCCGCGTGCCCGGAAAGCGCGCCGGCGTGGCAAAGGTCTCGCGCGGATCGACCACCAGCGCGTCATAGCTCGCGGCCCGCGCCATCGGCACCAGCGCCTGCGCGATATGCACCGCGCCCACCACGATCAGCCGCAGCGGCGGGTTGTGCACCGCCACGAAGCAGCGGCTTTCGCCCTCGAAGCCCGAGCGGTCCATGCGGAACCGGTCCTCGTGCCCCTCGGTCTCCACCCGCCGCGCGCCGCTGTCGAGATCCGCCACATAGGCCACCGGCCGCCGTGCCGCCCGCGCCTCGCAAAGCTCCCGAAGCAGCGCCTCGGGCATCGCGCCGCCCACCGGCTCCACCAGCACGCGGATCGTCCCGCCGCAGGCCAGTCCCACCGCAAAGGCGTCGTCGTCACTGACGCCGAACTCCAGCTCCCGCACGCCGCCATCCTCGAGCGCCTCCAAGGCCTCGACGATCACCGCCCCCTCGACGCAGCCGCCCGAGACCGACCCCGCGATCTCGCCGCCGCCCGAGACCGCAAGCTGTGCCCCCACGCGCCGCGGCGCCGACCCCCATGTCTGCATGACCGTCGCGAGCACCGCCCCGGTGCCGTCCTCGTGCCAGGCCAGGGCCTGCTCTGGGATGTTGTCGAAATCATCCATGCCCGAAACCTCCGTTTGCACCGGCCATACCACGCGCGCCCCGGAACCGCGAACCATCCCCACGAGCGCAGAACCAACCGCCGAAGCCGCCCGCGACGGAGGGCGGCCACTGCACGCCAGGGGAACAAAGCGACACAAAATGGCGCTTCGCAAGCCCGACCGACAGGCTAGAACATAGAGCTCGCGCAATCAGGACGATGATCTTCCCCGGGTCACCGCAAACCCCGGCGTGCACACCCGACCGTGTCTCCGCGCCCAATGCCCGGAAACGCGGCGACCCCGCGAGACCGAACCGGAGATACCGACAGGATGACGGCCTTTCCCCCCGATCTCTCCGACCGGCCCCGCGGCGAATGGCTCGCGACCCTGCGCAAGCTCGGCCAGCAACGCGGGTTCGCCCGCCCCCTCGGCCACGCCCACGCGGCCATCCTGATCGAGGAAGGCGACACCCTTCTCGTCAGCTTCGAATCCATGTCCGCGGTCGAGGCGCTCTCGACCACCCGCACACCGCTCGGCTTCGACATGGTCAACAGCGAAGGCTGGTCGTGCCTGTCGATGCTCAGCCACGGCGACACCTGGTTCCGCGCCCCCGAGGTCTATGCCTTCTTCGACCAGCTCACGGACGAGGGCTTCTTCGACCAGTACGACCGCGTGATCTTTCAGGGCGCAGGTCCCTGCGGCTATGCCGCGGCGGCCTTCTCGGTGGCGGCCCCGGGCGCGCGGCTGTTCCTGATCCAGCCGCAGGCCACGCTCGACCCGCGCCGCGCCGGCTGGGAGGACCGCTTCCTCGCCGACCGGCGCCGCGACTTCACCTCGCGCTACGGCTTCGCGCCCGACATGGTGAGCGGCGCCGGGCACGCCTCAGTGCTCTACGATCCCTACCAGCGCTACGACGCCATGCACGCCGCGCTCTTCCATGGCCCCAATGTGACGCATCACCAGATGCCCCACTTCGGCGGCAGCCTCATGAACGACCTTCTGGAGCTCGACCTCTGGGTGCCGCTTCTCGTGGCCGAGGCCAGCGGCCGTCTCGACACCGCCGCCTTCGCCGTGGCCCTCCGGGCCCGTCGCGATCACCTCGCCTACCTGCGCAAGCTGCTCGCCTTCCTCGACAGCCGGGAACGCACCGCGCTGTCGCGCCAGCTCTGCGAACACGTCCTCGCCCGGCAGGACGTGCCGCGCTTCCGCCGCAGGCTGGACCAGATCCTTGCCGCCCAGGGCGCCGGTTCCGCCCGCGACGATGCCGATCCCGTCCTCGCCCCGGCTCCGCGCAGCAGCACCGGCTGAGCGCGCTGGCGCGCCCCGCGCCCGCATGCTAACGGCATCGGCATGGACAGCCTGACCCTTCGCCGCCCCGACGACTGGCACCTGCACCTGCGCGATCGCGCAATGCTGGAGGCCGTGACACCCGAAAGCGCCCGCCACTTCGGCCGCGCGATCATCATGCCCAACCTCGTGCCGCCGGTTGTCACCGGCGCGCAGGCCAGCGCCTACCGCGACCGCATCATGGCCGCGGTACCAAAGGGCAGCGGCTTCACGCCGCTGATGACGCTCTACCTGACCGAGGACACCGACCCCGCCGACGTGGTGCGCGCCCATGCCGATGGCATCGTGACGGCGGTCAAGCTCTACCCGGCGGGCGCCACCACCAACTCGGCCTCCGGCGTGCGCGACTTCGACAACGTGCGACCCGTGCTCGAGGCCATGGCCGAGGCGGGCATCCCCCTGTGTGTGCACGGAGAGGTCACCGAGTCCGACATCGACATCTTCGACCGCGAGGCCGTCTTCATCGACCGCGTGCTCGACCCACTGCGCCGGGCCACCCCGGGGCTCCGGGTCGTGATGGAGCACATCACCACCAAGCAGGGCGTCGACTACGCGCTGGCCGGTGGCGACACGCTGGGCGCCACGATCACGACGCATCACCTCGTCATCAACCGCAACGCCATCCTCGTGGGCGGGATCAAGCCGCACTACTACTGCCTGCCCGTGGCCAAACGCGAAGAACACCGCATCGCCCTGCGCACCGCCGCGACCAGCGGCGATCCGACCTTCTTCCTAGGCACCGACAGCGCCCCCCACGTGGACGCCGCCAAGGAAATGGCCTGCGGCTGCGCGGGGATCTTCACCGCCACCAACACGCTCTCCGTCCTCGCCGAGGTCTTCGAGCAGGATGGCGCGCTCGAACGGCTCGAGGCCTTCGCCTCGCTCAACGGCCCGGCCTTCTACGGCCTGCCCCCGAGCGAAGAGACGGTGACGCTGACCAAAGGTGCCCCCGTCGACTACCCGGAACGCATCGAAACGGGCGACGGCCCCGTGACGGTCTTCGACCCGATGATGCCGCTGCACTGGCGCGTGTCCTGAGGCACCGCTCTAACTTCCGCCCGCAAGTGCAAGGAATGCATCGACAATCCCGCTCAGCTCGCCGGAAATCTCCTGCGGGCTGATCCCGTCCCGCACCGCCACCACGAGCGCGACGCCCGCGGCACCCAGAAGGGCTAGCCCGGCCATGCGCCAAGCATAAAGCGACACGATCGCCGCCCCGAAGCCAAGCGCGAAGGGCAGCCAGGACTCGCCCAGGTCGCCGTTCGCCTCCAGCCAGCTCCAGACCAGCAGCAGGACTGCCCCGAATAGCAGGGCCTTGGTCGCCAGCCGCCAGAGGACCGCGCCGATCAGGCCCGCAAGAACCGCCAAAGCAAAAGGGACCCACTCAAGGTCCGGTCCGAAGGTGTAGAGTTCCGACAGCAGGAACAGCACCCAGCCGCCGGTGATGAGTGCCGCGGCTCGCGTGGCCCACTTCCAGCTCTCGCTCTCGCCTGCGGGCGGCAGCTCCTGCACCCTCTCCCGTCCAGCCTTCCGGCGCCTGCCACGCTCCATCCCGCGCGGCCGCCGCGCCGGCACCGGGTCTGGCGCATAGGGGTCCTGACCCGTGCCCGCGCAATAATGGCAGCGCACCCACTCGGGCGACGGCAGATGACCGGTGCCGCCGCAGCTCGTGCAGCGATCCTCCGTGTCGGAGCCGATGAAGCCTGAGCCGCCGCAGCGGGCGCAAGGCGGATAATCCCCCTCGACCTCTCCGCTGCCATGACAATACGGGCAGGACGTCATCGGCGCCTCCTTCTCCAATCGATACTGACAATCTTCCGCGTTCAAAAACCGGAAGACGATCCCACAGGTCCCGATTCGGGAAAATCAATTCCCGCCTGTCGCCACGGCGCGCCGATCCGGGTGCCGGTCGGCACCGCCGCGAAGCGGCGCCCGTGCCATCGTGAGACGCCTTCTGCGAATTCCGCGTCGCAAGCAGCCAGACCGCTCTTCACGCCTGCGGACGCATGGGCTAAAGCGCCCCAAACAAGGAGTGCGCCCATGATCCCCTCGTCCTATCCCACCTCCGAAGAAATGGCCCGCCTGACCGCCAGGATGCTGTGGGAGATCGAGGCCGTGAACTTCATGGAGGACAAGCCCTTCACGCTGGCATCCGGCCTGCCCTCGCCGGTCTACATCGACTGCCGCAAGCTCATCTCATTCCCGCGCATCCGCTCCACGCTGATGGATTTCCTGACGGTCAAGGTCATGCGCGATGCCGGCTTCGAGGCCTTCGACAACATCGCCGGCGGTGAGACCGCGGGCATCCCCTTCGCCGCGCTGGTGGCCGAGCGCATGGGCTTGCCCATGACCTACGTCCGCAAGAAACCCAAGGGCTACGGCCGCAACGCCCGCATCGAGGGCGCCATGACCGAAGGCCAGCGCGTGCTGCTGGTCGAGGACCTGACCACCGACGGCGGCAGCAAGCTCAGCTTCGTCGACGCCATCCGCGAAACCGGGGCCACCTGCGCCCACACGGCGGTCATCTTCTACTACGGCATCTTCCCCGAAACCGAGAAGACGCTGGGCGATCACGGCGTCGCGCTGCACCACCTCTGCACCTGGTGGGAAGTGCTGGCCCAGGCCCCCGAAAAACACCGCGGCGTGCTCGGCGAGGTCGAGAGCTTCCTGCGCGACCCCCGCGCCTGGCAGGCGGAAAACCGCGCCTGAGTTTTGCACAGGTCTGGGGATAAACCTTCCCTCGAATCGCGATATCGCGCAGCATCTAGTGGCAGGCACCGCCTGCGCCCCTTCATCTGAGGGGGGCGCGGCTTGTCCACAGGGTTATACAGAGCCCGTCCACCGACCTATCAGCATATGGCGGCAAGCGGGCTAAGGGACTAGAACGCCGGACTCACAAGATCCGGGGGCAGAGGACAGCAGGCATGAACGATCACAGCGTATTCAACCC
>CAYNKL010000229.1:0-6161 GCA_964397775.1 uncultured Rhodobacterales bacterium | reverse complement strand
ATCACTCGTACACGTGCCCTGTAGCTGTGACTTCCATCCTTGCGTTTGCGTGTGGTGATCGAGCCCATGATGGTCTCCCCATTTGGTCCACGAAATTGTATTTGGTCCACGGGACCAAATCCAGTGTCAAAATCGACGGGTTTGGTCCATGATGAGCGGAAACGAGACGAACTGTAGGTGCCTGTAAGTGGCTGAAAAATATAAAAAGCAAGACATATCAAGAGCTTCGCGCCTGTCCGTTGCGCCGATGATGGACTGGACCGACCGTCATTGCCGGTATTTCCACCGGCGGCTCAGCGGGCGCGCGCTGCTTTATACCGAGATGGTCACCGCCCCCGCGCTGGTGCGCGGCGGGGCCACTCATCTGCTTGACCACGATGCCGCCGAGCATCCGCTGGCGCTGCAGCTCGGGGGGTCGGATCCGGTCGAGCTCGCGCAGGCCGCGCGTATGGGCGAGCGGGCGGGTTATGACGAGATCAACCTGAACTGCGGCTGCCCCTCCGACCGGGTGCAGTCGGGGACCTTCGGCGCCGTGCTCATGACGCAGGCGCCGCTTGTCGCCGACTGCGTGGCCGCCATGCGCGATGCCGTTTCGGTCGAGGTTACGGTCAAGTGCCGCATCGGCGTGGACGAGCAGGACCCCGAGGTGATCCTGCCCGACTTCCTCGAGAAGATTCGCGCCGCCGGATGCCGCCGTGTCATCATCCACGCTCGCAAGGCCTGGCTCCAGGGGCTCAGCCCCAAGGAAAACCGCGATATCCCGCCGCTTGATCCCGCTCTGGTCCTGCGGATGAAGCGGGATTTCCCGGACCTGCACATCTCCACCAACGGCGGGGTGGAAAGCCTCGACGAGGTGCAGGATTTCCTGGCGCAGGGGCTCGACGGGGTCATGGTCGGCCGCGCTGCCTACCATCGGCCCTGGGACATCCTCGGCCACGCCGACGCCACGCTCTGGGGCGACACGCCTCTGCCGCGTGGGCCCGAGGACGTGGCCCGCGCCATGCTGCCCTATATCGACGCCCACCTTGCCGCGGGCGGCAAGCTCGCGCAGGTCAGCCGTCACATGCTGGGGCTCTTTGCCGGGCGTCCGGGCGCGCGGCAGTGGCGGCGGGTGCTCTCCGAAGGCGCCCACCTGCCGGGAGCCGGGCCGGAGCTTGTCGAACAGGCGCTGGACGCGCTGCCCCGCGCCGCATGACGGGGCAGGGGGCGCGGCACGGGCCGGGCTGGCAGGTCTTCGACCACGATCCCGACATCGCGGCCTGGGCCGCCGCCGCCCTCGAACCGGCTCGCGCGGCAACCGCCGACCCCGACCTGCGCGCCCGCTGGCTCGATTGCGACGGCACCTGGTTCGTCGGTGTCGATGCGCTGCCCAATACACCAGACGGGGCCATCGCCGACACACCGCTTGCCGGCAAGGTCATCGACCACCTGCGCCCGCTGCCGCCACTGCATCCCGCCCAGCTTTCGGTGACCTATCCCGGCTACCCGCGACCCCGCCGCGGCGAGGGGGAGGCCGCCTTCCGCTACCGGCTGCGCCGCGATGCCGCGCATGTGGACGGCATCACCCGCCACGGGCCCGACCGCCGCCGCTGCGTGACCGAGCCCCATGCCTTCATCCTCGGCCTGCCGCTGACCCTCTGCGATCCCGGTGCAAGCCCGCTGGTTGTCTGGGAGGGCAGTCACGGGATCATGCGCGAAGCCCTTGCCGCCCGTTTCGCAGGTGTGCCGGAAGCCGAACGGTCCGAGGCCGATGTCACCGAGACCTACCAGGCCGCACGTCGCCGCTGTTTCGAGACCTGCCGCCGGGTCGAGATCATGGCCCGACCGGGAGAGGCCATTCTGCTGCATCGCCTGTTGCTTCACGGCGTGGCCCCATGGCGCGACGGGGCCAAGGCACCGCCCGAGGGGCGCATGATCGCCTACTTCCGCCCGCAGTTGCCCGGCGGCATCAGTGAGTGGCTGTCATCGGAAAACTGACCGGCGCGCGTCGCCCGGCCGTTACTCGGAGCCGCGCCCCACGCCGCTGCGTTCCATCCGGCCCCGGCGCCCGCCGCGGCGGCGCGTCAGCTTCGAGGCACGGTCCGGCAGCTCGGCCATGATTTCTCGGCGCTCCTCGGGGCTCATCCGCGACCACATGGCGATCTCCCGCGTGCTGCGCAGGCACCCGGTGCAAAGCCGGCTTTCCGGCTCGACCACGCAGATCTTTACGCAGGGGCTCTCGATTCCGTCGCGTTTGCCCATAGTGCTCACCTCTCAGATCGTCCGCGATCCCGCGGGACCGGCGGTCCCTATCACGATTCGCCCATGTTGCGCAGCCGGTCGAGCGCGCCCTGCAGAATGTAGGACGCAGCGACATGGTCGATCAGCTCCGCGCGCCTGCGACGCGAGGTATCCGCCTCGAGCAGCGCCCGCTCGGCCGCCACCGTGGACAGCCGCTCGTCCCAGAAGGTGATCGGGCGCTTCCACATCGGCGCAAGATTGCGCGCAAAGGCCCGCGTCGACTGGCAGCGCGGCCCCTCGCTGCCATCCATGTTCACCGGCAGGCCCAGGATGATGCCGCCGATCTCGCGGCTTTCCAGCGCCGCGATCAGCGCCTCGGCATCGGCGCGGAACTTCTTGCGCCGCAGCGTCTGCAAGGGCGTCGCCACGCTGCGCATCCGGTCCGAGACCGCGATGCCGATGGTCCGGTCGCCAAGATCCAGCCCCGCAAGCGCGGAACCTCGGGGCAGGGCGCCTGCGAACCCGGCGATATCTTCGTGCAGCAGCGTCATTGCGACAGTCCCGCGCGCGCCGCGGCCTCATCGATCACCTGCATCGCCTCCGGGGTCTCTCCGAAAACGCCTTGCGCCTCGGCATAGATCGCTTGCGCCTGTTCGGTGCGTCCCAGCACACCGAGCGCCCCGATCAGCCGGGCCCATTCCTCGGGCGTGCCGCCTTCTTCGGCAAGGCGGGTGGAGAGCCGGTCGACCATGCCCTGGACCATCTGCATGCGGTCTTCGGCGCTCATCTCGCCAGCGGCCTCCATATCCTCGCGGCTCGGGCCGGGCAGGCCTTCGACCGGGGCAGGGGCAGCGCGCTCGGGCAACTGGTAGTCCCGCTCGCCGGCACGCCAGGCCACGTCGCGGATCTGCGCCTCGATCGGCGGCACCCATGGCGCATCCGGTGCACTGCTGCGCAGCAGCCGGTCCCACATGCGGAAGGCGATGTCGGGGCGGCCGATCTGCGCCATCATCAGCCCGCCGTAATACTGCGCCACGCCGTTGCCGGGATCGCGCGCCAGCGCCCCCTCGAGCGCGCTCTGCGCCTCGGGCGACACGTAACCACCGGCGGCCAGAACCATCATGTCGGCAAGATCGGCGTAATCCTGGGCGGTCGCATC
This sequence comes from uncultured Rhodobacterales bacterium, assembly GCA_964397775.1. Lineage (GTDB taxonomy): Bacteria > Pseudomonadota > Alphaproteobacteria > Rhodobacterales > Rhodobacteraceae > Allosediminivita. The sequence continues at coordinate 2,782 of CAYNKL010000229.1, read as the reverse complement.
ATCGCCCCGCAGGCTCAGGATCCGCTCCTGCGCCTCGTAGGCCGCGCGGTAGTTGCCGAGCGCCGCTTCGGAGCGCGCCAGAAGCCGCAGTCCGCGGATGTCCTCGGGCCGGTCCTCGACCGCCTGCCGCAGGCGCTCCACGAGCTCCATGTAATCCCCCGACACGTTCGGTGTGGGCTGCGCTGGCACACCCGCCTCGGCATCCGCTTGCGAGGGCCTGTCGGTGCGCGCACGCTCCGCCGCGGCCAGCCGCTCCGCCCGCGGCAGGTCGCCGTAACCCGGCGCCCCGAGCCGCGTGTAAAGCGCAAAGGACCCGCCCAGCACCACCAGCACCATGACCGCGCTCGCGACCATGGAAACGGCACCCGACTGACCGCCCGCGGGCCGGGCCTCACCGGCCTTGGCGTCGGCCGCCAGGATGCGCCGCGACACCTCCGTGCGCAGGCGCTCGGCCTCCTCCGCCGGGATCACGCCGCGCGTGGCATCCCGGTCGATTTCCTTGAGCTGGTCGCGGTAGACCTGCAGGTCGTAGGCCGCAGCCGGCCCCGTCTGCCTGCGTCCGCGCAGCAGTGCCATCGCCAGGAGCGCGGTCACCGCAAGCGACAGCACACCCGTCAATACCCAGAACAGCGTCATGGCTTCCCCCGATACATCGCCTTGCATCTAAAGGCGCAACGCACGGGAAAAAAGGCCAAATGGCCGCATCAGGCCGCCATGTCGCAACCGCGTCGAATTGTGACGGTTGTGATCGGCGGCGGCGGCGTGCTGAGGTCCATTACGTCCAAAGCACTCCTGACGCGGATTCGATGCCCATGAAACGCTACTCCGTCTTTGCCGTCGCCCGGCAGGCTCTCTCCAACCACCAGGGCTGGGAGAGGGTCTGGCGCAATGCGACGCCGAAAAAGCGCTACGACGTGGTCATCGTCGGCGCCGGCGGCCACGGGCTCGCCACGGCCTACTACCTCGGCAAGAACTTCGGCATCACCAATGTGGCGGTGATCGAAAAGGGCTGGCTCGGCGGGGGCAACACCACGATCATCCGCTCGAACTACCTGCAGGACCCCTCCGCCGCGATCTACGAGAAATCGCGCAGTCTCTACGAGACCATGAGCCAGGACCTGAACTACAACGTCATGTACTCGCCCCGCGGCGTGCTCATGCTCGCCCAGACCGAGCACGAGGTCCGCGGCTACCGCCGCACTGCCAACGCCAACGCGCTGCAGGGCGTCGAGACGGAATTCGTGAGCCCGCAGCGGGTCAAGGAAATCGTGCCGATCATCAACCTCGAGGGCCCGCGCTACCCGGTCCTCGGCGGCCTCTGGCAGGCCCGCGCCGGCACCGCCCGCCACGACGCCGTGGCCTGGGGCTACGCCCGCGCCTGCTCCGACATGGGCATCGACATCATCCAGAAGTGCGAGGTCACCGGCGTGCGCCGCGACGGCGACCGCGTCACCGGCGTCGACACCACCAGGGGCCAGATCGACTGCGACAAGCTCGGCATCGTGGTCGCCGGCCACTCGGGCCATCTCGCGGGCATGGCGGGCTTCCGCCTGCCGATCGAATCCGTCGCGCTCCAGGCGCTGGTCTCCGAACCCATCAAGCCGATCATGGACTGCGTCGTCATGGCCAACACCGTGCACGGCTACATGAGCCAGTCCGACAAGGGCGAGATGGTCATCGGCGGCGGCGCCGACGGCTACAACAATTACACCCAGCGCGGCTCCTTCCACCATATCGAGGAAACCGTCCGCGCCCTGGTCGAAACCTTCCCCATGGTCTCGCGCCTCAAGATGCTGCGCCAGTGGGGTGGCATCGTCGACATGACCGGCGACCGCTCGCCCATCCTGTCCAAGACCCCCGTCGAGGGCGTCTTCATCAACTGCGGCTGGGGCACCGGCGGCTTCAAGGCCATCCCCGGCTCCGGCTGGGGCTTCGCCGAGCTCATGGCCAAGGGCACCTCGCCGCTCTGCGACGAGTTCTCGCTCGGCCGCTTCCGCGAAGGCCGCTTCATCGACGAAAGCGTCGCCGCCGGGGTGGCGCACTGATGAATTGCGCGCCTTTCCGCCCATCCAAAGTGCATCGCGGGAACGATCCCGCGTGCCCGTTGTTCTTCGGCCAATATTCCAAAAGGGACATATCATGGCCGAAAACAACAAAGACACCTACGTCACCCGCGAGACCCACGTCGAGAAATCGCGCGGCTCGGGGATGGCCTTCATCGTCGGCGGCCTCGTGGTTGCCGTGCTCGTCATCGCCTATTTCCTCTTTGCCGGCGGCGCCGGTGACATGGGCGCAGGCACCGGCGGCGAAGCGGGCGGCGATACCAACGTCACCGTCGAAGCGCCCGAGGCCAGCGCCTCGTCCGGTGCCGCGTCCGACGGCGCAGGTGAAGGCGGCGGCGATGCCGCAGCAGATGCCGACACGTCCGGCGGTTCCGAAGGCTCCGCATCGACGGACTGATCGCCCGGCCTTTTCGCCGGTCGGGCGCATGACCCGACCGGCCCCCCATGGGGCCACAAGAGGTGCCCCATGCTGACCATTCAATGCCCCTACTGCGGCGTTCAGGCCGAGGAAACCGAACTCTCCCCCGGCGGCGAGGCGCATCTGTCGCGCTTCGGCCCCGGCAGCGAGGATCAGGATTTCGAGGCCTACCTCTTCTTCCGCGAAAATCCCAAGGGCGTGCACTTCGAACGCTGGCGCCACGCCCATGGCTGCGGCAAGTGGTTCCACGCGGCCCGCTGCACCGTCACGCTTGAAGTCTTCGGCACCTATTCCGCCCAGA
>CAYNKL010000228.1:0-6209 GCA_964397775.1 uncultured Rhodobacterales bacterium | reverse complement strand
ACCCCGGGCGAGGCCCAGACCCGCGCCGCGGGAAAGCGCTCCGCCCAGGCCGGAAGATGCGCGTAATGGATCGCGTTGGGCGAAACGAGATGCGCCACCTCGCCAAGCGCTTCGACCTCCGCCACCAGCGCGGGCTCCGCCTCCACCGGCGACCAGAGCCAGAGCTTGCCGCCCGGCAGCCGGGCCACCACCATCCGCGTGGTGAAGGGCATCGAGGTCGGGCCATAGCTCATCTCGATCACGCCGCCGTCGGCGACCCAGAGCCCCTCTCCAAAGGGTTTCAACACATGCAGCGGCGCGTAGGGCTCCAGCAGTGCGGACATGGCACGTTCCTCGGTTTGTTCCTGCCGTCAAATCGCCGTATCACCGGTGTGATGATGCAGCAGGAGCGGTATAATCCCATGAGCCTCAAGGTCTACCTGTCCGGAGAGATCCACACCGACTGGCGCGAGGTGGTGACCAGCGGCGCCGCCGGTCTCGATATCACCTTCGATGCCCCCGTCACCGATCACGCTGCCAGCGACGACTGCGGCGTGGCCATCCTCGGCGCCGAGGACGACAAGTTCTGGCACGACCGCAAGGGCGCGCTGATGAACGCCATCCGCACCCGCCGGGGCCTGGAACAGGCCGACGTGGTGGTCGTGCGCTTCGGCGACAAGTACAAGCAATGGAATGCGGCGTTTGATGCGGGCTATGCCGCGGCGCTGGGCAAGTCGCTGATCGTGCTGCAACCGCCCGAGCACGACCACGCCCTGAAGGAGGTCGACGCCGCCGCCCTGGCCGTGGCCCGCACCCCCGAAGAGGTCGTGCAGATCCTCACCTATGTCCTGAAGGGCACGCTGCCGGGCTGATGCGCCTTGGCTTCTTTTCGCCCCAAATACCTCGGGGGAGGCCCGCAGGGCCGGGGGCAGAGCCCCCAAAGCGGCTTTCCGATAGGAAAGCCGCCCCCTTCGGGAAACTCAGCCCTCGCGCGGCGGCATGTTCATGCCGGTCTGGACCGCCGGGCGGGCCATGAAGCGCTCCACATAGGCCTTGGTGCGCGGGAAACCGTCCCAGCCCACGGCCTCCTTCGCCTCGTAGAACCCCAGCGCATTCAGCCAGGGCGCCAGCGCCATGTCGGCGACGGAATAGGGCCCGGCGATCCAGTCGCGCCCCTCGAGCTGCGCCTCGACCACGGACAGCAGGCGCTTGGCCTCGCCCAGGTAGCGCTCGCGCGGGCGCGGGTCCTCGATGTCCTTGCCCGCGAACTTCCAGAAGAAGCCGAGCTGGCCGAACATCGGCCCCACGCCGCCCATCTGGAACATCAGCCACTGAATCACATGCGCCCGCTCGGTGGCATTTCCGCCCATGAACCGGCCGGTCTTGTCGCCGAGGTGGATCAGGATGGCGCCGCTCTCGAACAGCTCCAGCGGCGTGCCGTCCCGCCCGTCGGGGTCGATGATCGCGGGGATCTTGCCGTTGGGGTTGAGCGCGGTGAACTCGGGGCTCTTCACGTCCTCGTCGCCAAGTCCGACCAGATGCGCCTCATAGGGCAGACCCATCTCTTCGAGCGCGATGGCGACCTTCACGCCGTTGGGCGTCGGGAAGGAATAAAGCTGGATGCGCTCGGGGTGCTGGGCGGGCCAGCGCTTGGAAATCGGGTGATCGGCAATGGTTGTCATCGAAAGGCCTCCGGGGCGGGTGACGTTTCGCCAAAGCTAGGCCCTGCACGGCCGTCGCACACCCCCGGAGCCTGTGCGCAGGCGCAAGGCGCCTGCGCGAGGGGCTGTCAGCCCTTCACCGCAAGGCTGGGCGAGGTCACGTCGATCCCCAGCGCGCGGCCCACCGCGTAGTTGGTCAGCTTGCCCGCGTGCACGTTGAGCCCCGCCAGCAGATGCGGATCCTCGCTGCAGGCCGCCTGCCAGCCCTTGTCTGCCAGCGCCAGCATGTAGGGCATGGTGGCATTGCCAAGCGCGATGGTCGCGCTGCGCGGCACGGCGCCGGGCATGTTGGCCACGCAGTAGTGCACGATGCCGTCGACCTCGAAGATCGGGTTCTCGTGCGTGGTGGCCTTCGACGTCTCGAAGCAGCCGCCCTGGTCGATGGCCACGTCCACCAGCACCGCGCCGGGCTTCATCTCCGACAGCTGCGCGCGGCTGACAAGCTTCGGCGCCGCCGCCCCGGGGATCAGCACCGCGCCGATCACGAGATCCGCCTCGACCACAAGCTCGGCGGTGTTGCCGGCGCTCGCGTAGCGGGTGGAAAACTGACCGGCATAGACCTCGTCCAGATGCCGCAGCCGGGGCAGCGATCGGTCGAGCACCGTGACATCGGCCCCCATGCCCGCCGCGATCCGCGCCGCATGGGTGCCCACAACGCCGCCGCCGATCACCGCGACCTTGGCCGGGCCCACGCCCGGCACGCCGCCCATCAGGACACCACGTCCGCCGTTGGCCTTCTGCAGGGCCCAGGCGCCGGTCTGCGGCGCAAGACGGCCCGCGACTTCGGACATGGGCGCCAGCAGCGGCAGCCCGCCACGCTCGTCGGTCACCGTCTCGTAGGCAATGGCCGTGACGCCGCTTTCGATCAGGTCGCGCGTCTGGTCGGGGTCGGGGGCGAGGTGCAGGTAGGTGAAGAGCACCTGGCCTTCGCGCAGCATCTTGCGCTCGCCCGCCTGCGGCTCTTTCACCTTCACGATCATCCCGGCCTCGGAGAACACCTCTTCGGCACTCCCGACCATGCGCGCGCCGGCTTCCTCGTAATCCGCATCCTCGAAGCCCGCGCCGCGCCCTGCGCCTGATTGCACGATAACCTCGTGCCCGTGCGATACGGCCTCACGCGCGGCGTTGGGCGTGAGGCCGACCCGGAATTCCTGCGGCTTGATCTCCGTGGGGCATCCGATCTTCATGGGGTTCCTCCTCCTGATTTGTAGGCACAGCCTGCCAGAAAAACCCCGCAATGTGCGAGCGCCCTTGTCGTACGACACGCGGCGTGATCGAAGATCCTTCGAAGAAAAGCGTCGCGGACAGGAAGGAATTGCGCGAATGGAACTGGACGAGACCGACAGGCGGATATTGCGGGTGCTTCAGGGCAGGGGGCGTCTGTCGAATGCGGAGCTGAGCGAAAAGGTGAATCTCTCGGCTTCGGCCTGCCACCGCCGGGTTCAGCGGCTCGAGGAGGCGGGCGTGATCTCGGGCTACGTGGCGCTTCTGGATGCCCGCAAGATGGGGCTCGCCACGACTGTCTATGTCGAGATCACGCTGAACGCACAGGCCAACGAAGTGCTCGACGCCTTCGAAAAGGCCGTGGCCCGGGTGCCCGACGTGCTGGAATGCCACCTGATGGCAGGCACGGCGGACTACATCCTCAAGGTCGTTGCCGAGGATGCCGAGGATTTCGCCCGCATCCACCGCCAGTACCTGACCCGCCTGCCGGGCGTGGCGCAGATGAAGTCGAGCTTCGCGCTCCGCACCGTCTGCAACAGCACGGCCCTGCCGCTCTGAGGCTCAATCTTGCTTGGGGCGGTCGTCGTAGTCGCCCGACAGGATCCGCCGCGCGTCGCCTTCGGGGTCGTCGTACTGGTTGGATCGCACGGTGAAGACGAAGAACACCAGTCCCAGCGCCCCCAGCACCAGCGAGATCGGGATCAGATAGGCCAGGATATTCAAGGGCTCACCTCACTCTCAGCGCGTTCAGCGACACGGTTACGGAACTTGCGGACATGGCCAGCGCCGCGATCAGCGGCGAACAGAGCCCCGCGATGGCGAGCGGCACGGCGATGACGTTGTACCACGAGGCGATCGAGAAATTCTCGCGGATGCGGCGACGTGCCTTGCGCGCGGTGCGTAGTGCCTCGGGGATCGGGGCAAGGCTGCGGCCCAAAAGCACGATGTCCGAGGCCACCCGCGCCGCATCGAGCGCCGAGGCGGGCGAGATCGAGGCATGCGCCGCCGCCAGGGCTGCGGTGTCGTTCAGCCCGTCGCCCACCATGAGCACCCGCGCGCCATCCTCGCCCATCTGCGTGATGCGCGCGGCCTTGTCCTGCGGCAGCGCCTCGGCCTGCCAGTCGTCGATGTCGAGCCTGCGGGCCAGCGCCGCCACCGGCGCGGGCGCGTCGCCCGAGATCAGCACCACCTTCAGCCCGGCCTCGCGCAGGCCCTGCACGGCTTCTTCCGCGCCGTCGCGCAGCCGGTCGGTGAAGGTGATGGCGAGCGGCGCCTCGCCTTCGATCGACAGGTAGGCGGCGGTTTCCTCGACGGGCTCCGCCCCGACCCAGGCCGCGCGGCCAAGGCGCACGCGGCGGCCGTCCCAATTGCCTTCGGTGCCGTAGCCGGGCACCTCGGCGAGGTCGGTCACATGCGCCGGGGCCAGCGTGCCCGCCTGCATCAGCGCCACCGACAGCGGGTGCGACGATCCCTGTGCCAGCGCCAGCGCCACGCGCAGGTCGCGCTCGGACAGCGCGTCAAGGTTGGTCGGTTGCGGCGTGCCTGCCGTCAGCGTCCCGGTCTTGTCGAAGACCACCGTGTCGATCTCGGCCAGCCGTTCGAGTGCGGTTGCGTCCTTGATCAGAAGCCCGTGCCGGAAGAGCCGCCCCGAGGCAGCGGTGGTGACGGCGGGCACGGCAAGGCCAAGCGCGCAGGGGCAGGTGATGATGAGAACGGCGGCCGCGATGTTGAGCGCCACGCGCAGGTCGCCCGAGTAGATCAGCCATCCCAGGAAGGCGAGCGCCGAGAGGATGTGCACCCCGGGCGCATAGAGCTTGGCCGCCCGGTCGGCGAGCGAGGTGTAGCGCGACCGGCCAGACTCGGCCACGGCGACAAGATCGGCCATGCGGTGCAGCGAGGTATCGCGCCCCACGGCGGTGGCCCGCACGGTCAGCGGGCCGGTCAGGTTCACCTCGCCCGCGCTCACCGCGCGGCCGGGTTCGGCCAGCACCGGCAAGGTTTCCCCGGTCAGCAGCGCGCGATCGAGCTCGGACGTGCCCTCGGTGATTTCACCGTCGACTGGCATCCGCCCGCCGGGGCGCACCCGGATCAGGTCGCCGACGGCAAGGTCGGCCACCGATACCTGTTCCTCGCCCGCAGCCCCGATGCGCCAGGCGCGGGGCACCTCGAGCGCGGCCAGTTCCTCGGCGGCGGAGCGCGCGGCGGACCGCGTGCGGTGGTCGAGGTAGCGCCCCGTCAGCAGGAAGAAGGTCAGCGTGATGGCCGCGTCGAAATAGGCGTGTTGGCCCGACAGCGCGGTTTCCCAGAGCGACGTTGCCACAGCCAGCAGGATGGCGAGCGAGATCGGCACATCCATGTTGAGCCGCCCGACACGCAGCGCGGTCCAGGCGTTGCGGAAGAAGGGCTGGGCGCAGAAGGCCACCGCCGGCAACGCGATCGCCGCCGAGATCCAGTGGAACATGTCGCGCGTCGGCCCCTCGGCCCCGGACCAGACCGCGACCGACAGCAGCATGATGTTCATGGCGGCAAAGCCCGCCACCGCCAGCCGCATCAGCAACTCGCGGCCCGCGCGGTCGGTGGCCGTGGCCTGCAGTGCCGCAGTGTCCAGTTCATGCGCCTCGTAGCCCGCGGCCTCCACCGCCGGGATCAGGTCCTCGGCGCGGATGCCGGGATCGGCCTCCACCGAGACCCGCTTGCGGGTGAGGTTGACCCGTGCCGAATGCACGCCGGGCACACCCGCAAGGGCGTGCTCCACGGTGCTCATGCAGGCGGCGCAGTGGATCGTCGGCAGCGAGAGGACGACGTGCGCGTCCTCTTCGTGCAACGCGGATCCGGCCAGCGCCTCGGCCGCGGGGGCGGCGACGCAGGCCGGGCAGGCCGAGGCCTGTGGGCGCATGATCGCGGTCATCTCAGTGCAGGACCTCCACCTGCAGGCGCTGCGTGAACTCGGTGCCGTCCAGCGCGGTGATCTCCAGCCAGAGATCCCAGTTGCCGGGGTTCAGGTCCTCGCGCGCGACATAGGCGTTGCCGTCGAAGGCGAACTCCGGCTCGCTGTCGTCGAGCACATGGGTCGGCCGGCCCAGCGTCGCCTTCACGGTGCCCGCCTGCACCGGGTTACCGTCTTCGCCTGTGATCGACAGCGTCAGAACGCCGTCCTGGTGACGGGCGTGCACATCCCAGCCCAGGGCCTCCTGCGCCGCGCGGCGGTCGTCGAAGGTCTGGCTGGCGATGTAGGAATTGTGCGTCTCGAGGCCGGGGAAGGTGGCGATCGCGTTCCAGGCCAGC
>CAYNKL010000227.1:0-6273 GCA_964397775.1 uncultured Rhodobacterales bacterium | reverse complement strand
GCGTGGCGTTCCAGTATTTCACGATCAAGCCGATGCGGGGCCTGTCGCCCGTGCAGGGCCTGGTCCAGGCGGTCAAGGCCGACACCCTGTCGCTGACCAGCTGGCAGCTCGGCATGTACGGCTTCATGGCCATCGCGCATTTCTGGATCTTCGGGCAGGTGCTGGGCGCCAAGCTCGAGGTGCCGACGGTCGAGTTCTGGTTCATGATGCAGATCGCGATGCTCTGCGGCTTTGTCACCTCCTATCCGGTGAACTGGTGGCTGATCCGCGCGGGGATCAAGGAAAAGATGTGAGGTGCAGCTCAGGCTTGCGACAGATCAAGGCAAGCAGGCCGTGGGCGGGGCAGGATGAGCGCGTCAGTCGGATCGAAGGAGGTTGCCATGATCCGTATACTTCTGCCCCTGTCCCTGTTGGCCGGACCAGCCCTCGCAGGCCCCTATGACCATATGGGCGGCTGGGGCCATGGCCTGGGCCTGATGATGTTGAGCCCGGTTCTTTGGCTTCTGATGCTGGGATTGCTCGTCGTCGCCGTGATCCGCGTTTCGCGGGGTTCCCATGGCACCCACGCGCATGCCACTTCGGCGCAGGATCAGCCGGAGCGTGACTCGCGTCTCGTCCGGGGCGGGAACGGCGCCTAGACAGCGGGTCGGCCTGCCGCAGACGATCTCCATGACCCCGGCGCTGCCGCGGGTCATGGACAGGGGCGCCACGCATGACTATGTAGCCCTGCCATGGCCAAGAAACCTGCACAGAACCCGAACTACAAGGTGATCGCCGAGAACCGGCGCGCGCGCTTCGATTACGCGATCGAGGACGATCTCGAGTGCGGGATCGTGCTGACCGGGTCCGAGGTGAAGTCCCTGCGTCTCAACACCGCCAACATCGCCGAAAGCTATGCGGCGGTCGAGGACGGCGAGCTGTGGCTGGTGAACGCCTACATCGCGCCCTACGAGCAGGCCATGTTCGGCCACGAGGACCGTCGGCGGCGCAAGCTGCTCGCCTCGAAAAAGGAACTGGCGCGGCTCTGGAACGAGACCCAGCGCAAGGGCATGACCCTTGTGCCGCTGGTGCTCTACTTCAACCACAAGGGCGTCGCGAAGATCAAGATCGGCCTCGCCAAGGGCAAGAAGACCGTCGACAAGCGCGAGACCGAGGCCAAGCGGGACTGGAACCGCCAGAAGCAGCGTCTGCTGAAGGAGCGCAACTGAGCCGGTCTTGCCACCGGACCTGCGCGCGTCTAATCAACACGGGATACGCGAGAGGAGCTTTTCATGGCGCCCGAGGATCCCCGTCTGCTGGTTTCCACCGACTGGCTTGAGCGGCATCTGTCCGACCCCGACCTGCGTGTGCTGGACGCAAGCTGGTACCTGCCCGGCAGCGACCGCAACCCGAAGGCCGAGTACGAGGACGCACACGTGCCCGGCGCGCGCTTCTTCGACATCGACGACATGTCCGACCAGCGCTCCGAGCTGCCGCACATGGCGCCCCCGGTCGAGAAGTTCATGTCCCGCTGCCGCGCCATGGGCGTGGGCGACGGCCATCAGGTCGTGGTCTACGACGGCGCCGGCATGTTTTCCGCCGCGCGCGTCTGGTGGCTGTTCCGCCTGATGGGCAAGGAGGACGTGGCCGTGCTCGACGGCGGCTTGCCCAAGTGGCAGGCCGAGGGCCGCCCCGTGGAGGACATGCCCCCCATCGTGCGCGACCGCCACATGACCGTCCGCCGCCAGGCCCACATGGTCCGCGACGTGACGCAGGTGTCCGAGGCCTCCAAGCTGCGCGATACCGAGATTCTCGACGCCCGTGCGCCCGCCCGCTTCCGCGGGGAAGAGCCCGAGCCCCGCGAGGGCCTGCGCTCGGGGCATATCCCGGGCTCCAAGAACGTGCACTACCGCACGCTGCTGAACGACGACGGCACCATGAAGGACCCGGACGCCCTGCGCGCTACCTTCGAGACCGCCGGCGTCGACCTTTCCAAGCCTGCCATCACCAGCTGCGGCTCCGGCGTGACCGCCGCGATCCTGAGCCTCGCGCTGGAACGCATCGGCAAGCATGACCACTCGCTCTACGACGGGTCCTGGACCGAATGGGGCCAGTTCCCGACCCTGCCCGTAGCCACCGGAGACGATTGATGTTCGAGACCCTCAAGGAACAGCCCGCCGACAAGATCCTGATGCTCATGCAGGCCTACAAGGAGGATCCGCGCGAGCAGAAGGTGGACCTCGGCGTCGGCGTCTACAAGGATCCGCAGGGCCGCACGCCGATCATGCGCGCCATCAAGGCCGCCGAAAAGCAGCTCTGGGAGGTCGAGGAAACCAAGGCCTACACCGGGCTTGCGGGCGATCCCGCCTATGGCGATGCCATGGTGAACCTCGTTCTGGGCGACGCGGTGCCGCGCACCAACGTGGCCGCGGCGGCGACGCCGGGCGGCACCGGCGCGGTGCGGCAGGGTTTCGATCTTGCCCGCATGGCCAACCCCGGCACGCGCGTCTTCCACAGCGACCCGACATGGCCCAACCACCTGTCGATCCTCGGCCACATGGGGATCGAGAAGGTCCCCTACCGCTATTTCGACGACGAAACCCGCGGCGTCGACTTCGATGGCATGATGGAGGATATCGGCAAGGCCGGTAAGGGCGACGTCGTGCTGCTGCACGGCTGCTGCCACAATCCCACGGGCGCGAACCTGAACCCCAGTCAGTGGAAGGCCGTCATCGACCTGCTGCTGGAAACCGGCGCCACGCCCATGATCGACATTGCCTACCAGGGCTTCGGCGACGGGCTCGACGCCGACGCCGAGGGCGTGCGCATGGTGGCCTCCTCCGTGCCCGAGTGCCTGATCGCGGCGAGCTGCTCCAAGAACTTCGGCATCTACCGCGAGCGCACCGGCATCCTGATGGCGGTCTGCAACGATCCGGCAAAGCAAAAGCTGAACCAGCAGACGCTGAACTACCTCAACCGGCAGAACTTCTCGTTCCCGCCGGACCACGGTGCGCGGCTGGTGACCATGGTGCTGAACGACCCCGAGCTGCGCGGCGACTGGGCCGCCGAGCTCGAGGATGTGCGCCTGACCATGCTGGGCCTGCGCGAACAGCTCGCCGCCGAGCTGCAGCGCCTGACCGGGTCGGACCGCTTCGGCTTTCTCGCGCAGCACCGGGGCATGTTCTCGCGCCTCGGCGCCACGCCCGAGCAGGTCGAGGCCATGCGCGAAAGCCACGGCATCTACATGGTGGGCGATTCCCGCTTCAACGTGGCAGGCCTGAACAAGGACACCGTGCCGGTGCTGGCCGAGGCCATCGTCAAGGCGGGCGTCTGATCCGCTGAGCCTGCCGGGGCGGCCCCTGCGCCGCCCCACGCACGCGCCGCGAGGGCAGGCTTGCCCGGACGCGGCGCCCGTGCCACCGTCTTCGCCAAACGGAGGACCCCCATGCAGACCGCAGAGCGTCAGGGCACGCATCAGCTTCCGCAGGTGCACGAACCGCGCAACCCGGGCATGGCGCTCGACATGGACCGCGTGCTGTCGCAGCGGGTGAACCGCTCGGCGGTGGAGCGGCGCGCCGCGACACTGCCGGGGCGGCGCAGCGTGAAGAAGGCGCACCAGGCGGCCTGGCTTGCGCGTGCCATCTCCTGCATCGACCTGACGACGCTCGCGGGCGACGACACGCCCGGCCGCGTGGCCCGGCTTTGCGCCAAGGCGCGGCAGCCCGTCCGCGCCGACCTGCTCGACGCCATCGGCCTGCCGGACCTGACCGTCGGCGCGGTCTGCGTCTACCACGACATGATCGCGCCCGCGGTGAAGGCGCTCGACGGCTCGGGCATTCCCGTGGCGGCAGTCAGCACCGGCTTTCCTGCGGGCCTGTCGCCCTTCCACCTGCGCGTGGCCGAGATCGGCGAAAGCGTGACGGCGGGCGCGTCCGAGATCGACATCGTTATCTCGCGCCGCCACGTGCTGACCGGCGACTGGCAGGCGCTTTACGATGAGATGCGCGCCTTCCGCGCCGCCTGCGGCGAGGCGCACGTGAAGGCGATCCTTGCGACCGGCGAGCTTGGCACGCTGACCAACGTGGCGCGCGCCTCGATGGTCTGCATGATGGCGGGGGCCGATTTCATCAAGACTTCGACCGGCAAGGAAGGCGTCAACGCCACGCTGCCGGTGAGCCTCGTGATGATGCGGGCGATCCGCGAATATTACGACCTGACCGGCTACCGCGTCGGCTACAAGCCCGCGGGCGGGATCTCCAAGGCGAAGGATTCGCTCGTGTATCTCGCCATGGTGAAGGAAGAGCTGGGCGACCGCTGGCTGCGTCCGCATCTCTTCCGCTTCGGCGCATCCTCGCTGCTGGGCGACATCGAGCGGCAGCTCGAACACCACGTGACGGGCGCCTATTCCGCCAACTGGCGCCACGCGATGGCGTGACGCCATGAGGAACGACCCCCGCGTCCTGCTGATCGGTATCTTTTTCGCGCTCTTCCTCGGGGCCAAGTCCTGGCGCCGCAAGAAGATCAAGCGCGCCGCGCGGGACCTGCCGACGCGCCTGCGGCGGCAACTGGGGGACGAGCCCGAGTTCGCGCCGCCTGAGCCCGCCCCCGAGGGGCTTGAGGCCTACGTCGCCCTCTACCGGCGCAGCGCCCGCGTCATGTACTTTGTCTGGGGGCTGGCCGTTCTGTGGCTGGCCTACGTCGCCTTCCTCCTGCTGAGAGGCCCGATCTGATGACCATCAAGGAAATCTTCGAGACCATGGACTATGGCACCGCCCCGGAATCTTCCGCCGATGCGCTGGCCTGGCTCGCCGACCAGGGGTCGCGCTTCGGCCACTACATCGACGGGGCCATGACCACGCCGGGCGAGGGCTTCGACAGTCGCAACCCGGCCACGGGCGAAGTGCTCGCCACGCTGACGCAGGCCTCGCAGGAGGATGTCGATGCCGCCGTCACCGCGGCGCGGGGCGCGCAACCCGGATGGGCGGCGCTGGGCGGCAAGGCGCGGGCGCGGTATCTCTATGCGCTGGCGCGGCTGGTGCAGAAGCATGCGCGCCTGCTCGCGGTGCTCGAGACGCTCGACAACGGCAAGCCGATCCGCGAAAGCCGCGACATCGACGTGCCGCTGGTGGCGCGCCACTTCTACCATCACGCGGGGCTTGCCCAGCTGATGGACAGCGAGCTGCCGGGGATGGAGCCGCAGGGCGTCTGCGGCCAGATCATCCCGTGGAATTTCCCGCTGCTGATGCTCGCTTGGAAGGTCGCGCCGGCTCTCGCGGCGGGCAATACCGTGGTGCTGAAACCGGCCGAATGGACCTCGCTCACGGCGCTCTGCTTTGCCGATCTTTGCCGGCAGGCGGGCCTGCCACGCGGTGTCGTGAACATCGTGACCGGCGATGGTGCCGTGGGCGAGATGATCGTGAACGCCGACGTGGACAAGGTCGCCTTCACCGGCTCGACCGAGGTGGGCCGCAAGATCCGCGCCGCCACGGCGGGCCGCGACATCGCCCTGACGCTCGAGCTGGGCGGCAAGTCGCCCTACATCGTCTTCGAGGACGCGGACTTGGACAGTGCCGTCGAGGGGCTGGTGGATGCCATCTGGTTCAACGGCGGGCAGGTCTGCTGCGCGGGGTCGCGCCTGTTGGTGCAGGAGGGCGTGGCCGAGGAGTTCCACGCGCGGCTCAAGCGCCGGATGGACAGCCTGCGGGTGGGCGACCCGCTCGACAAATCCATCGACGTCGGTGCCATCGTCGATCCCGAACAGCTCGAACGCATCCGCACGCTGGTCGACCGCCACGCGGGCGAGGGCGAGGTGCACCGCGCCGCCTGCGCCATGCCCGACGGCTGCTTCTACCCGCCCACGCTGATCTCGGGCCTCTCGCCCGCCTCGGCGCTGATGCAGGACGAGATCTTCGGTCCGGTGCTGGTCTCCTCGACCTTCCGCACGCCGGACGAGGCGGTGCAGCTTGCCAACAACACGCGCTACGGGCTGGCGGCCTCGGTCTGGTCCGAGAATCTGAACACCGCGCTCGACGTGGCGCCCAAGCTGGCCGCGGGCGTGGTCTGGGTGAACGGGTCGAACATGTTCGACGCGGCGGCGCCCTTCGGCGGCGTGCGCGAGTCGGGCTTTGGCCGCGAAGGCGGCTGGGAGGGGCTGGGCGCCTATCTCAGGGCACATTCCGGCGCCGCGCCGCTGGTGCGCACCAGTGCCTTTGTCGGCGAAACGGCAGAGCCGCAGGACGTGGACCGCACCGCCAAGCTCTATATCGGCGGCAAGCAGGCGCGCCCCGACGGCGG
>CAYNKL010000226.1:0-6308 GCA_964397775.1 uncultured Rhodobacterales bacterium | reverse complement strand
GTTTGCTTGCAATGAAGTTATAGCTCTGGAAAAGAAGGAGTTTTCTTATTGCCCGATGGGATCTGACGCTTGTCGCGCGGTATCCCTGACGCTTCTGGAGCTGACCCGTCACTGCCGAGCGTAGGCAGGGGATAATCGACTCGCCATGACTTCATCAGCGTGGTTTCTCGCCATCAAATGAAGGTCGCGAGGTAGGTCATGGTCAAACGTAGTGTGTTGTTGGCGCGCAAGAAGACATTCGGGGATCGTCAGACGCTAACTTACAAGGCTGTGCCCTCGGACTTGCAACAAGCTGGCAAGGCAGGCGATGTCCTGACACCCGACGTGGAGATTGGCAGTTATCGTGTCACTGCCGTTGTTGACTGGTGTGAAGTCGAGTTTCGTTTTGCAAAGAATACGCAGTTTCAGCATGTGCAGACGGTTCTCACGCAGCACTACCGTGGTGATCGCCGCACATACGTGGATCCAGTCGGGGCGGGGCCGGGCAATGTTGCCAACACTTTCAAGATCCGCTTCCAAGAGCCGAGAAAGGACCTTCTTCAATCGGTGCTCAGGGCGCTCGACCATCGCTTTCAGGTCTTGGGCAGCACAACGACCGCGATCGAGATCAGCGTCGACTTCTATCCGAGGACGCCTTCCGACGCAGCACGGGAGCGTATATTCGGTGTGCTGGCGCGGAGCTTATTCCTCCCTTCAGAGGCGTGGACGGGCTATAAAAAAGAGCCAAGGTTTGCCTGGGGTGCAGAGGGCAAGGACAGCCAGTTGTTTGCGCCGGACGCCATACTCCGAGGAGGCGTGAGCCAGGGCGCCCGTTTTGGGGTTCCCTACGACGCGACCTTCTACCTGGGCCAACGAGATGGACCTCGCATGTGGCGCCTGATGGACAAGATCATTGATAGGCAGCGGTTCGCGGATGATCTTGTTCAGTTGAATGATGAAGAGAAGCGGGTCCGCCTCGAGGTCACGCTGCGGGACCATGAAGTCGCCAAGGCGAAGCTTGGGGATCCGGAGCAGTTGTTTGGCTATAACTTTACCCAGCTGCAGCGAGAGTGCTTTTCCATGAAGCTGCCTGTCGTGCCTGTCGGCAAGGATCCGATCTCGAGCGTGCGGCGGGTAATCAGGGAGCAAATATTCCTCCGAGGCGGTGTGATTGCTTTGACCGCGAAGCGCGTTGCTCTCCGGTCGAAACGCAAGGAAGTCAGAAATGCGTTGGTTGAGCGTGCGAAACAGGCTGGCCGTCGGGCCGGCCTGCCCCGCGTTGCTGCACCTGAAAGCGAGCAGTATGGGTTGGTGAGTTACATAGAGCTCTCCAAGGAGATCAATGACGCCTTGAGCAAGCTGAGCCGTCATTGGAGGTGAGCTGCCGTGTCGAGCCCGCTTGGGTGTGGAGGTCTTTCAGGTCTCTGGTGTCAGGCAGGTGATCTGTGTTCTACGCCTCTCTCTAGTTATTAGGACTCGGGACGATCGCCTGGCAGTTGGAATCACTGCACATATCTTCAAGATATGAGGTTTTCGCGAGGAATGGGGCACAGTGGTCTGGTCGCGATGGCGTAAAAAACCTGTTTTGACCGCCACTTGGGGCGGGCTGCACGAGTGTGCTTTTGCCCCCGTTGCTCGTCGGGATTTCTGGCTGGCCCCTAGCTGATTGTCCAGCGTGGGAAAGAGCCGACCGGGCCAATCAAAGATCATCGACAGCCTCGGTCAGTTCAGCCAACAATACGGACGCTCATGCAACGTGCGGCGAATGGCAGGGATGAGCCCACTTGGCCCGACGCCGCGTGATGCACGAATGGCGGCTTGGTTGGATTTTGCTGCGGATGCAGGGTGATGTTGCGTATGGATCTAGACTTGCCCTCTGCGGCGTATCGAAAGTCGCAGGCGACTCTTGCGGGACCGCTAAAACGTTTCCTCCGGTCGTCTCATGGGAGCGCATTTCTCTAGGCGCACGCCGCTTCATCGTTCCGGCGTTGCCATACGGTTGGCAGCTCGTCCCCGGGCATTTGACCACAGAGACGGATCCGCCTCTTATAGCTTGGAAGCGGGGATGGATCGGATGACGGAACACGCGTGCAGCCCTGGCGGGGGCTATGAGGGGATCGCCGCCGCCTTGGCGCGGACCGCACCGGGCGACACGGTCCGGCTCGCGCCAGGTCGCTATGAGGGGGCGGAGACGCTGCGGCTGGGGTCGGCCGTGACGCTGTCGGGGGCCGGGGCCGTGCTGGTCCATCGCGGCCCCGGCCCCGCGCTGGAGGCGTGCGGCGTGACCTCCGTGGTAGTGGAAGGTATCTCCGTAGAGGTCCGCGCCGAGGACGTCCCGACCCGTCGCGTGCCTGATGCGGCGCCCTACGAGGAGGGCGAGGATGCGTTCGTCGAATGGGGCGTAGTATTGTTCGACGCCGTCGCCGACGGGCGGATCGAGGATGTCGACGTCGAGGGAGCGCGAGCCTGCCACGGTATCTGCCTGCGCGGTGGGGAGGGCACCTCCGTCACGGGATGCGCGGTTATGGGGAGTGACGGATCGGGCTTGTTGCTTGTCGCCTGCCGAGCGGGGGCGATCACGGGCAACCGCTGCCACGGCAACGCCTTTTCCGGCATCGTCCTCGAATCCTCGCATGCGCCTGTGATCGCCGATAATGAGTGCTGGGGGAACCGGAACTTTGGTATCGTGCTTGCTCGCAACCCAAAGAGCTCCGCCTCCTCGGTGGCGGCGCTGCGCCGCAACCGCTGCCACGGCAATAGCTTCTCCGGCATCGCCCTCGAATCCTCGCACGCGCCGGAGATCGCCGATAACGAGTGCTGGGGGAACCAGAACGCAGGTATTGCGCTCATTCGTGCCCCCGGGAGCCCCGAGGTCGGTTCGGAGGCGGCGCTGCATCGCAACCGCTGCCATGGCAATAGCTTCTCCGGCATCGTCCTCGAATCCTCGCATGCGCCTGTGATCGCCGATAACGAGTGCTGGGAGAACCGGAACTTTGGTATCGTGCTTGCTCGCAACCCAAAGAGCCCCACTGCTTCTTCGCAGGCGGCGCTGCGCCGCAACCACTGCCACGGCAACGCCTCTTCCGGCATCGCCCTTTTGTCCTCGCACGCGCCGGAGATCGCCGAGAATGAGTGCTGGGGGAACCAGGAAGCGGGCATTACACTCAGTCGTGCCCCCGAGAGCCCCGAGGTCGGTTCGGAGGCGGCGCTGCATCGCAACCGATGCCACAGCAACGCTCTCTCCGGCATCGCCCTCGTGTCCTCACATGCGCCGGAGATCGCCGATAACGAATGCTGGGGGAACCAGGATGCGGGCATCGTGCTCGGTCCCCATCCTAAGTGCCTCGTTGCGTCCTCGGAGGCGGCGCTGCGCCGCAACCGCTGCCACGGCAACGCCCACTCCGGCATCGCCCTCTTCTCCTCGCACGCCCTCCAGATTGCGGGAAACGAGTGCTGGGGGAATGCCATCGGTGGCATTGCGATGTTGATGTTGCGCGGCCGGGGAGCGAGTGTCGTCGACTCCGCTCCCGACAACGACCTGTTCGACAACCGACTGGCGGTGATCGCCACCCATGGGACGGCGCTTCCGCCCGACCTCGAGTGTAACCGCGCGTGGGGCAATGGCAGGCCGTCGAGCTGGGTGACCCAGCCGGACGACACCACCTTGAACTTCACCACCCCTTTCTCCGTCGCGTTCCTGCCGGGACCGGCGGATTCCGGGCCGACCGCCGTCGCCCTCGCCACAATCGGGCTGTCCGACCCCGACCAGCTGGTGCGCTTCGTCGGCGGTCCGGGCTGCCTGCATTGCCTCGATGCTTGGTGGCCCGCCGAACCTTCTCCGAAGACGACTGCAACGAAGGACCATGTCGACGGCCGCTATCTTTGCCGGGCGGAGACGGAGCGGCTGCGGTTCCGGCGCCAGGCCACTGGCGACGGCACCGCCGCGATCTGGGCGGAGCTTGACCGCCTTGCGAGCGGGCTAGGCCGCGACGGGACGGAGCGGCGGGCGGAGACCGTGCGCCTCGCCCTGGTCACCGCGGACGCCTCAGTGATCGACGGCCTGCCGGACCAGATCGCCGCCCTGCGCCGCTCGCAAGAGACGAAGGACGACCCGCCCACCGCGCTTCCCGAATCGGTCCGGCGCGCGATCCGCAACCTGCGCTTCACCGCCGTCGGCATCGCTGAGCCGGTTGTGATCGAGCACCTCCCACGGTCGCAGGCGGCGATGGCCGGTGCCGACGACCCGTCGCCCATGTTCGACGCCGCGCTCCTGCGAGGCCGCCGCCGGGGGGCGACCGCGCTGCGCGTGCTGGCAGCGACCCCGATGGTAAGGCTCGTCGTCGTGGGCTTGCCGCTCGCGGTGCTGGCGGCAGCCTACGGTCTCGGCGCGCCCGGCGCGCCCCCGGACGAGCCTGCCCTCTGGGCGGAGCCGTGGGCCGCCATCCTGCGCGCGCTCACCTCCCAAATCGGGGCGTTCGAACTCTTCGACGTGGTGGGCCTGCCGGGCGCGGCGCTCGCGCTGCTGGTCGCCTGTCTCGGCTTCTTTCTGGCCCTGCTGCCCCCCGCGCTGCGACCGCGCCTGTCCGGCGCCGTCCGCAGGCGGCTGAAGACCTCCGCGGGGACTGACGGGGCCGCATGGCGGCGCTGGGCCCAGCTGCGGATCTTCGAGCGCGGGGTCGGGGTCGTCGTGATCCGCGACGCGCAGGAATGGGGCCCGCGCGACATGGCCGACCTGCGTGCTATTATGGACCTGCGTCCCGCTGATCGGTCGCTCTTGGTGGTGCTGCATACGACCGCACGCAGCCAGATGGACCGCGCTGTTCTGCGCCCCCTCGCAGAGCAGCCCGGGGCGAAGGGGCCCGACCTGCCTGCCCTTGACGGTTTGCGCCTCGCCGTGGGACGGCCTCCGGCACCCCTTAACATGGCCAATCCGACCGATGCCGTCCCGCTCGGGCCGCTGATCGGGGTAGCGCCGCCGGACGCGGCACGTCTCGCCTCGCGCAAGCGCAACATCCGCGACAGCGCGTGGTCGCCTTCGGACATTCTGCCGATGCTGGTGATCGGTTCTACGCCCGACCTTCCTATGGTGTTGAGCCGCCCGGTCAGCGACTTGGCCGATAAGTTCGTGCCTCCGCTGGAGGCCGCCCTCCTGCCATGGGTGCGCATGTTCGAGGGCGATCCTGCCGCGAAGCTGCGCCTGGACGGCGAACGCGATCTTCTGCGCGCGATCACCGAAGAGGAAGCTGCCGCCGCCCGGGCGGTGCATCTCGTGGTGCGCCGGGGCGGGGACGAAGACGAAGACAAGCTAGACCTCGTCGGGCAGCCCGCGCGTCGCGCGATCCTGCTCTCTGCGCTGCGCGAGGTGTTCGATGACGACGCCGACCGAAGGGCCTACGCACTGCGACTGCTCGCCTGCGGGATGCTCCACGCAATCGGCAAGGCGGTCGACGCGGCCCGGCGCACGGGAACGGACCGCGACCTCGCGACGTTGCTCCGTGCCCTGCGGGCGGCGGAGCAGCTCGACGCCGAGATCGAGGCCATGGGTGGCCTCGACGACACGAGGCGGGCGATGCTGGAAGCTGCATCCCTGCCGCTGGCCGAGGCGCTTGCCGCGCTCCGGGTGCCGCCCACGCGCGAGGCGCGGCGCTTGGCCTGCCTCGTGGCCTGCCGAGCGGACCGCATGGGCCTGCTTCGGGTCGCGCTCACGCTGGACGGGGGCGCAGACCCCGATACGCCCGCAGGCCTGCTGGCCGATCGGGTATCGGACGCCGCGGCGCTTTGGGGCAAGCTCGACCGCGGATTGGTCCGGGCGACGATCGCGCGATACCTCCACTTCGAACTCAAGGAGGCAGATGCGGACCTGCGCGCGGCGATGGAGGCGAGGCTCGACGGCGGCGCACGCGCCGCCACGACCCTGAGCGACCTGATCTGGAGCGCACCCGACCTCGAAGGCCTGCTGTCGCTGCTTGAGGCGCATGCGCCGCTGGGCGGTCAGCGGACCGCGATCCTCGCGCTGCAACTGGCCGGCGCGACCGAGCCGGAGGTCAAGCTCGCCGCCGCACGGGCCGTCGCCGCGCTGCGCCGGACCGACGTCCCTCTGGTCCATTCGCCGCGAGGGAGCCAACGGCGCGTGCCCCACAGCGACGCGGATATCCTACGGCTGGCACGGCTCGTCGAGGATCCGAGCCTTGTCGCTTTGCTCAAGGGCGATGTAGACACGGCACAGGACGCCGACCTCTTCCTCGACGTCGAGTTGGGCTACTTCGACCCCGCGCATGTCGAGGTGGAGCGTAGGGTGGAGATCATGCTGGAAGATTGACGGTCGCGAC
>CAYNKL010000225.1:0-6347 GCA_964397775.1 uncultured Rhodobacterales bacterium | reverse complement strand
AAAATCTAAGCCATTGATTTTCTTAGATCTCCAAGATGTCCCGGCCCGGGACACCCCGATACCCCCGAGTATCTGCACCCGAAACCGCCCGCTCCGCACCCCTCTTCCCATCGCAGCCGGGCCGGTCTAGGACCGCCCCGAAAGCAGGAGAGCGCCCATGTCCCACGTCACCCTCGTCCGCCACGGTCAGGCCAACAGCGCCGCCCGCACCGAGGGCGACTACGACCGCCTCAGCGACCTCGGCCACCAGCAGGCCGCCTGGCTGGGCGAGCACTTCCGGGATGCCGGCGAGACCTTTGCCCGCGCCTACTGCGGCACCCTGCGCCGCCACGCCGAGACCGCCGCCGCCATGGGCGCCGAAGACCTCGTGATCGACCCCCGTCTGAACGAACTGGAATATTTCACCCTCTCCCAGCTTCTGGAGCAGCAGCAGGGCATCGCCATCCCCCGCGACCGCGAAGGCTTCCTCCGGCACATGCCGCGGGTCTTCTCCGAATGGCAGGCGGGCCGGATCGACAACCCGCCCGAGAGCTTCGAGGCCTTCGAGACCCGCACCCGCGAGGCCCTCGACGAGATCGCCGCGGGCGACGGCCGCGCCCTTGTCGTCACTTCCGGCGGGCTGATCGGCATGGCCATCCGCATCGTCATGGGGCTCGATGTGACTGCCATGAGCCACCTCTGCCTCGCCATCGAAAACAGCTCGGTCCACCGGCTGCACCCGATGCCCACGGGGCTGGCGATGGTGCAGTTCAACGCCCTGCCCCACCTCGAACACCCCCACCGCCAGCACGCCCGCAGCCATCTCTGAGCCGCGGGTTTCGGCCCGCCGCAGCTTGCGCTAGCGTGCGTCCAAAATGAAGGAACAGGACATGGTGCATCTCTGGGTGCGGGCCGAATCCCGCCCGCACGAGGAACGGGTCGGACTGCTGCCCGAGGGCGCGCGCGAGCTGATCTCGCGGGGCTTCCGCGTCACGGTGGAAGAGAGCGCCCGCCGCGTGATCCCGATCGAGGCCTACCGCGAGGCGGGCGCCGAGGTCGCGCCCGAAGGCAGCTGGCCCGACGCGCCGCACGATGCGCTGATCTTCGGCCTGAAGGAGCTGCCCGACGATGGCACGCCCCTGCCCCACCGCCACATCATGTTCGGCCACGCCTACAAGGGCCAGAGCGCCGGCGCCCGCCTGCTGGAGCGTTTCAAGGCCGGAGGCGGTGCGCTCTACGACCTCGAATACCTTGTCGACGAAAACGGCCGCCGGGTCGCCGCCTTCGGTTACTGGGCGGGCTACGCGGGCGCGGCGGTCACGCTGCTGGCCTGGGCCGCGCAGCGGCAGGACAAGCCCTGCCCGCCGGTCACCACCTGGCCGCGGGCGGAGGCCATGCGCGCCGAAGTGAAGGCCGCCGTCGAGGCCACCGGCGAGACACCCGACGCGCTGGTCATCGGCGCGCTCGGCCGCGTGGGCAGCGGTGCGCGGGATCTCTGCACTGCCATGGGCGTGCCCGTCACCCCCTGGGACATGGCCGAGACCGCCCACGGCGGCCCCTTCCCCGAGGTGCTGGACCACGCGCTTTTCTTCAACTGCATCCTCGCGGGCCCCGGCGTGCCGGTCTTTGTGCCGGGCGATGCGGGCACGCGCGACCGCAAGCTGCGGGTCATCGGCGACATCGCCTGCGATCCGGACAGCAGCTTCAATCCCGTTCCCGTCTACGACCGCGCCACGAGCTGGGAGGCGCCCCTCCTGCGGGTGCATGACGATCCCCCGCTCGAGGTCATGGCGATCGACAACCTGCCCTCGCTCCTGCCGCTGGAGAGCTCCGAGGATTTCGCGGCGCAGCTTCTGCCGCATCTCGCCACGCTCGACGCGCTGGAGAGCGGCGTCTGGGGACGGGCCAGGACCGAATTCGACAAACACACAGGAGAGGCAGCATGACGATTCACTGGTGCGGCACGGGGCTGAGCACGATCCCCGGCCTTCGCCGCCTGATCGAGGCGGGACATGACGTGAAGGTCTGGAACCGGACCGAATCCAAGGCGCGCGAGGCGGTCGGCGATCTGACGGACAAGATCGGCCCCTTCTCGATGGAGACCGTCTCGGCCGAGCTGAAGCAGGGCGATGTGATCGTCTCCATGCTGCCCGCCGACTGGCATGTGCCGCTGGCCTCGCTCGCCATCGAGACCGGCGCGGATTTCGTGTCGTCGTCGTACATCGCACCGCAGATGCGCGATCTGGACGAGATGGCGCAGGAAAAGGGCCTGCGGCTGGTGAACGAGGTCGGGCTCGACCCGGGCATCGACCACCTGATGGCGCATGATCTGGTCACCGCCTACAAGGGCTCGGCCGCCTACGATCCCTCGAACACGATCAGCTTCACCTCCTACTGCGGCGGTGTGCCGGCCAAGCCGAACCCGATGCGCTACAAGTTCAGCTGGGCGCCGGTCGGCGTGCTGAAGGCGCTGCGGTCGCCGTCGAAATCGGTGCGGGATTTCGAGGTGCTCGAGGTGAACCGGCCCTGGGATGCGCTGGGGCGCTACGAGGCGCCGCTCGACAGCCCCGAGGCCTTCGAGGTCTATCCCAACCGCGACTCGCTGCCCTTCATGGCGGAATACGGCTTCGAGCCCGAATGGCCGGTGAAGGACTTCGTCCGCGGCACGCTGCGGCTGGATGGTTGGGCCGAGGCCTGGAAGGACATCTTTGCCGAGGTCGGTACGGCCGACGATGCGCGGCTTCAGGAGATGGCCGACAAGTTGCTGAAGGAGAACGCCTACGAGGAGGGCGAGGCCGACCGGGTGGTGCTCTGCGTCTCGCTCAGGGCCGAGAAGGACGGCGAGACCGTCTGGCACCGGACCTGGGTGATGGATGCCCGGGGCGATCAGCGTGGCAATGCCATGGGCCGGCTGGTGTCGATTCCGGTGTCGCTCGCGGTCGAGGCGGTGATGGCCAAGGAAGTGCCCGTGGGCGTCACCGCGGCGCCGTCTGATCCGGCGCTGGTGAGCCGCTGGCTGGAGGTGGTGGACAGCCTCGCCCAGCAGCTGAAGCGGGTGGATCACCTGGCCTGAAAATAGGTGTCCCGGGCCGGGACATCTGTGCGCCCTATATGAATCAATGGGTTACCTATTTTGGTTAACCGTTTTTTAGGTTTGTCCCGCGGGGACGGGGTGTTGGTACGTATTGCCGGCCCCCTCCCTGGCCCTCCCCCTGACAGGGGGAGGGGATAGGTTGCGCAAACGGGCTGACGTGGGGCGTCGCTCCGGGCCGCCGGTAAGTTGCGATGAAATCTTGCGGCCTTCGCCTGCGTGACGAACGCTCCTGGTCTCCGCCCGCTGGTCGCTGAAAACATGCCCCCCAGGTGAGAGGGGACCTGTTGCGCGGGGCGCCGACGCAGTGCGGACCTCTGGCCCCAGGGCCTGCGCGGTTTCCGAAATTGGCGCCCGATTTCAGGCCGCACGGGGCATCGGGCGGTGCTAGGGTCGGAGCATGTTGTTCGACCTGCCCGATCACCCGACCATCTACCAGGCCCTGCTGGACCGCGATCCCTCCTACGAGGGGCGGGCCTGGGTCTGCGTGGCGACGACCGGCATCTTCTGCCGCTTCGTCTGCCCGGCGCGGAAACCCAAGTCCGAGAACTGCACCTTCCGCGACACGATCGCGGGGTGCATCGAGGCCGGTTTTCGCCCCTGCAAGCGCTGCAAGCCGCTCGATGCCGCCGCGGGGCGCGATCCCATTGTGACCGACCTTCTGGCCGCGCTCGATGCCGATCCCGGCCACCGATGGTCCGAAGGGGACGTGGCTGCGCGCGGCTACGATTCCTCGACCGTGCGCCGCGCCTTCAAGCGGCAGTTTGGCATGACCTTCCTCGAGATGGCCCGCCAGCGGCGGTTGCGTGAGGGGTTCGAGGTGCTAGCCGTCGGCGGGCGGGTGATCGACGCGCAGATCGAGGCAAGCTTCGAGTCGCCCGCGGCCTTTCGCGCCGCCGTGGCACGGCTGTTGGGGATGACGCCCGCCGCGCTGCGGGGCGGCGGGATGCTGCAGGCCACCTGGATTCCCACACCGCTCGGCGACATGATTGCCGTGGCTTGCCCCACGCACCTGCACCTGCTGGAGTTCACCGGGCGCAAGGCGCTGGCGGCGGAGCTGAAAGAGCTGCAGGCCTCGGTCAGCGGCGACATCGGCATCGGCGAGACGGAGCCCGCCGCGCAGGCGCGCGCGGAGCTCGACGCCTTTTTCGCCGGGCGTCAGGCGCAATTCGCGACGCCGCTTGCCTATCACGGCAGTGCGTTCAGCCGCGAGGTCTGGGAAGCGCTGCGCGCCATTCCGGCCGGCGAGACGCGCAGCTATTCGGAGATCGCGCGAGAGATCGGGCGACCCGATGCGGTGCGCGCCGTGGCGCGGGCCAACGGCGCCAACCGCATCGCGCTGATGGTGCCCTGTCACCGCGTGATCGGCGCCGACGGGCGGCTGACCGGATACGGCGGCGGGCTCTGGCGCAAGCAGCGGCTGATCGAGATCGAGGCCGCCTATCGCAGCCCCGCGCCCGCCTGACAGCCTCAGTCGATGCGGACGCCCTGGCGTTTCACCTCGGCCTGCACGGCGGTCATGTCCACGGCGTCGAGCGCGGTGCCTGCCTTGATCGAAAGCGCCGCGGCCACGCCCGCGCCCTGACCCGAGACGGCGCAGCAGGCCATGTTGCGGGTGGCGGCATGGGCGATGCGCGACCCGCCGGTGGCGCGGCCCGCGACCAGCAGGTTCTTGACCTGCTTGGGCAGCATCGAGCGGTAGGGGATCTGCATGTAGCGGCCCGTGGTGGGTAGGATCAGCACGCCGTAGCCGTCGATGAATTCCGGGTAGATGCCGATGCTGTCCTCGAAGCGGCCCTGCTCGCGGGCGTCGTGGTCGGTCATGTTGTAATGGGCGTCGATCTTGCGGGTGTCGCGAATGCCGATCGACATGCCAAAGTTGCGCAGGCGCACGCCCTCGCAGCCGGGCGTGTAGCGGCGCAGCGCGTCGATGGCCTGCATGGCCTGCGCGCGGCCCTCGATCTCGAACCTGGTCAGGCTGTCGGGATCGGTGCCGTCGCAGCAGGCGAGGTGCACGAGGTTCATGTAGGTCATCTCGCCACTGTCGTGCACCGCGCCCCAGGTGCCGCCGATGGTGTTGAGATGCGCGGGGATGTGGCCTTCCTCGATGGCCTTCTCGAAGGGCTTGCGCAGGAAGGGCGAGAACATGCCGTCCTCCTTGCCCGAGGTCTCGACCTCCCATTCGCCCGAGGACCAGTCCCTGTAGGTCTGCGGGTCAGATTTCACACCCGCCATGAAGGCCGCCTTGTCGACACCCGCGAGGTGGAACATGACGCTGGCGGCCTGCATCTCCTCGACCGGGGTCTTGTGGGTGGGCGCGCCCGCGCGGTGGGCCACGTCGGCGTCACCGGTGGCGTCGATGACGCGTTCGGCCAGGATCGCCTCGCGGCCCGCCTTGGATTCGACGATGACGCCGCGGATCGTGTCGCCCTCCATGATGGGGGCGACGAACTGGCGGTGCAGCATGGGGTGGATGCCGGCCTCTTCCACCAGCCGGTCGGCGACCAGCTTGAAGCCCTCGCTGTCGAGCTCGTAGCTCAGCGACTGGCTTTCGGGGGTGGCCGCGCCCATGGCCTTGGCGCGTTCCTCGAATTCCCAGCCGATGCCGCCGGCCTCGACGGTCTGCTCGTGGCGATACCAGGCGAAGCCCTCGACGCCCACGACGGTGATGTTGCCACCGAAGCAGCCAAAGCGTTCGAGCAGGGTGACCTCGACGCCCGCCCGGGCGGCTGCGAGGGCCGCGGCGAGCCCGCCGGGGCCGGAGCCCACGACGAGCAGCTCGGTGCGGTGGATGACCGGCGTTTCGCGTGCGGGCTCGGTGATGCTGTGCAGTGTCACGGGCGTTCCTCTCCCCTTGGTTGGCGCGAGTCGTACCGGGAGCAGGGCCGGGATGCGAGTGGAAGGACGCGACGTCGGGTGCTCCTGTCCGGGGCTCCACCCGCGCGTCTATGAAGACATGACCCCGGCATGTTTTCCGGGCCCTTCTGTCCGGGGCTCCGCCCGCTCGTAGCTGAAAACATGCCCCCGGCATGTTTTCCGGGCGCTCCTCGCCCCCTCACCCTATCCCTCTCCCCCGAGGGGAGAGGGGACCTGTCGCGCTTTTGGCCTGTGTGTCTGCTCAGCCGCCGAGTTTGGGGGCGGCGCGGGAGAGGTCGAGCTGCGCGTCGGAGAAGCGGATGGGGCTGCGGACGCCGGGGACACCTTCGGGGGCGATCTGCAACCCACGGGCGACGACCTGCGGGTCGGCAAAGACCTCGGCCAGATCGTTGATCGGGCC
>CAYNKL010000224.1:0-6396 GCA_964397775.1 uncultured Rhodobacterales bacterium | reverse complement strand
CGGAGCGCTTCAACGCGGTCATGGCGTCGCTGGCGGCTTCCGTCGGCGGCAGCGCTACCGCACCGAAGCTCCTGGCCGGGACCGGCCAGGACAAGGTGCAGCTTCTGATCGTCATGACAGCCGAGCGCGGTCTCTGCGGCGGCTTCAACAGCTCGATCGTGAAACTGGCGCGCAGCCACGCGGCCAAGCTCAAGTCCGAGGGGAAGGAAGTCAAAATCCTGACCGTCGGCAAGAAGGGCCGCGAGCAGCTCAAGCGCGACTGGGGTGATGCCTTTGTCGGGCACGTGGATCTGAGCGACGTCAAGCGCATCGGCTATGCCGACGCGCAGGCCATCGCGAAGGACGTGCTGACCCGCTTCGACAACGGCGAATTCGACGTGGCGACGCTCTTCTACTCGAAGTTCCACTCGGTCATCAGCCAGGAGCCGCTCACGCAGCAGGTCATCCCGGCCGATTACGAGAGCGCCACCGACGACGAGGCGCCCAAGGATCAGTCCGAAGCCGCGCTCTACGACTACGAGCCGGACGAGGAAGCCATTCTCGCGGACCTGCTTCCGCGCGGCGTGGCGACGCAGATCTTTGCAGCCCTGCTGGAAAACGGCGCCTCGGAACAGGGCGCCCGGATGAGCGCGATGGACAACGCGACCCGCAACGCGGGCGAGATGATCGACAAGCTCACCATCGAGTACAACCGTTCGCGTCAGGCCGTCATCACCAACGAACTGATCGAAATCATTTCGGGCGCCGAGGCGCTCTAACGAACCCGGAGACGAAACATGGCAAACGCTACTGGCAAGATCACCCAGGTGATTGGCGCCGTGGTCGACGTTCAGTTCGACGACCACCTGCCCGAGATTCTGAACGCGCTCGAATGTGAAAACAACGGCAAGCGCCTGGTCCTCGAAGTGGCCCAGCACCTTGGCGAGCGCTCCGTGCGCACCATCGCCATGGACTCGACCGAAGGTCTGGTCCGCGGTCACAAGGTCACCGACACCGACGGCCCGATCTCGGTCCCGGTCGGCAAGGCGACGCTCGGCCGCATCCTGAACGTGATCGGCGAGCCGGTCGACGAGAAGGGCCCCGTCGAAGCCGAGGAATACCGTCCGATCCACGCAGACGCGCCCGACTTCGCCTCGCAGGCGACCGAGGCCGAGGTGCTGGTCACCGGCATCAAGGTCATCGACCTGCTGGCGCCCTACGCGAAAGGCGGCAAGATCGGCCTCTTCGGTGGTGCCGGCGTGGGCAAGACCGTTCTCATCCAGGAGCGCATCAACAACATCGCGAAGGTGCACTCGGGTCTGTCCGTGTTCGCCGGCGTGGGTGAGCGGACCCGTGAGGGCAACGACCTTTACCACGAGATGATCGAATCCGGCGTTCTGACGCCCGACAACCTGCCCGATTCCAAGATCGCGCTGGTCTACGGCCAGATGAACGAACCGCCGGGAGCCCGTGCACGGATCGCCCTGACCGGCCTGACGCTGGCCGAGCAGTTCCGCGACGCGACCGGGACCGACGTTCTGTTCTTCGTCGACAACATCTTCCGCTTCACGCAGGCGGGTTCCGAGATGTCGGCGCTTCTGGGCCGCATTCCCTCGGCCGTGGGCTACCAGCCGACGCTGGCCACGGACATGGGCGCGATGCAGGAACGCATCACCTCGACCACCAACGGCTCGATCACCTCGATCCAGGCGGTCTACGTGCCCGCGGACGACCTTACCGACCCCGCGCCTGCCACCACCTTCGCCCACCTCGACGCGACGACCGTGCTGAACCGTGCGATCTCCGAGCTCGGCATCTACCCGGCCGTGGACCCGCTGGACTCCACTTCGCGCCTGATGGATCCGCAGATCATCGGCGAAGAGCACTATCAGGTGGCGCGTGACGTGCAGGGCATCCTGCAGCGCTACAAGTCGCTTCAGGACATCATCGCCATTCTCGGGATGGACGAGCTGTCGGAAGAGGACAAGCTGACCGTGGCCCGTGCCCGGAAGATCCAGCGCTTCCTGTCGCAGCCGTTCGACGTGGCCAAGGTCTTCACCGGCGCCGACGGCAAGCAGGTTCCGCTCGAGGAAACGGTTAAGTCCTTCAAGGCGGTTGTCGCCGGCGAGTACGACCACCTGCCCGAGGGTGCCTTCTACATGGTGGGCGGCATCGAAGAAGCCGTCGCCAAGGCCGAGAAGATGGCCGACGAGGCTGCCTGATCCACTGTGCGCGGGGGCGCGGCCTGCGCCCCCGGCGTGAAAGGAGTTACCCATGGCAGACACGATGCAATTCGATCTGGTCAGCCCCGAGCGCCGGCTGATGTCGGGCGAGGTGACCTCGGTCCTGATCCCGGGCGCCGAGGGCGACCTGACGATCATGGCCAACCACGCGCCGCTGATCACGACGCTGCGCCCCGGCATCATGACCGTCGAGGGCGAGAAGGGCACGAGCCAGTACATCGTCACCGGCGGCTTTGCCGAGATCGGTGAGAGCCTCACGGTTCTGGCGGAAAAGGCCCTCCCGCGCGAGGACGTCGACCAGGAGACCTACGAGGCGCTGGTGCAGGAGGCGCAGGACGCCTACCACCAGACCAAGGAAACCTACGAGAACGAGCCGGGCCCCGTCGACGACGCGGCCAAGCTGCTGCACGACATGGTCGCCATCGGCGGTCACATCGGGCTCAGCCCCAAGCAGGCCAATCTCTGAGGTCTTCCACAGATCGAGACAGAAAACCCCCGGGCCATGGTCCGGGGGTTTTGCTTTTTGAGGGGCGGCTGTTCAGCCCATGGCCTCGATGACGGCCTCGGGGTGGGTCATCGGCAGCATGTGACCGGCGCCCGGGATCACCCGTTCCTCGACATTGGGCAGGCGCGTGCGCAGGACCTCGTGGACCTGACGCATGATCGCATCGGTGCCCTCGCCGCGCAGGAGGATCACCGGCACATCGACCGCCTCGAGCCGCCCGGGCGCCAGCATGCCGGTGCTGTCCTCGCTGAGCGCCGGGGCCGTGCCCGAGATGACCTGCATCCGCGCAGCCAGGGTCTCGCGCTCCTCTGGGCGCAGGGTGTCCCAGGGGCGCGCGCCCCAGGTTTCGGAAAAGCCCTTGGCAGCCTCTGCCAGATCGCCGGCAGCAAGGGCCGCGTTCCAATGCGCGGTTTCGGCCTGATGCGCGTCCCAGGCGGGCGTGCCGCGGGCGGCGGCGAAGAGCACGGGTTCCACGAGGACGAGCCGCTTCAGGGGCGCGCGCTTCTCGATGGCAAGGCGCAGGGCCACGGTGCCGCCAAGGCTGTGGCCCACCACCGTGTCGCCGCCCTGCAGGAAGCTTTCGGCCATGTCGGTGATGCGGTCGTGCAGGTCAGCGCCCGGCGGGATGGCGCCGCTGCGGCCGTGGCCGGGCAGGTCCGGGGCCACCATGGCAAAGCGGCTCTCGAGCGCCTTGCCCAGTGGCGCCCACATGCGCGAGGAGGCCAGCCCGCAGTGGAGCAGCAGGGCGGGCGCCCCGCTACCCCATTCGCGCCAATGGGTGTCGAGGCCCGCACGGATTTCCTGAGGCATCAGAGCTTGCCGGAAAGATGCAGGTCGAGATCCTCGAGCCGGTCCTGACCCCAGAACCTCTCGCGGTCATCCACCACGTAGAAGGGGCTGCCGAAGACGCCCTTGGCCACCGCTTCCTCGAGGTTGGCCGAGTAGATCTCGGCCCCCTTGAGCATGCCGCTGTTGGCGAGGCTCGCGTCGAACCCCGCCGCGGTGAGGCATTCGGCGATCACCTCGTCCTGGGCGATGTCCTTTTCCTCGGCCCAGCAGGCGCGCAGGATGGCATGGACAAGCTGACCCACGTCGCCGGTGCCCGCGTCCTGCGCGGCGATGATGGCGTATGAGGAAGGCGCGGGATTCGTCGGCCAGTGCGCGGGGCGCAGGGTGAGCGGCATGCCGCGCTTCTTCGATTGGCGCAGAAGCTCCTGCGAGCGGTATTCCATGCGCGAGGGGTGCCGCTCGGCGGGCCGTGTGCCGCCGGTGCGGTCGAACAGCGCCATGATGTCGAGCGGCTTGTAGGTCACTGTCGCGCCGTGCTTTTCCGCGATCTTCTCCATGTCCGTCCCTGCCAGATAGGCAAAGGGCGAAAGGGTGGTGAAGAAATAGTCGATATGGGCCATGGAACACTCCGCCGGGGGTTACTGGCGGGCAGGGTAGGCCCATGCTAAGCGAGCCGCAACTTCACGAATCCGTCACGCACCGGAGCTCCCTCCCCATGCCCACCGTCGTAGAACCCAAGCTCATCGCCGGAAATTCCAACCTGCCGCTGGCCAACTCCATCGCGCGGCGGATGTCGCTGTACCGGGGCATGAGCGTTGGGCTCGTCGACGCGCGGGTCGAGCGGTTCAACGATGCCGAGATCTTTGTCGAGGTTTTCGAGAACGTCCGCGGCGAGGACATGTTCATCCTCCAGTCGACGTCGAACCCCGCCAACGACAACCTGATGGAGCTGCTGATCATGGCCGACGCGCTGCGCCGGTCGTCGGCCGCGCGCATCACCGCGGTGATTCCCTACTTCGGCTACGCCCGGCAGGACCGCCGCACCAAGGCGCGCACGCCCATCACCTCCAAGCTGGTGGCCAACATGATCCACGAGGCGGGCATCGAGCGGGTGCTGACCATGGACCTGCACGCGGCCCAGATCCAGGGCTTCTTCGACATCCCGGTGGACAACCTCTACGCCTCGCCGATCTTCGCGCTGGACGTGAAAAAGCAGTTCGCCGGCCGCGAGGATGAGCTCATGGTGGTCTCGCCCGACGTGGGCGGCGTGGCCCGCGCCCGCGAGCTTGCCAAGCGCATCGAGGCGCCGCTTTCCATCGTCGACAAGCGCCGTGAAAAGCCCGGCGAGGTGGCCGAGATGACCGTGATCGGCGACGTGAAGGACAAGGTCTGCCTGATCGTCGACGACATGTGCGACACGGCCGGCACGCTCTGCAAGGCGGCCGAGGTCCTTCTGGGCCACGGCGCGACCGAGGTGCACGCCTACATCAGCCACGGTGTGATGTCGGGACCGGCGGTCGAGCGGGTCACCAATTCCTACCTCAAGACGCTGGTCTTCACCGACAGCATCCAGCCGACCGAGGCGGTCGCCAACACCCACAACATCCGCATTCTGCCCATGGCGCCGATCTTCGCGCAGGCGATCCTGAACATCTGGAACGGCACCTCGGTGTCGTCCCTGTTCGAGACCGATACCATCGGGCCGATCTACGAAGGCATCCTCTGAGCGGGGCGCCTGATCCGGGCCGGGCCTGACTGGACAAGACCATGATCATCCGCACCGCAACGGCCGCCGATCTACCGCAGCTTGCCGCCCAGTACCGGGCCTTCTTCCTCGAGGACGGGATTGCGACCGCGCCCCACCTCATCGAGGCGAACCTCGGGCACATGATCGAGGATCCGCGCGCGGTGATCCTCGTGGCAGAGACGGGCGCGGGGATCGAAGGCTTCGCGGCGGGAAGCCTCACCTTCGGGGTCGAGTTCGGCTGGTCGGCCGAGCTCGAAGATCTCTACGTCGCGCCGTCCTGCCGCGGCCGCGGCTGGGCTCGCAGGCTGGCGGCGGCGGTGGTCGACTGGGCGGAGAACAAGGGCGCGGAAGCGACCTTCCTCGTCATCACGCCGGAGGCCGAGAGCGAACAGGGCCTGACCGCCTTCTACGAGCGGCTGGGATTCCGGGACAGCGGCAGGATCACGATGTTCAAGGCGATGCCGGAGCCTTCGTGAGCGCCTTGAAGAGGCGCCTTGCGTGCGCTGTGCAGCCTTGCCGCGTGGCGCCTGTCTGCTGATCGTTGCGGGCAGTCGATCGGCCGGTGCCTGCACGGAATGTGTAACATTCAATTTCTACACGTTTTCTGAATATGTCTGTCTCAGGCTCGATGGTAGCTTTCGCGCTCCGCCGGCCCGACGGCGCGCGGTTTTCGCTCCAGCCAAGAGGCAGACCCATCATGTCAGATACCCTATCTTCCGAAGCCTCGTTCGAGATGGCGCCTGCCGGGCTGTGCACCGGGCAGGGCAACCAGGTGGGGGGCCAGTGAATGCCCCGCAATGGATCGAAGAAGATAAAGCCGTCCATGAACGCTCCCTCCGTCGCCTCGACCATCACCATGGATGGCGAGGACTATGTCCTGACCTTCAATGGTCAGAAACTGGCGGTGATCGAAGCCAAACGGGTGGGCCTGCCGGACACCGAAGGTGTGGCCCAGGCCAAACGATACGCCACCAAACTCCAGATCCGGTTTGCATATTCCACCAACGGCCAGGGCATTTACCGCATTGACATGGACACCGGAGAGGAAGGCTATGTGGATGATGGGTATCCCACGCCCCAGGAACTCTGGAACGACACCTTCACCGCCCCGAATTCATGGCGTGACCGCTTTG
>CAYNKL010000223.1:0-6465 GCA_964397775.1 uncultured Rhodobacterales bacterium | reverse complement strand
AGAGAAGAGTGGACGGTGCAATCCGGGTGGTGATCAAGCCATGACCCATGGTGGCGATATAGAGCCGCTGCCACAGCCGGTCGATGTCGCGCGGGTCCTCTCCGACCAGGATCGTGGTCAGGTCCTGCACCGCCCGTTCTATCACCCGGGGCCATCCCGAGCATTCCCCGATGCCATAGACCCCCTCGTCGGTCTCGACCTTCACGAAGAGCCAGTTGCGCGACCCGCGAAAGGACCCCTCCGCCTTGTTCAGGCCGGGCCGCGGCCCGACCTGCATCAGGAATGTCTTGATGTCTGTAATCTTCACGTGTCGTCCTCAGGCTGATTGGTAGCGCACGCGCTGCTTCTGGCCGCGCACGCGGGGATCGGCCACCGGCACTGCCGACAGCAGCGATTGCGTGTAGGCGTGCTGCGGGTTGCGGCAGATCTCCTCGGTGTCGCCCGACTCGACGATCTGGCCGCGATACATCACCGCGATGCGATCGCAGAAGTAGCGGATCACCGCGATGTCGTGGCTGATCAGAATGAAGCTGAGATCCAGCCGCTCCTGCAAGTCCAGCAGCAGGTCGAGCACCTGCGTGCGCAAACTCACGTCGAGCGCCGACGTTGCCTCGTCGGCGATGATGACCCGCGGGTTTGGCGCGATGGCCCGGGCGATGGAGACGCGCTGCCGCTGACCACCCGAGAACGCGTGCGGGTAGCGCATGTAGGCCGAAGCCGGCAGCCCCACCAGCTCCAGAAGCTCCAGCACCCGCTCGCGGATTTCGGCCGCGCTCATGCGCCCCTCGACCAGCAAGGGTTCACCGATGATCTGGCTGATCGTCATGCGCGGGTTGAGCGACGAGAACGGATCCTGGAAAACGGTTCGGATATCGCGCCAGGGCTCTTCGAGCTGGTCCTCGTTCAAGCCGGCAAGATCCCGTTCCTTCCCGGCATCGTCGGTGTAGAGGATGCGCCCCTCGGTGACCTCGTGGATCCGCTGCAGGCAGCGTCCGAAGGTCGTCTTTCCCGACCCGCTCTCGCCCACGATGCCGAGATTCTCGCCCTTGCGCAGTTCGAGCTTGGCGTCGTTGACGGCCTTGAAGCCCTGCAGCTCGCGGCCGAACCAGCTCTTGCTGCGGCCGAACACCTTGGTCACGCCATCCGACACCAGGATCGGAGCGCCGATCGGCCGGGTCTTGCGCATCGACAGACGGCGCTCGGACGGGTGATCGAGCTCGCGCACCGAGTTCAGCAGGCGCTGGGTGTAGGGATGCTGCGGGGTCTCGAAGATGTCATAGACATCGCCGGTCTCCACCACCTTGCCGAAACGCATGACCGCGATCTCGTCGGCGATCTCGGCCACCACCCCCATGTCATGGGTGATGAACAGCACCGCCATGTCGCTTTCATCCTGGATCGAGCGGATCAGGTCGAGAATCTCGGCCTGGATGGTCACGTCCAGCGCGGTGGTCGGCTCGTCCGCGATCAGCACCGTCGGGTTGCAGGCCAGCGCCATGGCAATCATCGCCCGTTGCCGCATCCCGCCCGAGAACTCGAAGGGAAACTGGTCGATGGCCTTGCCCGGGTTGGGGATTTCCACCTTGCGCAACAACTCGAGAGTGCGTTCACGGGCCTCCTTCTTCGAGACGGCCTCGTGCAGGCGGATCGCCTCGCCGACCTGATCCCCGATCCGGTGCACCGGCGAGAGCGAACTCATCGGTTCCTGGAAGATCATCGCGATGTCGCTGCCACGCAGGCTGCGGATCGCCTTGGACTTGGGGTTCAGCGACAAGAGGTCGATGGTTTCGTCGAAACCGCCCCCTCGCGCCGTACGGTGCCGGTGCAGCAGCGCCTGACCGCCGGTCACACGCCCCGGGGGGTCGACGATCTGCAGGATCGAGCGCGACATGACGCTCTTGCCCGATCCGCTTTCGCCGACCACGCACAGGGTCTTGCCGGCATGGAGGTTCAGCGACACGTCATCCACGGCGCGGAAGATGCCGCGCTGGGTCGCGAATTCAGTTGTCAGGTTCCTCAGCTCGAGAACGGTGGTGGAATGATCTGCTGCGGTCATCAGTGGGTATCCTGTGCATAGGGGTCGGCCGCATCACGCAGACCGTCGCCTAGGAAGTTCAGCGCCAGCACCGCCACGAACACGGCCCCGCCCGGAATGAAGAGCCAAGGCGCCTGGGCGATGGAGCGCACGTTCTGCGCCTCCTTCAGCAGCACGCCCCACGAGATGATCGGCGGGGTCAGCCCGAGGCCGAGGAAGGACAGCGAGGTTTCCGCGATGATCATCACCGGGATCGCCAGCGTGACCGACGCGATGATGTGGCTGACCATCGAGGGCATCATGTGGCGGAAGATCACCCGCCTGCGCGTGCAGCCGTCGAGCCGCGCGGCCATGACGAATTCCTCGGTGCGCAGGGCAAGGAACCGCCCCCGCACCACCCGCGCCAGTTCGGTCCAGGCCACCAGCGACAGGATCACGGTGATGGCGAAATAGCGCGTCAGTGCGGACCAGTCCTGCGGCAGGGCGGCGCTGAGACCGAGCCAGATCGGGATGGTCGGCAAGGAGATCACCAGCTCGATCACCCTCTGGATGGTCATGTCGACCCGCCCGCCATAGAAGCCCGAGACACCGCCGAGGATCAGCCCCAGCACGAGGCTGAGCGACACGCCGATGAGGCCGATGGACATGGAAATCCGCGTGCCATAGATCGTCCGGCTGAGCATGTCCCGCCCGAGGCGGTCGGCACCGAAGAGGTAGAACCGCTCGTCGGGGTTCGCCGTCGTCAGGAAATGGCGCTGCATCGGAATGAGGCCCCAGAGCTTGTAGGCGTCACCCTTGCCGAAGAACGTCAGGTAGATCTTCTTGTCCGGGTCCGGTGTGAAGGTGGTCGCCAGGGTGAACTTGTCGCGCTCCATCGTCATGCCCCGAACGTGGGGCCGGATCGACCAGCCTCCGTCCGGCTGACTGTCGATGAGGCGGATCATCTGCGGCGGGTGATAGACGTCCGACGCCGATGTCGCGTTGGGGTCGTAAGGCGCGAGGAACTCGGTGAACGCGGCGATCACGTAGAGCAGAAGAACAATCGTGGCCCCGGTCATCGCGAGGCGATGCCGGCGGAAGGCGATCCAGATCAGCCGCCACTGGGAGGCGAAATCCTGGGGCGCGGTCTCGAGCGCGCGCGGGTCTGTTTCTGTTCGTGAGGTCATGTGGGTCACCGGAAACGGATGCGCGGATCAATCACCGCGAGAAGGATGTCTGATACGAGCATCCCGATGATCGACAGGCAGCACAGCAGCAGGATGAAGGCGCCGGCGAGGTACATGTCCTGCGCCAGCAGCGCCTGAAGCATGAGCGGCCCGGCCGTGGGCAGCGACAGCACCACCGCCGTGATGACGGCCCCCGAGATCAGCTGCGGGAAGGCCCAGCCGATGGTCGACACGAACGGGTTGATCGCGATGCGCACCGGGTACTTCATGATCAGGCGGAACTCGGACAGGCCCTTGGCACGGGCGGTGGTCACGTAGGGACGGTGCAGCTCGTCGAGCAGGTTGGCGCGCATGATGCGCACGAGGCTCGCGGTGGCGCTGGTGCCCAGGATGACGACGGGGATCCAGAGGTGCTTGAGCAGGTCGACGAACTTGGCCCAGGACCAGGGCGCGTCCTGGAACTCGTTCGAGAACAGGCCCGACACGTCGGCCCCGAAATGCACCACGGCGATGTACATCAGCACGAGCGCCAGCAGGAAGTTCGGGGTGGCAAGCCCGAGAAAGCCGATGGTGGTGACGATGTAGTCCCCGATCGAGTACTTGCGCACGGCGGAATAGATGCCGATGGGCAGCGCCAGCGCCCATGTGAAGAGCAGCGTGGCCAGGGCCAGCATCACGGACAGGGACATGCGTTCCCAGATCAGCGTGGAGACCGGCTGCTGCCATTCGAAGGAGATGCCGAAATCGCCCCTGACCGCGTTGCTGATCCACGACCAGTACTGCACGAGGAAGGGCTGATCGAGGCCGTAGCGGGCGCGCAGGGCGTCGAGACGGGCCTGGTCGACGACATCCCCGGATTCCGACAGCGCCGCCGCGAAGCTGGTGATGTAGTCACCGGGCGGTGCGGAAATGAGCGCGAAGGCAATGAGGGACACTGCGAACAAGAGCGGGATGGACCACGCGATGCGCCGCAGAATGTAGAGTAGAAGCATGTGAGACCACCTGCTGTGCTGCTGATGCGTTGGGCGGTGCAGTGCCGCTGCGCGGAGCGGCACTGCGATCTTGCGGACGGGCTCAGTCGGCCCAGTACCAGGTCTGCAGCAGGGTCGGCGACGGCGTCGCAAAGGCCCAGGAACTCGGCATCGATTCAGGCACGTTGCGCAGGCCGTTCTTGACGATCCCATAGGTCGGGAGCGCCTTGGACAGGCCGATCACCTCGAACTCATCGGCAGCGATGGTCGCGATCTCGAGCATTGCAGCGCGGCGCTCCTCGGGGTCGGCCATACCGCGAGCCTCGGTGTAAAGGTCGAGGCGCTTCTTGACGCTGGCGGGCGGCTCCTCGCCACGTTCGCCTCCGCTTTCATACCAGTTGACCCAAGGGATCCCGTAGCGGCTGTCGTGGCTCACCGGGAGGATCTGGTGCGGCAGCTGCCCCGGAACCCAGCTGGAGCGGGCATTCCAGATCGCGGCGTCATGGTCGTTGCTCTCGGAGGTGCGCTGGTAGAAGAAGGTGCGCTCCATGGCGTTGATTTCCATGTCGACACCGATCTCCGCCCACTGCTGCTCGATCAGCTGCAGCGAGTCGACCCAGCTCGGATCGAAGGTCGGGATGACATCGACCTTGAAGCTCAGCGGCGCGCCGCTTGGAAGGGTGCGGATGCCGTTTTCGCCCCGTTCGAGCCCAAGCTCGTCAAGCAGGGCGTTGGCCTGCTCGGGATCATGCTCGGTGTACTGGGTCGCGATCTTCTCGTAATAGGCGGGATGGTCCTCGAACGGCCCCTGCTGCCAGGGCTCGCCCTCGCCCAGCATGACGGTGTCGATGATGGCTTGCCGGTCCATCCCGAGGGACAGCGCAACGCGGAAGTCCTTCTGGTTGAACAGCTCCCGCAGTTCGTCGTTCTTGCTGGTCAGGTTCAGGTTGATGATCATGTTCGAGCCACCGACAGGCGCGGCCTCGAAGAAGCGATAATCGCCGGCTTCGCGGTTCTGGGCCAACACCGGCCGGTTGTCGGCGGTATCGATGTGACGCAGGCCAAAGTCGATCCGCCCCCCGATCGCCGCGAGGATCAGGCTTTCGGTGTCGGCACCAATCGGCATGACGAGCTGATCGATATAGGGTAGCTGATTGCCCTCGGTGTCGATCTGCCAGAAATACGGGTTTCGCTCCAGGACCACGCGGGTCGCGCCACCGGTGTAGGGCTCGGTCACGACCCACGGGTCCATGGTCGGCCGGTCGGGGTTGCCCCAGCGGGCCGGAACCTCCAGGTCGCCGCATTTCTGCAAAAACAGGTTCTGCCAGTCGGCGGCGTTCTCGGCCGCGACCAGCGCGTCGATGTCCTCGTTGTACTGTGGCAGGAACTGGCTGCAATACGCCTTGGAATAGAGCACCGGGTTCTGGCCCAGCGGCGCGGCCAGCTCGGCAAGGAAGTCGCCGTAAGGCTCAGAGAAGGTGAAGCGCACGGTGAAATCGTCGATCTTCTCGACGCTCATCGGCTCGCCGCCGATGGTGTAACGCGACGGTGTCGGCGCGAAGTCCTCGTTGAGCAGCAGATCCTCGACGTTGAACATGACATCGTCAGCGGTGAAAGGCGTGCCGTCCGACCACTTGATGCCATCCCGCAGGTAGAAGGTAAATTCCTTGCCTTCATCGCCGACCTCGAACCGCTCGGCCAGGTTGGGCACCACCTCGGTGTAGTTCGGATCCCAGCGCACAAGCCCCTGAGGCCCGACAATCCGCAGAATGCCGTTGTGATCCGAGCTGCCCCGCAGGCCGGCGCGCAACTCACCGCCGTAGCTGCCGACGGAGTCCAGCGGCTCCACGACCTCGGGCTCGCGCCCCACCCGCTCTGCAACTGGCGGCAACTCGCCGGCTGCAACCTTGTCAGCGAGCATCGGCGCCTCACCGGATGGCTCTTGCGCCGCGGCCGAGAACGCCAGCAGCGGCGCGATCGCGGCTCCAAGCATCAGCCGGGAAATCACGCGCCCGGCCGCATTCGGCATGGCGCGCCGTTTACATATGTTCATTGCTTCCTCCCTAACCAATCGATGCGGCCCAGAGCTCCATCCTCCAGCCAGGCCGCTGCGATGAGAAAACCCTACAATCTTGGTTTACACTTTTCAACTCAGATTATACATTATTTTGAGAGGTGCAGCCCCTAGCGCAGAGAACTGATCATCTGCGCGGGTCATGATGCGGGACAGTGGGAGAAGGCGAAGATGGCGATAGTCACAGAAAAGAGCCAGTCAGAAGTGCAGGTTTCATAC
>CAYNKL010000222.1:0-6509 GCA_964397775.1 uncultured Rhodobacterales bacterium | reverse complement strand
GAACTGAACACTGCCATCGACGAATGCAGCCAGGAAGCCACCGGGGCGCAGCCCGAAACCCTGCGGCTGGGCGCTTTCCAGTCCGCCAGCCATATCGTGTCCGTCGAAGGCACCTCGAAATGGATGACCGCCGTCGAGGAGGCCACCGGCGGAGAGATCACGTTCCAGCACTTCCCGTCGCAGCAGGCCGCCAAGTCCAAGGCCCAACTCGACGCGGTGAACAACGGCATCCTCGACGCGGCCCTGCTGGGCACGCCCTATCACGCCGACGTCCTGCCGCTGAACTCGGTGGTGGCGCTGCCGGGTTACTACGGCTCTGCGGTCGAAGGCACCGAGGCGCTTCAGTCCATGCTGAAGGAAGGTCCGCTGCGCGAGGAGATCCTTGCCACCGGCGTGACGCCGATCTTCGGCTTCGTGCTGCCGCCCTATCAGGTTCTGGCCAAGTCACGGCTGGGCGCGCTCGCTGACTGGGACGCGCAGGACATCCGCACCTCCGGCTCGACGCAGGCCATGACGGCGCGCGCGCTCGGCGGCGTCGGAATTTCGATCCCCGGACCCGAAGTGTACACCGCCGTGGAGCGCGGCCGCCTGGACGCGGTGCTGTTCCCGCTGGCTTCGGTGCCCGGATACAAGCTGAACGAGGTGGTCAGCCACATTTCCACCAACGGCTCGTTCGGCGGCTACAGCTTCGTCATGGTGATCCGCAGCGACCTGTTCGACGGCCTCGACGCCGAAACGCAGGAGGCCCTGGTCGAGCTGGGCGGCGAGACCGCGCTGCACGTGGCCAAGGCGCAGGACGACTCGGTCGCCGGCCTGATCGAGGAGTGGAAGGCGGAAGGCATCGATACCTACGCGTTCACGGATGAGGAACTGGCCGAGATTTCCGAGCAGATGACTGCGGTAAGCGCGGACTGGTCCGAGCGCATCGGCGGCGACAAGGCCGCCTCGGTTCTGGAAAGCTACGGCGCCCTGACCCGCAAGTAAGCGGACGGCCCGACCATGCCTGCCGACAGCCGCCGCGTCCGGCGGCTGTCCCGTCATCCTTTCAAGCGCAAAGGCCACATATGCTGACCTTCCTTGCCATTCTGGCTCTGTTGGCCATTCTCATGGCGTTCCGCGTGCCCATCGCCTTTGCCATGGGAATTGCGGGAACGCTGGGCCTTGCTGCGCAACTGGGCCCTCGCCCGGCGCTGGCAGTGCTCGAACGAACGTTCTTCAACACCTCCGCCTCTTTCATCCTCGTGGCCATTCCGCTGTTCATCCTGATGGCAGAGCTTCTGACCGCCGGGGACGTCACGCGGCGCGCGATCATCGCCTGTCAGGCGTGGATCGGTCACGTCCGGGGCGGGCTTGCCATGGCCACGGTCGCGGCCTCGGTGATCCTTGCCGCGCTGGTGGGAAGCTCCACCGCCTCGACCGCGGCGATGTCCGCCTCGGCCTATCCGGAAATGCGGGCGCACCGCTATTCCGATCGGCTGGCGGCGGCGGTGGTCAGCGTCGGCGGCACGCTCGCCGTCGTCGTGCCGCCCTCGATCGTTCTGGTTGTCTACGGGGTGCTGACGGAAACCTCGATCGGCAAGCTGTTCATCGCCGGGATCATCCCCGGCCTGCTGACCGCGGCCGGTTTGGCGATGGTGATCAAGATCATCGCGCATTCCACCGATCAGGCGCCGAAAGGCGAACCCTTCGTTCTCAAGACGGCGG
Organism: uncultured Rhodobacterales bacterium; assembly: GCA_964397775.1. Classification (GTDB taxonomy): domain Bacteria; phylum Pseudomonadota; class Alphaproteobacteria; order Rhodobacterales; family Rhodobacteraceae; genus Allosediminivita. Next base: position 4,805 of record CAYNKL010000222.1, on the reverse strand, counting down.
TGAAGCAAAGCCGTCATGTCATTCCGATGGTGCTGCTTATGGTGGCGGTGATCGGGGCGATCTACGGCGGCATCGCCTCGCCCTCCGAGGCGGCGGCGCTGGGGGTCATGGGGTCGCTGGTGATCGTGCTGGCGCAGCGCACGCTGAGCTTCGTGCAGCTGAACAAGTCGATCAGCAGCGCGATCCGCGCGACGGTGATGATCGTTGCCATCGTGGCCTGCTCGGCGATCTTCTCGAACTACCTCGCCTTCACGCGCATCACCCATGCGATGCTGGAATTCGTCGCCACGACAGAGATGCGGCGCGAAGTCCTCATGGGCATCATCATCCTCGTGCTGCTGGTGATGGGCATGTTCATGGACCAGCTGGCGATCCTGTCGCTGGCAATGCCGCTGGCCTTCCCGACGGCCATGGCGCTGGACTACGATCCGGTCTGGTTCGGAATCGTCGTCACGAAGACCGTCGAGATCGGACTGCTGACCCCGCCCCTGGGACTGAACGCCTATGTAGCGGCGGCGCAGACGCGGGTTCCGCTGGGCACGATCTTTCGCGGCATCCTGCCCTTCCTCGGCATGGAGATCGTGGTGCTGATCCTGCTGCTGTCCTTCCCCGAGATCACGCTCTTCCTGCCTGACCTGATGATGTCGCGCTAGCGGAGAGACCTCGAACCTGCGCGCATCGTTCCCCCCTTCGCGGAAGGCACGGGGTGAGATGCGCGCAGCCGAGACCCGGAGGCCGGGTGCCAATCCTCGCGCGACTCTGGCTCTGACGCACCTTCGATGCGCGCCGGTCACGGAGGCATCGGGCCCCTCTGAGGTCCGATCAGAAGAGCTGGCAGGACGCGGCATTTGACCATGAGCGGGTTGCGCCCGCCTGGCCCTCGCCCCGCCCGCCGTCAGTTCGACATCCGCCTCGATGATCCGCGCGCCGGCACGTCGCGCACGGGCTGCCGGTCAGCCTGCGTTGCAGCGCCTGTCTGTCGTCGATCGTCGCCTCTGCCGCTTGGGTGTCGTGTGCCGCAAGCCGAACCTCTCCCAAGAACGGGGATGCCTGCCAGCGTCGCCCGTGGCCGCGCCGCGCGACGCGAAAAGCGCCACGCGCGGCCTTCGGTATCCACGCATGGGAGGCGGCTCACACCAGCTATCACGCTGATTTCATGCGATAGAGTTGCTGCGCGATTGGCGCAAGAAGCCCCGAACCAAGCCAAAATCTGATTTTTGAAACTTCGTTTTGACAAATGTCAGAATCGTTTGTAGGAATTTTGTCAGATTGATCGTGACTAATGTCAGGATCGGCCGGGGGGAGCCGGCGAGGAGGGGAACCAATGTCGAAGTCGCTGTTGATCGCGGGGGGAATTCGCAAGTCCTTCAACGGGGTGCCCGCTCTGAAGGATGGCCGCTTCGTGTTGCAGTCGGGGTCGGTTCACGCACTTTGCGGCGGCAACGGCGCCGGAAAGTCGACCTTCCTCAAGATCCTCATGGGCATCCACCATCGCGACGGCGGCACGCTGGAGCGCAACGGCGAGGCGGTCGTCTTCGACAGCCCGTCCGAGGCGCTCGCCAACGGCATCTGCATCATCGAGCAGGAACTGAGCCCGGTCCCCGCCATGTCGGTCGCCGAGAACATCTATCTCGGGCGCGAGCCGGTGGGATTCCTCGGCCGGGTCGATTTCCGCAAGATGAACGCCGATGCGCAGGAGCTGCTGGACCGGTTCGGCTTCGGCATCCGGGCCGAGACGATGATGATGGACCTCACCGTGGCGCAGACCCAGCTGGTCGAGATCGCCAAGGCACTGAGCTACGACGCCGAGGTCATCATCATGGACGAGCCGACCTCGGCGCTTGGCGAGGCGGAAGCGGACCAGCTCTTCGAGGCGGTGCGCGCGCTGAAAGAGCGCGGCAAGGGCGTGATCTACGTCAGCCACCGCCTTTCCGAGATCTTCAGCATCTGCGACAGCTACACGGTGTTCCGCGACGGCGCCTTCGTCGAGGAGGGCAGCCTTGCGGACATAGACAAGACACAGCTCATCAACCTGATCGTCGGGCGCCCCCTGACCGAGGAATTCGTCAAGGAGAACGCGCCCGGCAGCGAAGAGGTGCTGGCGGTGCAGAGCCTCGGCGCGGATCGCGGCGTCGCGGATGTGAGCTTTTCAGTGAAGCGCGGCGAGATCCTGGCGCTTTATGGCCTGATGGGCTCGGGGCGCTCCGAGATCTTCGACCGCCTCTTCGGCCTGTCGTCGAGCACGGCGGGCGAGATCCTCCTCGGCGGCAAGCCGGTGCGGATCACCTCGCCCAAGGAGGCGATCGAGGCCGGGCTTGCCTATGTCACCGAGGACCGCAAGGGCTCGGGGCTGAACCTCGCGGGCGATGTGCGCGACAACCTGTGCCTTGCCACGCTCGAAGAGATGTCGCCCGCCGGGGTGATGAACGGGCGCGCCGAAGCCGAGGCCGCCGGGCGGATGATCTCCACCCTGAACATCAAGACGGCGAGCGACCGATTGGGCGTGTCGAACCTGTCGGGGGGCAACCAGCAGAAGGTTGTCCTGGGCAAGTGGTTCCTGACGCAGCCGGAGATCCTGCTGCTCGACGAGCCGACGCGGGGGGTCGATGTCGGCGCCAAGCGCGAGATCTACCGCGTGATGTCGGATTTCGCCGCTGCCGGCGGGACGATCATCATGGTCTCTTCGGAGACCGACGAAGTGCTGGGCATGGCCGACAGGGCCGTGGTGATGCGCGACGGGCGCGTTGCCGGCGAACTGGACAGAGCCGACATGTCGGCGGAGGCGCTGCTGCACCTGGCGGTCTGAGGGCGCTGCGGCAAGCTGCCAAACGGGAGGAATGACGTGGAAAATCAAATGAAGGCCGAGGCCCCCGCGGGCGCCGGCGCCGGTCAGAAACGGACCGTGACCGAAAAGATCGGCCCGGTTGCCCAGCGATACGGCATCCTGATCGCGCTGGTGCTGCTGTGCGCGGTGCTGGCCATCGTGAACGAGAATTTCCTGAGCTCGCGCAACATCATCAACGTGCTGCGCCAGACCTCGATCAACGGCATCCTCGCCATCGGCATGACCTTCGTCATCCTGACCCGGGGGATCGATCTGTCGGTCGGCTCGGTGGTGGCGCTCACCGGCGTGGTCGCGGCAAGCTTCGCGACGACCTCCTCGTCGGGTTTCATCCCCGGCGCCCCCTACATGCCGGCGATCCCCATCGTGATCGGGGTGCTGACCGGAATGGTGGCGGGGGCGATCTCCGGCGTCGTGGTGGCGCGCTTCGCGGTGCCGGCCTTCGTGGCGACGCTCGGCATGCTGTCGGCGGCGCGGGGCATGACGCTGATCTACACCGACGGGCGGCCCATCCCGGCGCTGTCTGACGGGTTCCGCTGGATCGGGACCGGGGATGTCGCGGGCATTCCGCTGCCCATCATCCTATTCGCGCTGGTCTTCGCGGTGTCGCATTTCGTGCTCACCCGCACCCGCTTCGGTCGCCATGTCTACGCGGCGGGGGGCAACCCGCACGCCACCAAGGTCTCCGGCATCTCGGTCAACCGCATCCGCTTCATGGTCTACGTGATCTCCGGCGCGCTTGCGGGGATCGCGGGGATGATCCTCGCGGCGCGCACCGGCTCGGCCCTGCCGCAGGCCGGCGTCGCTTACGAGCTCGACGCCATCGCGGCGGTGGTCATCGGCGGCACGTCCCTTGCGGGCGGGGTCGGCCGGGTCTCGGGCACCGTCATCGGCGCGCTGCTGATCGGGGTCCTGAACAACGGGCTCGATCTCATGGGGGTCGAATCCTACTACCAGCAGGTCATCAAGGGCGCGCTCATCGTGGCTGCCGTGATGCTCGACCGGTCGCGCAAGACCGAGGACTGAGCCTGCTTCACACGCCCAAACATCGTCTCAAGGGAGGAAACCAACATGACGAGCAAGTTCCTGAAACTCACCGCAAGCGCGATGGCGCTCGGCCTGACCGTGGCCGGCGCGGCCAGCGCGCAGGACGACCCGATCAAGGTCGGCGCAACGGTCTACGGCCTCAACGCCGAGTTCATGCAGCTCTGGGCCAATGCCGCCGAGAACCACCCGGCGGTGCAGGACGGCACCGTCGAGCTGACCGTCTTTGACGGCCGCTACGACGCGCTGGTCCAGCAGGACCAGTTCGAGACCATGATCACGCAGGGCTTCGACGCCATCGTCTTCGTGCCGATGGATATCGAGGCGGGCGCGACCGCCGTGCAGCTGGCGCATGACGAGAACATCCCCGTCGTCGGCTCCAATGCCCGCGTCAACAGCGACCTGCTGACCGCCTATGTCGGCTCCAACGACGTCGAGGCCGGCTACATGGAAGCCAAGGCGGTTCTCGACAAGATGAACTGCGAAGGCGACGTGGTGATCATCGAGGGCCCGATCGGCCAGTCCGGCGAGATCCAGCGCGGCGAAGGCAACGAGAAGGCGCTGGCGGAATGCGAGGGCGTCGAGGTGCTCGAGCGGCAGACCGCCAACTGGTCCCGCGCCGAGGCGCAGAGCCTGATGGAGAACTGGCTGACCTCGCACGGAAGCGACATCAAGGGCGTGATCGCGCAGAATGACGAGATGGCGCTCGGCGCGATCGAGGCGATCAAGGCGGCCGGCATGGACGTCTCCGACTTCGCCATCGCCGGCGTCGACGGCGTGACCGATGCGCTCAACGCGGTGAAGCGCGGCGAGATGGACTCGATCCTGCAGGACGCCACCGGCCAGGCGCAGGGCGCCATCGATGTCGCCATCAAGGCGGTGATGCCGGATTACGAGCCGCAGTCGCCGCTCTGGGAGG
>CAYNKL010000221.1:0-6511 GCA_964397775.1 uncultured Rhodobacterales bacterium | reverse complement strand
TGCGGCGCCAGGTCCAGAGCAGGCAGGCGAGGATGACGCAGGCCCCGAGCAGGAGGTTCCAGGTCGGCACCTCGCCAAAGAAGAGCCAGCCGGCGCCGGTGGCGAAGAGAATCGATCCGTAGGAGAGCGGCGCCAGCGCCGAGGCTTCGGCCGCGCGGTAGGCGCGCAGGAAGCAGTACTGCCCGGCCTGGGCGAGCGCGCCGATCCCCAGCAGCGCGGGCCAGGTTTCCCGCGCCACCGGCTGCCAGGCATGGGCGGCCGGCAGGGCGGTCAGGACCGTGAGGCCGAGGGTGTAGAAGAGCATCATCACGGTGGGGCTTTCGCGGCGCAGGGCGCGGGTCTGCACCAGCGCCAGCGCGCCGAAGAGGACCGACAGGAAGGCGGCGGCGAGCCCCGCGAGAGGCAGCGCGCCGGGGGCGTCGTCCTGCAGGGAGGCGGCGATCTGCGGGCCGGTGGCGATCGCCACGCCGGCGACGATGCCCGCGGCGCCTATCCAGCGGGCGCGGGGCACAAGCTCGCCCAGCAGCAGGATCGAGAGCACCATGGTCGCGATCGGGCGCAGGTAGCCGATGGCGTTGACCATGGCGAGCGGCAGCGCCGCCAGCGCGTAGAAGTTGGCGTTGAGCGCCATGGCGTTGCAGAGCACCCGGAGCCCGTTGCGCCAGGGCTGGTGCAGGGCGAGCAGGTCGCGCCGGCGCTTCCAGATCAGCGGCAGGATCAGCAGGAGCCCGATGAGCGCGCGCAGAAAGACCACCTGCACCGAGGGCAGCGCCGTGCCGGTCATCTTTACCAGCACCGTCATGCCGGTGACGAGCGTCATGTCCGAGAGCAGCCAGGCAAGGCCTAGCCCCGTGCCGGTGGGCTCGGCTGCGGGGCCGCGGTCGGGCTCTGGCTGGCGGGGCATGGCGTGGCCTTCTGGAAGGGGTTCCCCCGCGGCGTCCGGGCCGCGGGGGAGGTCAGGCCGGCTGGACGAGGTTGGCGAGCAGGCGGAAGGCGCCCGGCACGAGGTGGTCGAGCTGGTGGTGCAGCACGAGGCTGCAATGGGTGTGGCGCCCGGCGCCCACGGTGCCCGAGACGAGCGCGCCGGTGAGCGGGTCTTCGCCCGGGTCGGACATGGAGAGGAGCGGGCTGTAGGCCTCGTCCCAGTCGGAGGCGAAATAGAGGCCGCGCTCCTTGTCCCAGCCCCCGAAATCAGCCGCGCCGATGGCGTTCGGGGTGGTGAGCAGCGCGTGATCCGGTGCGAGCACGGTGACTGCGGCGGCGGGATCGGTGACGCGCCACCGCAGGGAGGGCCGGCCGATGGTGAGGGGGCGTGGCGGCGTCGCCTCCGGGTCCCAGCCCTGATCCGGGCGCTGATAGAGCGTGACGAGGTGGCCGCCGGCCCTTGTGAAGGCGTGCAGGCGGGGGACGGCGGCGGCAAGGTCGGGGCGGTTGCCGAAGGCCACGACCCCCACCAGCACCGTGGTGAAGCCGGAGAAATCCTCTTCCGCCGGGATGCGGTCCATGAGGGTGACGTCGAGGCCGATGCGGCGCATCCACGCCCCGACGCTGTCGCCGGAGCCGATGTAGGCGATGCGCGCGCCCTCCGGCTGGACGATGTCCAGCGTCAGCACCTTGAGCGCGGCCGGTTGCAGCAGGGTGACGGGCCCCGTGTGCGGGTAGTCGGCCGTCGCGGCGGTGCGCGCGGGGGCGCCGTCCACCATTGGGGTCAGCGTGGTGAGCCCGGTGCCCTCGGCGGGCGTGACGGTGATCCGGCGGCCCTGCTGATCGATCTGCCATCCCTCGGGCGCGTCGAATGTCAGCGGCGTCTCGTCGGTGAGCGTGGCGGTGAGCGGTCCGGTGTCGCGGGTGCTGCGGACGAAGGCCGTGGGCGTCAGCGTGACGGTGCGGGCGGGGGCTAGGTGAACCGGGTCCTCGAGATCCAGCGGCAGGGTCACCTGGCGACCGGCGATGGTGGCCGAGAGATCGAGCCAGCCATGGCCGTTGCCGCCCAGCGGGTCGAACCCTTCGAGGAACGGCGCGGGGATCGGCGCGTCTGGCGCCACGTCGACGGGAATGTCGGCGCTGGCCCTGTCGAGCGGGGTGGCCGGCGCCGTGCAGCCCTTGGGCAGGCGCGGGGTGAGCGTGATGCCCTCTGCAGCGCAGGGCGTGGACTGGGCGACGTGCAGGGTGGCGCGGCTGCCGGGGGTGAGGCGCGAGGGCGTGAGCGATGTGACGGGCGAGAGGCCGGCAGCCTCTGCCATGGCGTGGGCCAGTTCGCGGCGCTTGCGGGCGATCCGATGGCCGTGCGCCTCGGCGAAGTCCGGGGACAGGCGGGACTGCGCGGCCTCGAGGTGCACGTCGGCCTTTGCCAGGTGCGGCAGCAGCGCTTCCGCATCGGGGAAGGTCGCGCGGGCCGTGTCGATGGCGGCTGCGGCTGCGGCGATGTCCTCGGAGGCCGGGCCCGAAAGGGACGCGAGGTCGGCCAGCGTGCGGGGCAGATCCTCGGCCAGCCGCGCCTCGGAGGTGCCGTTCACGCGGTGCAGGTCCCAGACGGTCTGGGGCGTGTCGGACCAGCTGCCCATGCCCTGCGTGGCGTGGCGCAGGCGCGACCACTGGCCGATCTCGGCATAGGCGGCGCCGGTGGCGGCGTCGCGGGGGGCGGCCTCGATCCTCAGGGTGGCGGGGGGCGGCGGCACGGTGTCGTCATAGGTGCCGCCACCGCCGCCCCAGGCGGGCAGATAGTGGTGGCTGACCTGCCATGCGGGCAGGTTGGTGTCGGGCAGGCCCGCGGGATCGGCGGCAAGCGCGATGGCATTGGCCGCGGCGCGGGTCATGGCGCGGTGGTGGCCGTGCTGGCCCGGCACGTCGAGGAAGGTGGGCAGGATCACGTCGGGCCGGTACTGGCGGTAGACCCGCGCCATGCGGGCGATGATCAGCTCCTCGCCCCAGCGGGCGAAGGTGGCGTCGCCGTCCTTGGAAAAGCCGAAATCGTGCAGCGGGTCGGACATGCCGAAGCCGGTCCAGGCCACGTCGCAGTCGAGCACGCGGGCGGCCTCTTCCATCTCGCGGGTGCGCAGGAGACCCAGCAGGCTGCCGCGTTCGGGGCCGAGGGCGTTCTGGCCGCCTTCGCCGCGGGTGGAACAGGCGATGACCACGCGCATGCCGAGGCCGTAGCGGAACCAGGCCAAGAGGCCGGAATGCTCGTCGTCGGGGTGGGCGCCGGTGTTCATGACCGTGAGGACCGAGCCCAGCCGTGACAGCGCCCGGTCGAGGCGCATCAGCGCGGGGCGGGCTTCGCGGGCGGCGAGACGGTCGTGAACACTCATGTCTTACTCCTGTGGGACCGGTACGGGCTCGGCCAGGTCGAGCTGGGGGGTGATGGCGTTGAAGAAGGGCAGCGCCGCGGCGCCGAGCGCGGCGGAGCCCTGCCCCGCCTGCCCGCGCTGGACACGGGGCAGCACCCGCGAGGGGCGGTTGGCGACCGAGGGCGGCACCTTGAGCCGCGCCACGAGGTCGTCGAGCAGGCGGCCGGGCAGCTTGCCGCCGAGGATGACGGTCTGCGGGTCGAAGATGTTCTCGATCATGCCGATCATGGTGGCGAGATGCGGCGCGGCCGAGGCCAGCCAGTCGTCGATGGCGGGATCGCCCGCGTCGATGCGGGCGCGGATCTCGTCGGCGCGCAGCACCCGGTCGGGCGAACCGAGATAGCCCGAGAGCGCATGGATCGAGGCGTAGCCCTCGAGGCAGCCGGACTGGCCGCATTGGCAGGGCAGCCCGCCGGGCGCCACTGGAATATGGCCGATCTCGCCCGCGTTGCCGAAGGCGCCGCGCAGGGGCTGATCCTGCACGATGGCGCCGAGCCCGATGCCGGCACCGAAGTAGAGCATGCAGAAATGCCCGACGTTCTGGCCCTTGCCGAAGAGCATCTCGCCCACGGCGGCGGCGTTGGCGTCGTTGTCGACCACCACCGGCACGCCGAGGTCGCCCGAAAGCCGCCCGGCCACGTCGATGTCGGTCCAGTCCTTCAGAGTGGTCGGGCCGACACCGGAGAGGCCCTCGATGCCGAAGGGGCCGGGCATCACCACGCCCACGCCCATCAGGCGCGCGGACTGGCGGGCGATAAGGCGGCGAACTTCGTCGCCGATCAGGGCCAGCACGGCGTCGGGGCGCATGTCGTCGAGCGAGAAGCGTTCCTCGTGCCGCAGGTTGCCGCCGAGGTCGAGCAGCGTGGCCGTCAGTTCGCCCACCGAGATCTCGAGCCCGATGGTCACGGCACCGTCGGGGTTGATGGCGTACTGGATCGGCGGCAGGCCCCTGCCCGTCCGCTTGCGGCCGATGTCGAGCAGCAGGCCGTCGGCGACCAGTTCTTCGATGATATTGGCCACCGCCTGGGTCGAGATGCCGGCGAGATCGGCCAGCGCCTTGCGCCCCTGCGGGCCGTTGCGGCGCAGGAGTTCGAGCAGCACACGCCGGTTGTGCGACCGAGACCGGCCGGGGTTCTTGCCAAGCGCGAGGGCGCCCCGGGGGCTGCGATGCGTGCTGTCGGTCGGCGCCACTGTTCTGGTCACGGAACTCACCTTGCCTGTGATGGAGGGCCCGGAGTCTGACCGTGCCGCCATCTCTGTCAACTCTTGCAGGCGCCTTCACTTAACTCAAGTTAATTATCTTATTGACTCGGGGAGGTTCGACATGCAGCCTTTGCCGCAGATCCCGGGGCTGTGCCTTCGGGACAAGCGCGCAGCGGACGAGGGCATCGCTCCGGAGAAGACGCGCTCATCCAGGCGGCCCCGCGTCGCATCCAACGGAGGTTCAAATGAAAAGACATATGACCGCGGCCCTTCTTTCGGGCACGGCCCTCTTCGCAGCCAGCGGCGCGCAGGCGGTCGAGATCGAGTACTGGCAGTACATCTACGAGACCCGCGTCACGGCGATGGACCAGCTGATCGAGATGTTCGAGGAACAGAACCCCGACATAACGGTGGAGCAGGTGACTTTCCCCTACTCGGATTACCAGACGCGCGTGATCGCGGCCAACATGGCCGGCAACGGCCCCGACGTGCTCCAGCTTTTCTACGGCTGGACGGACAACTTCGTGAACGGCGGTGTGCTTCAGCCGCTGTCGAAGGAGGCTTTCCCCGACGAGATGATCGAGGAGACCTTCTTCCCGATCGTCAGCGCCATGGAGCGCAACGGCGATTACTACGGCCTGCCGACCGCTGTCCGGTCGCTGGCGCTGTTCTACAACAAGGCGCTGTTCGAGGAGGCCGGCATCGACGGGCCGCCGGAAACGCTCGACGAACTGGTCGAGACCGGCGCGGCGCTGGCCAAGAAGGACGACGCGGGCAACTACACCCAGGTCGGCCTGACGGTCGAGATGGGCGGCCAGGATCACCACTGGTGGCGTGAGGTGCTCGTCCGCCAGTTCGGCGGCGCGCCCTACAACGACGACTACACCGAGGTGACCTACAACGACGAGGCCGGCGTGGCCGCGACCCAGTGGTACACCGACCTCGACAAGAAACACGGCATCGGCACGCCGGGGTTCATGGACGAAGGGCAGGCCGCCTTCCGTGCGGGTCGCGCGGCGATGACCATCGACGGCACCTTCCGCCTTGGGTCCTTCTCGTCCATCGAGGACTTCGAATGGGGCGTGGCCGAGCTTCCGGCGAATGCCGACGGGCTGCAGTCCAACTACGCCTCCTACTTTGCCAACGGCATCGGTGCCGGGGCCGAGGGCGAGGAGCTGGAAGCGGCCGAGAAGTTCCTGAAGTTCATCACCTCGCCCGAGGCGATGCAGGTCTGGCTCGAGGTCGTGGGCGAACTGCCCGCCAGCCCCGAAGCGGCGCTGACCGAGGAGAACCTGGCCGACCCGATCTACGGGCCGTTCCTGAAGGGTCTCGAGTATGCCCACACGACCACCTTCTACGACGAGGCCGCCCAGCGGCAGGTGATCATGGACATGACGAACCGCATCTTCCTCGAGGATCAGCCGGTCGAGGAAAGCGTCGCCGAAGCTGCCGAGGAAGAGCAGGACATCATCGACGACTACCAGTAAGCGCACCGGCGGAGGGGCCCTGCCCCCCTTCCGCCGCAGGGCCCGGCCGGCACAGGTCCGGGCCCATACATGCGGCAGCCCGGTCCGCCGGGCGCCGTCCCGCTTTCCGCCACAGCAGATGATCCCCGCAGGGCCCACGCGATCTGAAAGGAGCGCCGACGTCATGGCAACGACCGACACCCACCCGCCCGACGACCAGCCGGCGGCGCCGCGCCTGTCGATGCGGGTGCGGCGCGCGCTATGGGTCTGGGGGTTCCTCGCCCTGCCGGTGCTGTTCTACAGCGTCATCCGCTTCTACCCGACGCTCGACGCCTTCCGGCTGTCGTTCACCGAGTGGAACCTGATGCGGCCACCCAAGTTCATCGGGCTCGAGAACTACCGCGAGATGTTCGCGGACGAGGACTTCTGGCAGGTCTTCCGCAACACCTTTGCCTACCTGATCATGGGCACGCCTATCAGCCTGGTGGTGTCCTT
>CAYNKL010000220.1:0-6584 GCA_964397775.1 uncultured Rhodobacterales bacterium | reverse complement strand
GGGCAAGGCGGAGGTGGCGCGCAAGCTCGCCGACCGGATCGCGGCGGCGCTGGGTAGCGCCTGAAGGCGACCCCGGGCGCGCCCACCCACCCACCCCGCTCCCGGGGCCGCCTTCAGGCGCGGGTCGAACTTACGAGGAAGATCGAGATGAGTGACGTGACGGTGCTGTTCAGCTTTGACGAGGGCGCCGACGAGGCGCTGGGCCTGCCGAGTTACGAGACCGCGGGCGCGGCCGGGGCGGACCTGCGGGCGAACTTTCCCGACCGGGGGTCCGTGACGCTGGCGCCCGGCGAACGGGCACTGGTGCCCACCGGGCTGCGCCTGGCGATCCCCGAGGGCTACGAGGTGCAGCTGCGCCCGCGATCCGGGCTGGCGTTGAAGCACGGGATCACCCTGCCCAACAGCCCCGCCACCATCGACGCCGACTATCGCGGGCCTTTGGGCGTGATCGTGATGAACGCCGGGCAGGAGGTGTTCACGGTCTCGCACGGCGACAGGATCGCGCAGATGGTTGTCGCGCCGGTCATTCGGGCCAGTTTCCGGCTGGCACCGGACCTTGGAGCCACCGCGCGGGGCGTGGGCGGGTTCGGCTCGACGGGGGTCTGACATGCTGCTTGTGCTGGCGATGGGCGCCGCGCTCTGGGGGGTCGGCCGGCTGACGGGCGCGCCACACGCGGCGCGGGCCTACATGCTGGGGCTGCTCTACGTCGCGGTGCTCATGGTGCATCTGGTGCTGCCAGAGGGGCATCCGTTGCGCGTTGCTACCGGCGGCAGCGCGGCGCTCTGGCTGGTGCTGGGTGGCTTCGTGGCGCTGGGCCTCGGCTACGCCTGGGTGTTGCGGCGCGTGAAGGGCCGGGCCGAGGCGGTGGAGGCGGAGCGCGCCCCGACCGAGGCGCCGGGCACCTATGCCGAGGGCGAGCTCGACCGCTATGCGCGCCACATCGTGCTGCGCGAACTGGGCGGTCCGGGGCAGACGCGGCTCAAGAAGGCGCGCGTTCTTGTGGTGGGCGCCGGGGGGCTCGGCTCGCCCGCGCTGCTGTATCTGGCCGGGGCGGGCGTGGGCACCATCGGCGTGATCGACGACGACGTCGTGGGCGTGACGAACCTGCAGCGGCAGGTGATCCACCGCGATGCCGACATCGACATGCCCAAGGTGTTTTCGGCGCAGAAGGCCATGCTGGCGCTCAACCCGCATGTGACGGTGAAACCCTACAAACGGAAGCTGACCGAGGAGATCGCGGGCGACCTGCTGGCGGACTATGACCTCGTGCTCGACGGGACCGACAATTTCGAGACGCGGTATCTGGTGAACCGGGCGGCCGTGGCACGGGGGATTCCGCTCGTTTCCGGCGCGCTGAGCCAGTGGGAAGGGCAGCTTTCGGTCTTCGATCCGGCCCATGGGGCGCCCTGTTATGCCTGCATCTTTCCGCAGGCGCCCGCCGATGGCCTGGCGCCGAGCTGTGCCGAGGCAGGGGTGCTGGGTCCCTTGCCGGGCATCGTGGGCGCGATGATGGCGGCCGAGGCGGTGAAGGTTATCGCCGGGGCGGGTCAGCCGCTGCGGGGCGAGATGCTGATCCATGACGCGCTCTGGGGCGAGACCCGCAAGATCAGCCTGACGCGCCGCGAGGCCTGTCCGGTCTGCGGCGGGGTCTGACGACCCGTTGCGGCGGCGGGGTCGCGGACATAGCTTTGGTGCAACCTATCAAGGAGAGCCGCATGACCAACCCGCTTCTGGCAGACTGGACCACGGAATTCGAGCTGCCGCCTTTCGCCGAGTTCTCCGACGCCGATTTCGCGCCTGCCTTCGAGGAGGCGCTGAGCGCGCATGAGGCCGAGATCGCGGCGATCGCGGACAACCCCGAGCCGCCGACCTTCGACAACACCATTCTGGCGCTGGAAGGCGCGGGCACGCAGCTGGACCGCGTGCTGGGCGTCTTCTTCAACCTCGCCGGCAGCGACAGCAACGACGCGCGGCAGGCGCTGCAGCGGGAGTTCTCGCCCAAGCTCGCCGCGCACAGCTCGGCCATCTATGCCAACAAGGCCTTGTACGAACGTGTGCAGGCGGTCTGGGATGCGCGCGCGGATCTTGACCTGAGCGAGGCGGAGCAACGGCTGCTGTATCTCACGCATCGCGGCTTTGTCCGTGCCGGTGCGGCGCTCGAGGGCGACGATGCGGAGCGGATGAAGGAAGTGAAATCGCGCCTCGCCGTGCTCGGGACCGAATTCACGCAGAACCTGCTCAAGGACGAGAGTGGTTGGTCGATGGTGCTGTCGGAGGCCGATCTTGAGGGCCTGCCCCAGTTTGCCGTGGATAATGCGCGGTCGGCCGGTGAGGCGGCGGGCGAGGACGCGCCGGTCATCACCCTGTCGCGGTCGCTGATCGTGCCCTTCCTTCAGTTCTCGCCACGGCGCGACCTGCGCGAAAAGGCCTGGCGCGCTTGGACGAGCCGTGGCGCCAACGGTGGCGAGACGGACAACCGGGGCATCGCGGCCGAGATCCTGAAGCTGCGCGAGACGCGGGCCAACCTGCTCGGCTACCCGGATTTCGCGCATTACAAGCTCGAACCCGAGATGGCGGGCACGCCCGATAAGGTGCGCGATCTGCTCATGGCGGTCTGGGAGCCGGCGAAGGCGCAGGCCGAGGCGGATGCCGCCGAGATGGAAGAGATGCTGCGCGCCGACGGGATCGCGGGGCCGCTGGAACCCTGGGACTGGCGCTACTACGCCGAGAAGCGGCGGCAGAAGCTGCATGACCTCGATGAATCCGAGCTGAAGCCCTACCTGCAGCTCGACCGGATGATCGAGGCGGCCTTTGCCTGCGCCAACCGGCTGTTCGGGATCGAGGCGCGGGAGCTGGACGTGCCGCTCTATCACCCCGACTGCCGCGCCTGGGAGATGACCCGGAACGGCGAACATCTGGGTGTCTTTATCGGGGATTACTTCGCGCGGTCGTCCAAGCGGTCTGGGGCCTGGTGTTCGGCCTTCCGGATGCAGGCGAAGCGGCCCGAGCCGCGGTCGCCCGTTGTCGTGAACGTCTGCAATTTCGCCAAGCCTTCGGCGGGCAAGCCGGCGCTGCTGAGCTACGACGATGCGCGGACGCTGTTCCACGAGTTCGGGCATGCGCTGCACCAGCTTCTGTCGGACGTGGAATTCGGATCGGTCGCCGGGACCAGCGTTGCGCGGGACTTCGTGGAGCTGCCGAGCCAGCTCTACGAGCACTGGCTGGAGGTGCCGGAGGTGCTGGCGGAGTTTGCCACGCATGCCGAGACGGGCGAGGCGATGCCCGAGGCGCTGCTGAACAAGGTGCTGGCGGCGGCGACCTTCGACATGGGCTTCCAGACGGTGGAGTACGTGGGCTCGGCGCTGGTGGATCTGGAGTTCCACTCCGGCTCCGCCCCGGCCGATCCGATGCAGAAGCAGGCCGAGGTTCTGGAAGGGATCGGGATGCCGCGGGCCATCGCCATGCGCCACGCGACGCCGCATTTCGCCCATGTCTTTGCCGGGGACGGCTACAGCTCAGGCTACTACAGCTACATGTGGTCCGAGGTGATGGATGCCGACGCCTTTGCCGCCTTCGAGGAGGCGGGCGACGCCTTCGATCCGGAGGTGGCGAAGAAGCTGGAGGGATTCATCCTGTCGCGCGGCGGCTCCGAGGAGGCAGAGGATCTCTACCTGAAATTCCGCGGGAAGATGCCCGGGGTGGAGGCGCTTCTGAAGGGGCGGGGACTGGCCGCCTGAGGGGGGCGGGCCGGGACATCTTCGTGATCCATAGGAAACAATGGGTTATAGAGACGAATTTACCGTTTCTTAGGAATGTCCCGGGGTTTACCCCCTCCCTAGCACTGAGGGGACGTGTTGCGCTGGGTGGCGGATGGGTGGAGTTAAATCGGCAATCCGCTCGCGTGGCGCGCCCCTCACCCTAGCCCTCTCCCCCGAGGGGAGAGGGGACCTGTCGCGCAGGTGGCGGGTGTCGTTTCTGCATGGGCGAACTCCTCCCTAAGGCAGGGGGAGGGGCATATGCTGCGCGTCTTTGGGGGGCTCAGAACTCCTGCCGTTCCAGCGTCCAGCCGGCTTCGTCCAGCAGGTTCAGAACGCCCGCCTCGCCGTGCAGGTGGGCGGCGCCGAAGGCGGCGAGGATGGGGGCGTCGGTTGCGGCGGCGGCGTCTTCGATGCGGGGGATCCAGGCGCGGTTTCGGGCGTCGAGCAGGGCCTCGGTCAGGGTGGCGAAGGCGGCCTCGGCGGCCTCGGCCTCGAGCACGCCGATGCGGGGCGCGAGGATCTCGTTCACGATCCAGCCGGCGGCGTGGTCTTCGTCGAAGTAGGCAGCCAGCAACGTGGCGAGCTGGTCCTCGGAGGTGCCGGCATCGGTCAGCGAGGTCAGCATCATGTCGAGCTGCGCCGCGCGCGGCACGCTGTCGAATGCGCGGAAGGCGGTGTCGTAGGGTTCGAGCGCGCGCAGGGGCGTGCCGGCGTTACGGGCCATAGCCTCGATCTGCGCGTCGAAGCCGTTCTGTTCGGCGAGCTCGGCTTTCAGGCAGGGCGGGAACGAGAGGAGCATCGCTACGTACCAGGGCCGAAAGCGCGCGACCATGAAGGGCGGCAGGCCGCGGGCGCGGGCGGCCTCGGACAGGCGCTGCCAGTCGTCCTCTTCCATGAGCTCGGGCAAGGTGGTGTCGTCGAGCACCAGCAGCGTGGGGTCCGACTGCATGGCGCGCATGAGATCCGCGCGCTCGGTTTCGGTCATCTCAAGCAGGACGAGGCCCGCGTCGCGGACCAGCGGGCGCAGCCGGTCGGAGGGGCCGGCGAGGCGCGGGTCGTCGAGATGCACGGTGCCGAGGATCTCCACCACATCGTCGCCGCGTGTGGCGCGCCAGCGGTTTCCCGCCGGATAGGGTGTGGCATCGACCGCCTGGGCGAGCGTCTGTCGTTCGGAGGCGGTGAGCGAGGGACGCAGATCGCGGCCCTCGCAGGCGGCCTGCGTCATCGTGGCAAGGCCCACAAGGGCGAGGCAGGCAAGCAGGGTCCGGATCATGGGCGCTCCTGTTCGGGATGTGTTCTTGTCAAGGGAATATGTTTCCCGGTCAAGGGGTTGCGAGAGCGCGAGGGGACCACGACATTTTGCCCAGACAGGCCACGGAAGGCGCTGCATCGCGGCGCCGGCCCGCCGGGTTCCGGCCCGGTCAAAATTTTCACGAGGCTGTGTTGACAGGGCGACGGTAGCTGCCTAAATCCGGCCTGTTAGCACTCACCTCGACAGAGTGATAACGCCTCCCGCTCGGCGGGGGGTAGGGATAAACTTTGAGCTAGGAGAGACTCGAAGATGGCATTCAAACCGCTTCATGACCGCGTGCTCGTCCGCCGTGTGGAAAGCGATGACAAGACCAAGGGTGGTCTGATCATTCCCGACAGCGCCAAGGAAAAGCCTGCCGAAGGCCTCGTGGTCGCCTGCGGTGAAGGCGCCCGCAAAGACAATGGCGAACTGATCGCCATGGCCGTGAAAGAGGGCGACAAGGTCCTGTTCGGCAAGTGGTCCGGCACCGAGGTTCAGATCGACGGTGAAGACCTGCTGATCATGAAGGAATCGGACATCCTCGGCATCATCGCGGATGCCGCCGAAGCCAAGGCCGCCTGAGCGGCCCTGTGATCCTGCGGGTGCCCGAGGGCACCCAGACGCAAGACGAAACAAGACATTCAGGAGAGCGCTTCAATGGCTAAAGAAGTAAAGTTCGATACCGACGCCCGCTCGCGCATGGTGCGCGGCGTCAACATTCTCGCCGATGCCGTGAAGGTCACGCTGGGCCCCAAAGGCCGCAACGTGGTGCTGGACAAGAGCTTCGGCGCCCCCCGCATCACCAAGGACGGTGTCTCTGTCGCCAAGGAAATCGAACTGGAAGACAAGTTCGAGAACATGGGCGCGCAGATGGTGAAGGAAGTCGCTTCCCGCACCAACGACGAAGCCGGTGACGGCACCACCACCGCGACGGTTCTGGCCCAGGCCATCGTCAAGGACGGCTTCAAGGCGGTTGCCGCCGGCATGAACCCGATGGACCTCAAGCGCGGCATCGATCTCGCCACGGCGAAGGTCGTCGAGCACATCCGTGCCCAGTCCCGCAAGGTCGAGAACTCCGACGAGGTCGCACAGGTCGGCACCATCTCCGCCAACGGCGAAGAGTCGATCGGCACCATGATCGCGAACGCGATGCAGAAGGTCGGCAACGAGGGTGTCATCACCGTCGAAGAGAACAAGGGCATGGAGACCGAGGTCGAGGTCGTCGAAGGCATGCAGTTCGACCGCGGCTACCTGTCGCCCTACTTCGTGACCAACTCCGAGAAGATGGTTGCCGAGCTGGATGACTGCCTCATCCTGCTGCACGAGAAGAAACTCTCCTCGCTCCAGCCGATGGTTCCGCTGCTCGAGCAGGTGATCCAGTCGCAGAAGCCGCTGCTGATCATCGCCGAGGACGTGGAAGGCGAAGCGCTGGCCACCCTCGTGGTGAACAAGCTGCGCGGCGGCCTGAAGATCGCAGCCGTCAAGGCACCGGGCTTCGGCGATCGCCGCAAGGCCATGCTGCAGGACATCGCGA
>CAYNKL010000219.1:3700-6613 GCA_964397775.1 uncultured Rhodobacterales bacterium | reverse complement strand
CACGGCACCCAGCAGATCAACCAGGGCCAGATGGACCGCTGGTCGCTGGTCGCGACGCTGAACTATCTCAGCATCGACGCCGAGACCTCGATCGTGCTGTCGAAGGCGCCTCACTACAACACCGAGAAGGGCCGCAAGACGATCCGTCAGATGGTGACGGTTGCGGACTTCACGCGCCGGGCCTTCATGAACGGCGAGCTTTCCACCGTGATGTCGCCGCGGACGGTGATTGCATGGGCCCAGAATGCCGAGATCTTCCGCGACCTCGGCTATGCCTTCCGGGTCTCCTTCCTCAACAAGTGCGACGAGCTTGAGCGGCAGACGGTGGCGGAGTTCTACCAGCGCTGCTTCGACGAGGAGCTGCCCGAGAGCGCCGCGACGATCTCGGTCCGCTGAGGCGGTTTCGCGGAACGTGGAAAGGATGTCCCGGGCCGGGACATCTTTCCGCTCATGCAAAATCAATGGGTTACCGAGACGGGTTTAACCTGTCTTTAAAGAATGTCCCCGGATCGCAGGGTCCGGGGGCTCTGCCCCCGTCGCGGCAGGCCGCGACTCCCCCGGGATATTTTTGCCAAGAAGAAGCATGTCGGGTGTGCACGCTGCGGCGGAGCTTGGTCCGTTTGTCAGGACGCGGCCCTGATATCTCCGTTTCTTCTGTCCGCGTGCCCGTAAGCGGCTGCTTATGGCCGGCCCGGGCAGCGTTTCTCCAATAGTCCGGGCAGGTGCGCCAGGGCCATGTCCGGAGCAGGCCGCGGCACGGTGCCCGGCTGCCAATCGAGACCGGAGAGACCGATGACCCGTACCCTGCCCCTCGCCTTCGCCCTTGCCGCCCTTCCCTTCGCCGTCGCGGCCCTGCCCGCCGTGGGCGACATGGTTGGCACCAACCCCGGTGACGCCACGGCCGCGCTTGGAAAGGCGGGCTGCACCGTCCGGTCCTTCGAGGCCGAGGACGGCAAGATCGAGGCCAAGTGCGTCGATCCCGACAACGCAAGGTGGGAGGTCTACATCGATCCCGCCTCGGGCAAGGTAACCCGCATCAAGGCTGACGACTGATCATGGTTGCCATCCGGAAGGACCCCCGGGGGGATGTGGCGACGCCCCCCTCCCCCTGGGACCCCGTCGTGCGCATCACGC
Source organism: uncultured Rhodobacterales bacterium (assembly GCA_964397775.1). Lineage (GTDB taxonomy): Bacteria > Pseudomonadota > Alphaproteobacteria > Rhodobacterales > Rhodobacteraceae > Allosediminivita. The sequence continues at coordinate 5,479 of CAYNKL010000219.1, read as the reverse complement.
ACTGGGGCATCGTGTTTGCGGTCCTGCTCAACGGCTTCGTCGTCGAGGAGGGCGGCACGGTGCATGTCTGGGCGGGCTGGATCGTTCTTGCCCTGCTTCTGGTGCGCCTGCTGTGGGGCATCGCCGGCCCCGCTCCGGCCTGCTTTGCCAGCTTTCCGCCGGACCCGGCGGCGGCGCTCCGTCATCTTCGCAGACTGTTTCGCGGCAAGGCCCATGCGCATTCCAGCCACAACCCGGCCGGGGCCATGATGGTCTACGCGCTCTGGGCCTGCCTGCTGGCAATCACGCTGAGCGGCCTCGTGATGACCGGCGGGCGCAGCCCCGTCACCATCGCCGAGCAGCGCGCCGCCGTCGCCGCAGGCGACTGGTCCGTGCTTGTCGCGGAGAGCGAAGGTCGGGATGATGACGCAGAGGCGGGGAGGACCCGCGCCGTGGCCGAGGAGCTTCACGAGGTGGTGGCCAATCTGCTGTTGCTGCTCGCGCTCGTTCATGTCGCGGGCGTCGCGGTGGAGAGCCGCGCGATTGGCCGAAACCTCGTGCGGCCGATGATCGGAGGGCGAAAGACCCGGTGACCCGAAGCGCCTTCACAATACCCGGTGACCGCCGGCGCGCCCTGACGCTGGTGTCCTTCCTGCTGCTTCAGAGCGTGGCGGCCGTCTTTTTCGTGGGCGACGTGCTGGCGGACATCGCGGCCGAGCCGCCCGGCGCGCATACGGTTCTCGAGGCGCTGGTGGCCGCGGCGCTGGTCTGCGGCGTGGTCCTGTCGATGCTGCAGCTTCGGGCCGACCATGACCTCATGGAGGGCCAGGAGCGCACCATCCGCACCGCGCGGGGAGAACTTGCGCGCTCGATCCGGCAGCAGTTCGCGCAGTGGCATCTGACCCCGGCCGAGCAGGACGTGGGATTTCTGGCGCTCAAGGGGCTGGACGTGGCCGAGATCGCGGATCTGAGGGGATCGGCCCCCGGCACCGTGCGGGCGCAGCTCACGCGGATCTATGCCAAGGCGGGTGTCTCGGGGCGGGCGCAGTTCGCGGCCTGGTTCGTCGAGGACCTGCTCGACGGGGGCCTTGCCCCGGAGACCGCGCCGGAGGTACCGGAGGGTCGAACCAGCGGGAGAGGCGCATGACATTCCTGTTCGACGGACCGGAGACGGGCACCACGGTGCTGCTGGCCCATGGGGCGGGTGCGCCGATGGACACGCCCTTCATGGAGGACATTGCCTCGGAGCTGGGGGCGCGGGGCCTCCGGGTGGTGCGGTTCGAGTTCGCCTACATGGCGCAGCGGCGCGCGGGCGGGACCAGGCGTCCACCGCCGAAGATCGAGGTGGTCTGCGAGGAATACCGCGCCGCCATCGCTTCTCTGGCAACTGAGGGGCCGCTGATCATCGGCGGCAAGTCCATGGGTGGCCGCGCGGCAAGCCTGATCGCCGACGAGATGTTTGCCGCGGGGCGCATCGCCGGGCTGCTCTGCCTCGGCTATCCGTTCCACCCGACGGGCCAGCCGGAGAAGCTGCGCGTCGAGCATCTTGCCGGAATGCAGACCCCGGCCCTGATCTGCCAGGGGACGCGCGATCCCTTCGGCACCCGCGAGGAGGTGGCGGGCTACAGGCTCTCGGAGCGCATCGACCTGCACTGGCTGGAGGACGGCGACCACGATCTGAAGCCGCGCAAGCGGGTGACCGGGCTCAGCCAGCACGATCACCTCCGCGCCGCCGCGGAGGCGGCCGCGCACTGGGCGGCGGGCGAGGTCGGCCAGTTCGTCGAACGCCTGCGGATCTCC
>CAYNKL010000219.1:0-3690 GCA_964397775.1 uncultured Rhodobacterales bacterium | reverse complement strand
CCGCTCCGGAATGAGCGCCCTGCCCTAGGCCTGACCGCCGACGCTCTGCACTTCTCCCGTCGTGGTCGCAGCCGGGGGTGTGAGGGCCACGAGGCTGGTGCCCTTGGTTCCCTTCGGCTTGTCCTTGGGGCCGAGCAGGCGCAGCGTGCCCTGCGGGCCGAGGTCGGCAAAGACGATGGCCTCGGGGTTGTGTTCGCGCCACTGGCTGAAACCGAAACCCTCGGTCAGCTGCGATACCTCGAAGGTGTAGCCTTCGTTGATCCGCGCCTCGAGCTCGAAGAAGGTGTGGCCCTTGCCCACGTGCTGCCCGCCGAGCGTCGGCGGCAGGGCGTGGCGGTGGCTGGACTGCCGCACGGGTTCGAGCTGAAACACGTTTTCACGGCCAAATTCCGGCGCGAGGTCGGTGGCCACAAGCGTGTTGTAGGCGTCGTTGTCGGTGGCGCAGAGCAGCTTTTCGAAGGCCACGCGGTCGAGCCGGTCGTCGGCGGCCTCGGAGAGGATGTCGCCGAAGAAGGTGTCGATCCCGGCCTTGCGGGCGTTGCGCAGGTGCGCCTGGTTCGGGTCGGCGATCATGACCGGCAGCTTGAGCTGGCGCAGCGCCGCGCCGAGCGCCACCGAGAAGCGCGATCCGCCGAGGATCAGAACGCCGGGCGTGGCCCCCGCGGTGAGGCCGAGCGCGCGCGCCAGCGGCGTCAGCGTGAAGCCGTGCAGGACGACCGTGGCGGCGACGAGGGCAAAGGCGAGCGGGCCGATCCTCGCGCCGTCCGCGATGCCGAGCGCGGCGAGCCGTTCGCCGAAGAGGCCGGCGACCGCCACCAGCACCACGCCGCGCGGGCCGGTGAAGGCGACCAGCAGGCGTTCGCGCCATGGCAGCCCAGAGAAGAGCAAAGCTGCCAGAACCGAAACCGGACGCGCCACGAGGATCACGGCGAGCACGGCCAGCAAGTCGCGCAGATCGAGGCCCGTCAGCGCCTCGAATTCGGTGCTGGCGGCGAGCAGGATGAAGACGGCCGAGACCAGCAGGACCGATGCGTGCTCTTTGAAGCGGCGCATCTCGGTGTAGGAGGGCAGCCGGGCGTTGGCGATCCAGATGCCCATGATGGTCACGGCCAGCAGCCCGGATTCGTGCAGCATGGTGTCGGCAAGGGCAAAGACCGAGAGCACGGCCACCACCAGCACCGGGACCTTCATGTACTCGGGCACCTGCCCGCGCCGGAAGGTGTGCGAGATGCCAAGCCCCCCCGCGAGGCCGAGTGCCGTGGCCCAGGCGATGCCGAGCGTGACCTGCCAGATCGCCTCGGCGGCGCTGGTGGCGGTCTGAAGGACGATGACGATCTCGAAGGCGAGCACGGCGGCAAGCGCGCCGACCGGGTCATTGACGATCGCCTCCCACTGGAGCAGCGCGGCGGGCCGCTTGGCGAGCCGGGCCTGACGCAGGAGCGGCGCGATCACGGTGGGGCCGGTGACGATCATGATACCGCCGAAGACGGTCGAGGCGGGCCAGCCAAGCCCGGCAACCAGGTGCAGCGCGAGCGAGGAGAGCAGCCAGCCCAGAGGCGCGCCGACGAAAACGAGGCGCCGCACCCCGGTGGCGGCATCCTTGAGCTTGGCGAAGTCGAGCGTGAAGCCGCCCTCGAAGAGGATGATCGCCACGGCGACGGCGATCATGGGCTGCAGCAGATCGCCGATCTGTGCGCGCGGATCGAGCAGCCCCAGGCCGGGGCCCACGACGAGGCCCGCGGCCAGCATCAAGACAATCGCCGGCATCCGCAGACGCCAGGCCAGCCACTGGCTGCCCACGCCGAGGGCACCCACCGCCGCGAAGGCGAGCACGGGGTTCAGACCCGCTGCTTCAGAAATTGCCATTGACGCTCACTCCTTGCTCGTGCTGCATCGCGGCAGCGCGTGAGGGCATGATGTAAGGGGATTGCGGCTTCTGACCAGTGCCGTATCTCAGCCCGCTTGGGCGAGAATGTCGGTCCCGGTGAATTTCGCATGCTGTTCGAGGGCGAAACGGTCGGTCATGCCAGCGATGTAGTCTGCCACGTGGCGGGCGATGTCGGTCTCGGTCCGTGCCTCGGCGATGTCGGCCTGCCATCGGCGGGGCAGCAGGTCGGGATCGTTCATGTAGATGGGGAAGAGCGCGCGCACGACCTCGGTCACGCGGGCGCGCTGCTCCATCACCCGCGGCGCGCGGTACATGTTGCTGAAGAGGAACTCCCGGATCTGCTTCAGGTCCGACCACATCCCGTCGGAAAAGGCGATGACCGGATGGCCGAGATCACGGATCTCCTGCGGGTTGGTGGCACCCGCCTCGGCAATCCGTGCGCGCGAGACATCGAGCAGGTCCGTCACCATGACGCCGAAGACACGGCGCAGCCCCTCGTGGCGGCGGCGATAGGCGTCCAGGCCGGGATAGCTCGCGTCGACCTCGGCATAAGCCGGGCCGATGATCGGCAGCTCGGAAATCTCATCCTCGGTGAAAAGCCCGGCGCGCAGCCCGTCGTGCAGGTCGTGGTTGTTGTAGGCCACGTCGTCGGAGAGCGCCGCCACCTGCGCCTCGGCACTGGCATGGGTGTGCAGTTCGAGGTCGTCGAGCGCGTTGTAGGAGGCCAGCGCATAGGGAATCTCGCCCGTGACCGGGCCATTATGCTTGGCGATGCCTTCGAGCGTGTCCCAGGTCAGGTTCAGCCCGTCGAATTCGGCGTAGTGGCGTTCGAGCGAGGTGACGATGCGCAGGGTCTGGGCATTGTGGTCGAAGCCGCCGTAGGGCTGCATCAGCGCGTCGAGCGCGTCCTCGCCCGTGTGGCCGAAGGGCGTGTGACCAAGGTCATGTGCCAGCGCCACCGCCTCGGTCAGGTCTGTGTCGAGTTCGAGCGTGTTGGAAATCGTGCGGGCGACCTGCGCCACCTCGATACTGTGAGTGAGGCGCGTGCGATAGAAATCGCCCTCGTGCTCGACGAAGACCTGCGTCTTGTGTTTCAATCGGCGAAAGGCCGAACAGTGGATGATCCGGTCGCGGTCGCGCTGAAAGCACGAACGATGCGCGCTTCCCGGTTCGTCCACCCGACGGCCCCGGCTGTGCGCCGGTGTACATGCATAGGGCGCGGGCATATGCCCTCCCGTTCTTGTCGCCTGTCCCGGCAGGACATATATTCCGCACTGCCGCAGAAGTAAAACCGCGAGGTGACCCCAATGCAACTGCCCCCCAAAGTGACCGAGCGTGCCTACGAGCGCCTGGCCGAGATCGGCGCCGGCGACCAGGGCAAGGCGCTGCGCGTCGCCGTCGAGGGCGGCGGCTGCTCGGGCTTTCAGTACGACATCACGCTCGACGACCCGGCCGACGATGACCTCGTGCTCGAGGGCAAGGGCCAGCGTGTCGTCGTGGACCCGGTGTCCCTGCCCTTCCTCGAGAATGCCGTGATCGATTTCAGCGAAGAGCTGATCGGCGCGCGTTTCGTGATCGAGAACCCCAATGCTGCAAGTTCCTGCGGCTGCGGTGTCTCTTTCGCGATGTGAAGAGCGGCCCGGGGTTTCCGGGCTTTTCCCGCACAGCAGGATGACGAACAAACGCCCGCGCAATCCCGTGCGGGCGTTTGTTATTTCCGAAAGCGTGAAAGGCGTCAGGCCCGCGCTTCGGCGAGCCGCGCGAGCGCCGGACCACCGGGATAGCCCAATCCCAGAATGCTC
>CAYNKL010000218.1:0-6667 GCA_964397775.1 uncultured Rhodobacterales bacterium | reverse complement strand
GAGATGATCGACCTCGCCAAGGCGCGCGGCCGCCGGATCTACATCGAGAACAAGGCCGTTCCGGCGAGACAGCTTCTGGATTTCGTCGAGGCGCGGGATTTCCTGCAGGACTGCTTCTTCTGGTCGCCCGACCCGAGCCTGCTGCGCGAGATGCGGCAGCTTTCACCTCAGGCCAACATCAAGTCGAACATCATTCATCACGGCAGCTTCAACGCCATGGTTGACGAGCTTTCCCCGCAGATCTGCGAGATCCAGGTCGCCGACTGGGAGGTCGAGGCCCCGCTCTGCCGCGCGCACGGTATCCGGCCCATGCTGCAGTATTTCGGCGAGGATCCGGCGATCTTTGCGCGCATCGCAGAGTGGCGGCCCGACATGGTGAACCTGGACCGGGCCGACCTGCTGCTGGCCGCGTTGAAGGCCGCAACGTGAACCGGCCGCCCCGTGCCTCGGACGTCGCGGCGCTTGCCGGCGTATCGCGCTCGGCGGTGAGCCGCGCCTTCACCGATGGCGCCTCGGTCGCGCCGGAGACCCGCGACCGGATCATGGCCGCGGCCGAGGAACTGGGCTACCGCGTCAACCACCTCGCCCGCAGCCTGAAAGAGGCGGCGCCGTCGAAGCTGGTCGCGCTTGTGGTTTCGGACATGGACCATTCCCTGCGGGCGAGGCTGGTCGATCTTCTTGCCCGTGGCCTCGTGGCCGGTGGCTTCCGGCCGTTCCTGCTTCCTTGGTCACAGGGGGACGATCCGCGCCAGCTCATCGACATGATGCTGAACTACAATGTTTCTGGCGCGATCGTGACATCGGACACGCCGCCGGAAGAGATCAGCCACCAATGCGCTCGCTTCGGCGTGCCGCTGGTGCTGGTGAACAAGGCGCCGGTCGATGCGCGCGCCGCGCGTGTCGTTCAGGATACCGGTGCGGCGGGGCGCATGGCCGCGCATCTGCTGCGCGAGGCACGCTGCCGCAGGGTGCTTTATGCGGGACAGGCGCGCGCCTCCTTCACCATCGACGAACGGCGACGCGCCTTCGAGGCGGAACTCGGGACCCTGGGAATGACACTCGCAGGGCAAGTGACCGGCCCCAGCCAGAACCACGCCGGAGGCCTTATCGCGGCAGAGCAGTATCTGGCCGCGCGCCATGATGTCGACGGCGTGCATTGCGCCAACGATTTCCTGGCGCTCGGTTTCATCGACGGTCTGCGCCGCGCCGGGCTGCCAGCGTACGACTGGCCCGCGCTGGTCGGCTGCGATGACATCGCCGAAGCCGCCTGGCCAGCCTATGACCTCACCACGATCCGCCAGGACCCGGGGCTGCTGGCCGACGCCTGTCTCGATGCGCTTGCGGACCGCATCGCGCACCCTGCCAACCAGCCGGATCTGCAAGTTCTTCCCGTCGCGGCAGTGCGGCGGGCCACGACAAGGAAGACGAACATTGACTGAAGGACTGGCGGCGCGCGTTGCGGCCGCGGAAGAGATGATCGCTGAGGCCTCCGAACGCGCGACGGCATTCTTCGAACGGCGCTCGGACCTGTCGGTCGAATGCAAGACGGACCCACAAGACCTGGTGAGCGAAGCCGACCGCGATATGGAAGCGCTGATCCGCGAAAGGCTGACCCACCGTTTCCCAAGCGATGGCTTCCTGGGCGAGGAACTCGGCCTGTCGCAGGGTGACGGCCGCTGGACATGGATCGTGGACCCGATCGACGGCACCGCATCCTTTCTGCACGGCTTGCAGGGCTGGTCGATCTCGGTGGCGCTCTGCCACGACGGACAGACCCTGGCCGGATGGGTCGCCCATCCCTGCAGCGGCCGCGTCTACAGCGCCATGCGCGGCCAGGGCGCTTGGTGCGGCACCTCGCGGCTGGCAGTGTCGGAGGGCGCCCGCCTTTCGGACGGACTGATCGCAATGGGTTCCGGGGCGCCCGACGTGGTCGCCGCGATGGTCCGGGATCTGCTGACATCCGGCGGGAGCTTCCAGCGTAACGGATCGGCGGCGCTCAGCCTCGCCCATGTGGCGGCCGGTCACTACCTGGGCTTCATCGAGCCGCAACTCGCGCCCTGGGACTGTGCCGCCGGCCTGCTTCTCGTCGAGGAAGCCGGCGGCTGGCACGCGCCCCATCCGATGGACCGATCCGCCCCGGTTATCGCCGGCGCGCCCGGTCCGCGAGCGCAAATCGAGCACCTGAGCCGCGCCTTCGACACGCCGCAAACAACCTTCGGAAGGTGAAGTTGCGCACGAAATAAGCAGAATGGGCTGCCCTTTCTCCAGGAAATGTCCCGCCCTTGCCATCCACGCCAAATCTAGCGCCGGTGCCTCTCTTGTCGGACGACCGGGCTCTGCCCCGCCTGTGAACTGCGCGACCTTTATCAAGGGCCCGAAGCTGCTGGTCGCTGCCGAGTGGACGCAGCGGCACGGCGGCCCCAAAGCTGCGACTGACGACATCGCGCTGCACCGCCAGACACATTGCGTCAGCTTTGCGGAACGAGCCGTCCATTTCGGTTCCAGGCATACCAGCCGAGCAACCGATACCGCTAATCGCGAGGCGGATATCCTGACTTGGCGACACATCAGACGGACGGCCGTATTCGCTGTGGAACTGTGGAATGCTCAAATAGCCGACCGCATGGGCGGCCTGGTCTCGATCAGGCGAAGCTGCTTCTGGAACTGGAGGGGTGACAGGGTGGTCATGGCGAGAAGTTCCTGTGGAACGCAAGCTCCCTCATCACTGCCAAACTGACAGGGGCGATGCCTGCAGAGACGATCAGGGCCGGCGGTCAGACGCCCCCTGCAAACAGTCTTCACAATCGACCGCTTGTGATCGTTTCGCCACGCTGCATTTTGGACTTCTTACGCAGCAGCCATCCACACAGGCCGTTAGAATTCGGGTAGGTCAGCGCCTCCGTGCGGCGTCGTGGAAGTAGCCAGCCTACTCCCTGATCACCGGCTGCGCCGCCTGTCGCTCGAGGATCGCCTTCGCAATATGCAGGTCTTGTAGCGAGATGCCCGAGCTGTCGAAGATCGTGATCTCGCTTTCATCCTGCCGGCCAGGCGCGTCGCCGGACAGAACCGTTCCGATGGCAGTCGGGGTCGCTTCCGGGCCGGCGTGCTGGAACTCGCCGACGCGCACCGATTGCTCCGGCAGGTCGCAGAAGAGAGCGGCGTTCCCAAGGAGATCGGCAGGCAATTCCTGTTTGCCTCGCGAATCCGATCCCATGGAGGAGACATGCGTTCCCGGCTGGACCCAGGCTGCCTCGAAGAGAGGCGCTGTGGCCGTCGTTGCGGTAACAATGATATCGGCAGCGCGGACCGCGTGTTCTGCTGCCGCCGCCTGCGCGGGTAAGCCGGCGCTGCGCAACTTCTCGGCGAAGGCTTCGGTGCGAACGGTATCTCTGCCCACCACCAGCACGCGCGAGAGCTTTCGGACGCGGGCGATCGCCTGCGCCTCGTAGGCGGCCTGGTGGCCCGTTCCGAACAGAGTCAGGACTTCGGCTTCCGGGCGGGCAAGAGCATCGGTTGCCACCGCATCTGCTGCGGCCGTGCGGTAGCAGTTCAAGGCAGATCCCTCGACCAGAGCACCGATGCGCCCCGTGCTCTGGTCGATCAGCAGGATGGTCGAGGCGTGCCGTGGCAGGCCGCATGCATCGTTGGTCGGGAAATAGGCCCCGACCTTCAGCCCGGCAAGCTCTGCCCCCGAGGCCGACTTGATGGTGAACCGGTTCTGCGGGTCACTGCCATGGGCGACCAGCACGGGAAAGCTCGCGGCGCCCGGTGCTGTGGCCGCGATGAAAGCCTCGCGTACCGCGGCGAAGGCCAGTTCCGGCGTGACGATGGCGGTGGACTCGGCTTCTGTGATCAGAATCATGTCGGTGTCCTTACCAGCCGCCAAAGCGGTGCCAGGTCTGCAAGGGGCCGCCGTCCTGTGGCAGCACGGTGTAGCGATCATGCTGCGCGGCGGTCGCGCAGGCATGGTTGGGCAGGATGCGCAGGCGGGTGCCGACGGGGAGGTCCGGCATGGACCGATCCGCACCGGGGCGAAGCGAGACGATCCCGTGCTCCTGGTTGGCACTGCTCACGATGAAGTCGGGCAGGATGCGGCCGTTTTCGTCGCATACCAGGCCATACCCCTGATCCACCTCCTGAGCCGCCGTTCCCCGATCGCGAGACAGGGCCATCCAGCCGGCGTCGATCATCGTCCAGCTCTTGGCCTTCTGGTGCCCGATCACCGTCGTCAGAACGCTCAGTGCGATATCGTCCAAGGAGCACACGTCGATCCCGGCCATCACGAGATCGAAGAACATGTAGACCCCGGCCCGCAGCTCCGTCACGCCGGTCAGATCGCGCGCCGCGTGGGCGGTCGGAGTCGATCCGACGCTCACGACCGGGCACGGCAGACCTGCCTCGCGCAGCGCTTCTGCCGCGGAAACGGCAGCCTTGCGCTCCAGTTCGGCGAATTCGGCATGGGCGGCGTGGCCGCGCACCGTGTAGCTTTCGCCGGCATGTGTCATGACGCCGCGCAGGCACCCGCTGTCATCCAGGAGGCGCCCGATCTCGATCAATGCCGGATCTTCCGGGGAAAGCCCGCCGCGATGCCCGTCGCTGTCGATCTCGACAAGGGCGGGCACGCCCGCTTGCGCCACGGTGCGCGCCTGCGCCTCGCTGTCGAGGAGCACCACAAGATCGCAGCCGCGGGCACGCAGGGCCTGCACGCGCTCCAGCTTCTGCGGCGCGATACCCACGGCGTAGAGAATATCCTCGTGCCCTGCTTCGTGAAACACTTCGGCCTCTGCCAAGGTGGAGACGGTGATGGGACCGGGCCTTCCGCCGGTCAGGCGGCGCGCGGCCTCGACGGACTTGGCCGTCTTCAAATGCGGGCGCAGGGTAACGCCAAGGCTCTCTGCGCGCCCGGCCAACCTTTCGATGTTCCGCATCATCCGCGCCTCGTCCAGCATCAACGCGGGTGTGGTCAGGCTATCTAGGGTCAGCAGATTGGACTCGTTCATCGTGGTAATCCCTCCGGCATTGCCAGAGGCTTACCACTTCACGCGTTCAGGGCATATTCACAGCACCTGAAGCCTGCATTAAGCTCAGGCTTAATGCTCGATCTGCCCGACCTCCGCTTTCTCACGGCCCTTTCGACAGCACCCAGCCTTGCGGCGGCGGCGCGCGTCCTGGGTGTGACGCCACCCGCGGTGTCGCAACGTCTGGCGCTGCTGGAAGACCGGTTGGGCCTGCGATTGATCGAGCGCGGACGAGGGCAACTCCGGCTCACGGCCGAAGGGGCTTTTCTTGTCGACCGTGCGAAGGGCATCCTGGGCGACATGGGACGCCTCGCGGAGGAAATGTCCGCCCGGGCGGGGCGGATCGAGGGACCGCTTCACATCATTGCCCCCTTCGGCTTCGGGCGGCTGCATGTTGCGCCGGTGCTCGCACGGTTCGGCGACGAGAACCCTGCGCTGCGCCCGATGCTCAGCCTCAGCGAAGATCCCGTGGGCGCGATGAACGACGGTCCGTGGGATGTCCTGGTCCATGTCGGGCGATTGCCAAACCTGCGGATCACGCAGCGCAAGCTTGCGCCGAACCGTCGCCTGTTGGTGGCGTCGGCGGGCTACGCCAGGCGATTTGGTCTGCCGCAAAGCCCGGAGGAGATGGCTGGCCACCGGGTCGGCGTCGTCCGCGAGAACCGGGCCGACGCATCGCTTTGGCCCCTGACCAGCCCGACCGGCACCGAGGTGAACCTGCGCGTGAAGCCTGCTTTCAGCTGCAACGATGGTGAAGTCCTTCGCGCCTGGGCTCTGGCAGGTTTCGGTATCGTCGAGCGGTCCGAGTGGAGCGTTTCTGCCGATCTGCGCGCCGGCACTCTGGTGCACGTTTTGCCGGATTGGTCACTCCCGGACGCAGATATCGTGGCCTTGCTGAACCCCCGCACTGTGCGCTCGCTTCGAATAGACAGGTTCGTCGAGCGGCTGACATTGGAGATCGGCACACCGTCGGTGGCCTGACCAGTCGCAGTTGCACACGGCCAGTTTCGGAGACGCCATCCGCCACGACCTGCATGAGCGGCCGGCATCGGAAAAGCCTCCCGCCAGAACCGTCCGGTCAAAAGCGATGGTTTTCTGCAGGGTGGTAAGGTTCGAATCTTGACGCCTTTGCAACATCCCGAACCGCCGAACCGAGGCTCTTCATCCCATGCAATATGCCGGTGCGGCATGAACCTAATTCGGACTGGGCGCAGCCCCGAGCGGATGGCCTCCGTGGCCGAGCAAATCCGCAATACCCACGGGGCCAGGGTCAACACGCTCCCGTGCCCATCTGCGCGTCGTGGGTCCCTGCGTATCGCACAAGAGCAAAAGGGGCACATGAGCAGAGGATGAGACGCCCGCGCCGTCCCCTAGAGCGCGTGGGAAAAATGCAGGTGCGGTGACCCGTCCGGCGCCGCATTGCGGGTTGCGGCGACGCCGAAGACCCCGGCAAGCAGCTCTTCGTCGAGGATGTCGCGAGGCGCGCCAGTCGCAACGAGCCTGCCTCCGTGCAGCACTGCAATCCGGTCGCAGGCCGTCGCCTGGTTCAGGTCGTGCAGCGCAACGACGCGCGTGATCCGCAGATCCCTGACCAGTGCCATGAGCGAAAGCTGGTGGCGGATATCGAGGTGGTTCGTCGGCTCGTCCAA
>CAYNKL010000217.1:0-6712 GCA_964397775.1 uncultured Rhodobacterales bacterium | reverse complement strand
CGCGGAACGACATGCCGAGCGCGTCGATATACCGGCCGTCGCGATAGACGAAGTACATCGGCACATCGAGCGCGTAATCGACATAGCGATCAAACCCGAAGCCCTCGTCGAAGACGAAGGGCAGCATGCCCGTGCGGTCGTCGTCGAGGTGGCGCCAGACGTAGGAGCGGTAGCTCTTCAGCCCGTTGGGCTTGCCTTCGAAGAAGGGCGAATTGGCGAACAGCGCGGTCGCGACCGGCTGCAGCGCCAGCGCCACGCGCATCTTCTTGACCATGTCGGCCTCGGAGCCGAAGTCGAGGTTCACCTGAACCGTGCAGGTGCGCCGCATCATGGTGGTGCCCGTGGTGCCGACGCGCCCCATGTAGGCATCCATCAACTTGTAGCGGCCCTTGGGCATCAGCGGCATCTCGTCGTGCGACCACTCGGGCGCGGCGCCAAGACCGATGAACCCGACGCCGATCTGATCCGCGATGCTTTTCACCTCGCGCAGGTGTTCGTTCACCTCGTCGCAGGTCTGGTGGATGGTCTCGAGCGGGGCACCCGACAGCTCCAGCGCACCACCCGGTTCCAGGCTCACGTTGGCGCCGTCCTTCTCGAGGCCGATCAGATGTCCGCCTTCCTCGACCGGCGACCAGCCGTGGCGGTCGCGCAGGCCTTCGAGGACGGCGCGGATCGAACGCGGACCGTCGTAGGGCAGCGGTTCATGTGTATCGGTGAGATAGCCGAACTTCTCGTGCTCGGTGCCGATGCGCCAGTCTTCCTTCGGCTTGCAGCCCGCGGCGAGGTATTCCGCCATTTGTTCGTGCCGCTCGATCGGCCCGCCGCCGGATTGGGGGATGGACATGGGCTGCTCCGGTCTTTCCGCAATGGTCGCTAGGGATGCGCGCAAACGCGTGGGGTGTCAATGCAGCCGCTTTGCGCGGTGCCGCGCGGGCTCTGCGCGCCAGATGAGGACAGGCTCCGTCGCCCCGCCGCGCAGCTCGCGGAGCATCTTTTCAGTGCGGATGCCCGGCAGATGAGCAAAGGCGTCGAAGAGCTGTTCGGCCCCTTCCGCGTTCACCGGGATCGCCAGCGTCGGCTGCCCCTCCTGCTCCAGAATCCAGTGCGGCGGCTCGCCCGTGGGGCCGAGCGACAGGGCCCGAAGGCTCTCGATATAGGCGACACCGCCGGTCAGCGGCCCGAAATAGGTGATCTGCCCCTCGACCACATGCACGACGCCGGGGCCCTGCCCTTCGCCGCGGAACCGCGCGCGCTGCACGCCTGCCACGGTCAACGCCGCCCCGCCCAGCAGGACAAGCACGCCCGCCCAGCGCAGAAGCCCCGGCCCCGTCAGCAGCAGCCAGTAAAGCCCGAGGCACAGCACCGCGCCGCCCACGATCACCTCGCGCCAGCGGGTCAGCACCTTTGCAGCATCGGGACGGATCAGGCTCATGCCGGGACCTTCACCCGCGCCGGGGCGCGCAGCATGGACACGCGGTAGTCGCCGATGCGCTGAAAGCCGATCCGCTCGTAGGCGCCCGCCGCCACCGGAGAGGCCGCGAACAGGATCGCCGTCTCGGCGCCGCCCGCGCGCAGCACCTCGAGGTGCGCCGCCACGACCCGGCCCGCCCGGCCCTGCCCGCGCAGCTCGGGCGGCACGTAGACGCCACCCACCTGCACGGTGTGCCCGGCCCGGGTGTTGATGCCGGTCATGGCCACCGGCTTGCCCCCTTCGATCAGCAGGCGCAGCCGGTCCGAATTCAGCACCGAGCGTGCCCGCTCCTCGAGGCTCTGTGGATCGTTGCCGGTGCCGGTCTCCTCGCCATAGGCCCTCAGCCAGGACATCAGCAGGTCCAGATCCGCCTCGCCCGCCTCGCGACTGTCCACCGACAGCTTCGGCAAGTCGGCCAGCGAGAGGCGATAAAGCGGCTCGGCGCGGTCGATCTCCCAGGCCTTGGGCGCAAACCCCAGCGCCTCGACGATCTGTCGCGCCTGCGCGTCGTCGCCGGTGATCCCGCGCACCTCGCGGCCGTCGATCTCGCGCACCCAGTCGCGGGCCGCCGCCGCATCCAGCCCGGGATGCTGCACCATGAGATAGCCGCCATTGGAGATGGCAAAGATCCCCGCGATCCGGTCGCCCGCATGGCGCAGGAAATAGCTGGTCCCGTGCGGATGGTCGGTCTCGTCCAGACCGTGCGCCTGCAGGTTGCCCAGCAGGAACATGGACCGCTCCATGTGCCCGGCAAGAAAGCCCGCCATCGCCGGGACGTCCGACGGCACCGCCCGCGTGATCATGCCCAGTCCCCCAGTGTCGTCTGCCAGAGCGTCATCGCCGCGACCGCCGCCGTGTCGGCGCGCAGGATACGCGGGCCAAGCGCCACCGTGTGCGCGAAATCCAGCGCGCCCAGCCGCGTGCGCTCGCCGTCGGAAAAGCCGCCCTCGGGGCCGATCAGGATCGCCCAGGGCCCGGGCGCGCCCTCGCGCTCCGGCAGGCCGGCGACCTCCCCCACCCGCGCCTCGTCGCAGAACATCAGGCGCCGGCCCGCGGGCCAGTCGTCAAGGACCGCGCTCAAAGGCTGAAGGTCGGAGACCTCGGGCACGAAGGTCGTGCCACACTGCTCGGCGGCCTCAACCGCGTGGGCCTGAAGCCGGTCCTGCCGGATGCGCTCGGCATTGGTGAAATCGGTCTGCACCGGCACGATGCGGCGCGCGCCCATCTCCGCGGCTTTTTCCACGATGAAATCGGTGCGCGCCTTCTTGATCGGCGCGAAGAACAGCCACAGGTCCGGCGGCGTCACCTGCGGGGCGGTCCGGTCCTCGCAGGCGAGCGCGCCGTTCTTCTTGTTGGCCTGCGTCACCCGCGCGCGCCACTCGCCGTCGCGCCCGTTGAACACGGCAACTTCGGCCGCCACGCCCAGCCGCATCACGGCAAAGAGATAGTTCGACTGCTCCCGCGTGAGGGCCAGCGGTTGTCCCGGGCCCAGCGGCTGGTCTACGAAGAGGCGGATCTTTGGTCTCATGGGGGATACAGATATGGGCAGCGGCCAAAAGACGCCAGAGGCAGCGGGCAGCATCGCCGACGCGGTAAAGGGCAACTGGGTCGACACAAGCGCCCCCAACTGGGCCAAACCCTACCTGCGCCTGTCGCGCATCGACCGCCCCATCGGCACCTGGCTGCTGCTGCTGCCCTGCTGGTGGGCGCTGACGCTCGCCATCGTCTCTGACGGGCAGTTCAGCCTTTTCGATGTCTGGATCTTCGCGGGCTGCGGCATCGGCGCGATCCTCATGCGCGGCGCGGGCTGCACCTGGAACGACATCACCGACCGTCACATCGACGGCTCGGTCGAACGCACGGCGCTGCGGCCCATCCCCTCGGGGCAGGTCACCGCGAAACAGGCGCTCGGCTGGGCCGTGGCGCAATCGCTGGTGGCCTTCCTGATCCTCATCACCTTCCCGCCCGCCGCCATCGCGCTGGGGATCCTGTCGCTGGCGCCCGTCGCCATCTACCCCTTCGCCAAGCGCTTCACCTGGTGGCCGCAGATCTTCCTGGGGCTGGCCTTCAACTGGGGCGCGCTGCTGGTCTGGACCGCGCACACCGGCAGCCTCGGCTGGCCGGCGCTGCTGCTCTACGTCGCCGGCATGGCCTGGACGCTCTTCTACGACACGATCTACGCCCACCAGGACAAGGAGGACGACGCGCTCATCGGCGTGAAGTCCACCGCGCGGCTCTTCGGCGACGAGGCCAGCCCAAAATGGCTCACCGGCTTCCTGGTGGCCTGCGTCGCGCTCATGGCGCTTGCCATCCTCGCGGCCGTCCCCGCGGGCTCACCCGCCAAGCTGATCCTCGCGCTTGCCGGCGCCTGCGCCATGGCCGCGCACATGACCTGGCAGATGCGCAAGCTGGACCTCGGCGACAACGACCGGCTGCTCATGCTCTTCCGCTCCAACCGCGACGCGGGCCTTCTGCCCGTGCTGTTTTTCGCCGGTGCCGCGCTGGTCTGATTGCATGAAACCGCGCACCGTCCTATCACCCGGCCGATATCCACAAGGCATGGACCCGCGCTGATGCGCCTTTCCTCTCTCCTCCCCACCATCGGAGTCTTCACCGCCGCCGGGGCCGCCTGCGCCGTGGCCGCGGTCTTCTCGGTCCGCACGGTCGAGTCGGTCTCGCGCGAGGATGTCCTCGCCGAACTGCGCGCCTCCGGCTACGACTGGGCCGAGGTCGACACCGAGGGGCTGCAGGTCTACCTGATCGGCACCGCCCCCGACGAGGCCACCCGCTTCGAGGCGCTGAGCGCCGCCGGGCGCGTGGTCGACGCGGCGCGCGTGATCGACAACATGCAGGTGGAAGAGACCGATGCGATCGAGGCACCTCGCTTCTCGATCGAGCTGCTGCGCAACGACGCGGGCATCTCGGCCATCGGGCTGATCCCGGCGGAAAGCGACCGCGCCGCGCTGATGGAGCATTTCTCCAACATCGCCGGCGGCGCCGAGGTGACCGACCTGCTCGACGCCGCGGATTTCCCCGCGCCCGAGGGCTGGGAGGACTCGCTCGACTTCGCAACCCGCGTGCTCGAGGAACTGCCCCGCTCCAAGATCTCGGTCGAGGCGGGCCGCGTCGCGGTCAAGGCCATGACCGAAACCCCCGCCGCCCGCTCGAAGCTCGAAGCCGACCTGGCCCGCCGCGCCCCCGACGACGTGCAGCTTGCGCTCGACATCACCGCGCCGCGTCCCGTCATCTCGCCCTTCGCGCTGCGCTTCCGCATCGACGGCGACGGCGCCCGCTTCGACAGCTGCTCGGCCGATACCGAGGAAAGCCGCGATCAGATCCTGCGCGCCGCCGCCGAGGCCGGGGCCGAAGGCCAGCTCTCGTGCACGCTGGGCCTCGGCGTGCCCTCCTCCGAGTGGGGCGAGGCCGCGGCACTCGCCATTGCCAAGCTCGACAAGCTCGGCGCGGGCACCGTGACCTTCTCCAACGCCGACGTGACCCTGCAGGCCGTGCAGGGCACCGCGCAGGACCGCTTCGACCGCATCGTGGGCGAGCTGAAAAACCAGCTCCCCGAGGTCTTCGCCCTCACCGCCGTGCTGCCCGAACCGCCGCAGGAGGATGCCGCGGAAGGTCCGAAGGAATTCACCGCCACCCTG
The DNA here is from genome assembly GCA_964397775.1 of uncultured Rhodobacterales bacterium. GTDB lineage: Bacteria > Pseudomonadota > Alphaproteobacteria > Rhodobacterales > Rhodobacteraceae > Allosediminivita. The sequence goes on along the minus strand of CAYNKL010000217.1, from coordinate 1,588 downwards.
AGCCCCGAGGGCGAGGTGCAGCTGCGCGGCGTGGTACCGGGCGCCGCCGCGCGCGAGACCACCGACAGCTACGCCCGCGCGGCCTTCGGCTCCGAATCCGTCTTCACCGCCACGCGCATCGACGACGAGCTGCCGCAGGGCTGGGCCGTGCGCGTGCTGGCCGGGCTCGAATCCCTCGCCCAGCTGGAACGCGGCAATGTCACCGTGCGCCCCGACAGCGTCGCCGTCTCGGGCGTGACCGGCAGCACCGAGGCCAGCGCCGTGATCGCCAGCCTGCTGGCCGAGAAACTGGGCGAGGACGGCGATTTCGACATCGACGTGCGTTACGACGAACGGCTCGACCCGCTGCTGGGCATCCCCACACCCGAGGAATGCGTCGCCCAGATCAACGACATGGTCGCCGCCCAGAAGATCAACTTCGAACCGGGCTCGGCCACGCTCGACGCCTCGGCCAAGGAGGTGCTCGACGATATCGCCACGCTCCTGAACACCTGCGGCGAGATCCCGCTCGAGATCAGCGGCCATACCGACAGCCAGGGCCGCGAGGTCATGAACCAGCAGCTCAGCCAGGATCGCGCCCAGGCCGTGCTAGAAGCGCTTCAGATGCGGCAGGTTCTTGTGGCACCCTTCACCGTGACGGGGTATGGCGAGAGCACGCCGATCGCCGACAACGGCACCGCGGCGGGCCGCGAAGAGAACCGGCGCATCGAGTTCCGCCTCATCGAGACCGAAGAGGACGCGGACGAAGCGGGTGACGCCGAGGCTGGTGACGAGGCCACCGCGGACGACGCCTCCGCGGACGAGGATGCCGCGGCGCAGGACGCGGCGGCAGAGGATACCCCCGAGGACGCCGAGACGGCGGATGACGGGGACGCGCCGGCCGAGGACGGGCCGGTTGAAGGGACAGAGGATGAACAGAACTGAATTCGTAGTTGTCACGGCGATCATCCTTTTCGTGGCATTCTGTCTGGGCTGGTTCGCCCATTGGCTCGTCCACCGCTTCAGCCGCGTCAGCCAGAGCGACGTCGACCAGCTCGAACGCATGAGCCAGGAACTGCACGAGGCCGAGGAAACCCGCGACCAGGCCATCACCTACCTTCAGCAGCGCGAGGCCGAGCTGACCAACCAGCTCGCCCAGACCGAGGCCGAACGCGCCGCGGCCATGGACGGCCTGCGCGAAGCCCGTCACGAGGCCGAGGAAATGCGCGCCTGGATGGAGCGCAACCAGCAGCACAGCTGATCCGGCGGGCCGACGTGGCCTGCCGTCCCTCGCTGGGGCGCTCTGCGAAGGAGCCGGCTCCGAGAAAAGCGCCCCACCACCCCCAGAGCACAACAGGTCCCCTCTCCCCCGAGGGGCTCGCAGCGCCCCGAGATCATTCCGGGAGCATGTTTTCAGCGACGAGCGGGCGGAGCCCCGTGAAGCGGCGCCCGGAAGACTTGCCGGGGGCATGCTCTCGACGACGAACTCACCAAACCCCGGGCCAACGCGTAGCACCTGCCACCCAGCGGAACACCTCCCCTCCCACTGTCAGGCGGAGGGCCAGGGAGGGGGCGGCCACGTCCCGCAACACCCACCCCCGGGACATTC
>CAYNKL010000216.1:0-6775 GCA_964397775.1 uncultured Rhodobacterales bacterium | reverse complement strand
CTCTTGCCTTTGCGGCGGTTCCTGCTTTGCCCACCCGACGACTCGGGTCACATGAATTCCGCGCAACATCATCATGGAAATTATGAGCCATGTTTCCGGTTGGCCACGCCCGCGCCCCGGCCTACCCTGCGCCCTGCCGCAAAGGGGCCCGGACAAGTCGAAATCCGACGCAGCCATCATCCCGCGCCCCGATATTGAGGCCCGAAGGAACGGAGGAATCAGGCATCATGCCCGACGTCACCATCGTCTACTGGCGCGACATCCCGGCCCAGGTCATCGTCGGCAAGGGCCGCCGGGGCCACAAGATGCCCCTGCCCGAACGCTTCGAGCAGGCCATCGACCGGGCGGCCATGAAGGTGGGGGCGTCCGACACCGATGCCTATCTCGCCGAATGGCGCAAGGCCGCGCCCTATTCGGTCGAGGGCGATCCGTCCGAGGTTGCCGCGCAGGAAGCCGCGCGGATTGATGCGGAATTCGATCGCGACCGCCTCAAGGCGCTGATCGACAACGACGGCCGGGCATGACACCACCCCGCGCCCTCTGGGAGAAGATGATGGCTCTGCTGAATTTCCGGAAACCCGGGGCCGCACGCCCCGCGGGTGCCTCGCTCGAACCCTTCCTCGAGGGATACTCCATCGAGGTCATGCCGCGCACCGCCTCGAAGATCGAGGATTTCCGCGCGCTGCTGCCCGAGGGCACCCGCGTCTACATCGCCCACATCGAGGGCACCCCCATCGACGAGATGGTCGAGACCGCCAAGCGCCTCACCGACGCGGGCTATCCGGTCATGCCGCACTTCCCCGCGCGCATCATCAAGGACAAGGCGGTGCTCGCCGACTGGATCTCCCGCTACCAGGGCGAGGCCGGCGTGGACCAGGCGCTGCTGCTCGCCGGCGGCGTGGCCCAGCCGCACGGCGACTTCCACAGCTCCATGCAGCTGCTGGAAACCGGTCTCTTCGACAAGGCGGGCTTCAAGCGCCTGCACGTCGCAGGCCACCCTGAGGGCAACCGCGACATCGACCCCGACGGCAGCCACGCACAGGTCAACGACGCGCTGACCTGGAAGCAGGATTTCTCGACCCGCACCGATGCGCAGATGGCGCTGGTCACCCAGTTCGCCTTCGACGCCGATCCGATCATCGCCTGGTGCGACCGCCTGCGCGACCAGGGCATCACCCTGCCCGTCCACATCGGCATCGCCGGTCCCGCCAAGCTGCAGACACTGATCAAGTTCGCCATCGCCTGCGGCGTCGGCCCCTCAGTCAAGGTCCTGCAGAAACGCGCCATGGACGTCACCAAGCTGCTCATGCCCTACGAGCCCACCGAGGTGCTGCAGGCCCTTGCCGCCCACAAGGCCGCCAACCCCGACTTCCAGATCGACCAGGTGCACTTCTTCCCGCTGGGCGGGATCAAGGCCACGGCCGAATGGGCGCGCGACAACGGCGGCGCCTCGGGCCTGCCGGCCGCAGCACGGGCCACCGGCTGACCTCGTGACACGCGCACTCCTCTTCGACCTGGACGGCACGCTGCTCAAGTCCGACCCGCTGCACATGCAGGTTTTCTCGGACATGTTCGCCGAACGCGGCATGACCCTCACCGAAGAGGACTACGCCCGCCGGATCCACGGGCGCCACAACTCCGAGAGCTTCCCCGAGCTCTTTCCCGGCGAGGACCCCGTGGCCCTCGCCGACGAAAAGGAAGCCCGCTTCCGCGACATGCTCTCGGGTGGCTTCCCGCCCATGCCCGGCGCGACCGCACTGCTCGACCGCGCCGCGCGCGAAGGCTGGGGCCTTGCCGTGGTGACCAACGCCCCAAGGCTGAACGCGCTCCACATGCTGCGCGCCATCGGTCTCGAACAGCGCTTCGGGACCCTCGTCATCGGCGACGAATGCGCCCGCGCCAAGCCCGACCCGATGCCCTACCAGCAGGCCATGCAGGCCCTCGGCGTCACGCCGAACCACGCGGTGGCCTTCGAGGACAGCGGCTCGGGCCTGCGCGCGGCGCGCAGCTCCGGCGCCTTCACCGTGGGCGTCCGCTCCGCCGAAGACGACTTCGCCCTGCGCAACAAGGGCGCCCAGATCACCATCGAAGACTTTGAAGACCCGGTACTCGAGAGCATACTCGAGCGCCTGACAGGAGAGGCACAGACATGACCCGCACAGTAGTCGAGTCCAAGACCAAAACCGCCGTCATCGGCTTTGACGAGCCCTTCTGCGTCATCGGCGAGCGCATCAACCCCACCGGCCGCAAGAAGCTCGCCGCCGAGCTCGAGGCCGGCGATTTCTCGACCGTGGAAAAGGACGCGGTTGCCCAGGCGGCCTGCGGGGCCAACGTGCTCGATGTGAACGCGGGCGTGGTCTACAACTCCAACCCCAACCCCAACGAGACCGAGCCGCCGCTCATGCGCAAGATGATCGAGCTGGTGCAGGGGCTGGTGGACACGCCGCTCTGCATCGACAGCTCGGTCCCCGAGGCGCTCGAGGCGGGCCTCGAGGTCGCCAACGGCCGCCCGCTGCTGAACTCGGTCACCGGCGAGGAAGAGCGCATGGAGCTCATCCTGCCGCTTGTCAAGAAATACAACGTGCCGGTGGTGGCCATCTCCAACGACGACACCGGCATCTCCGAGGATCCTGACGTCCGCTTCGCCGTAGCGAAAAAGATCGTCGAGCGCGCCGCCGACTTCGGCATCCCCGCGCATGACATCGTGGTCGATCCGCTGGTCATGCCCATCGGTGCCATGGCCACGGCCGGCAAGCAGGTCTTCACCCTGGTCCGCCGCCTGCGCGACGAGCTGGGCGTGAACACCACCTGCGGCGCCTCCAACGTCAGCTTCGGCCTGCCCAACCGCCACGGCATCAACAACGCCTTCCTGCCCATGGCCATGGGCGCGGGCATGACCTCGGCCATCATGAACCCCTGCGCCCTGCCGGTGCCGGCCTCCAAGATCGCCGAGAAACGCGCCGCCGTCGAAGCGGCGGGCATCGTGCTGCCCGAGGACATGGATGACGAGGCTTTCTGCCAGCTCTTCGGCCTCGGCAGCACCCGGCCCAAGCCCGGTTCCGAGATGGCCGCCATCCGCGCCGCCAACCTGCTGACCAACAACGACCCGCACGGCGCCGAGTGGATCAACTTCAACAAGCCCGGCGGCGGTGACGGCGTCACAAGCGGCCGCCGCGGCGGCGGCCGGCGTCGCCGGGGCTGACAGACACGGAGGAGGCGTGGGCCACAAATCCAGCCCGCGCCCCCGCCCGCCAACAGGCTAAAGCCAACCGTTCCCTCCCTCTCTCGGCACCCACCCTTCCGATACAACGCCCGCGGCCCCTAACCGCGCCGCGCGCTTCTTCTTGGCTCAAATATTCCGGGGGAGTCCCGAAGGGACGGGGGCAGAGCCCCCTGCTTTGCCGTTGTTTGCAGTTTTCGCTGGGAACCGTTCGACATGTGCACGCTGGCCCCGCTGGGCCAGGGTTGCAAGGGTTTTCAGCACATGATGTGCGCGGGCGGGATATCGTCGATCTCAGGCGCGAGGAGCGCGGCGAAGTCGGTTTCCAGCTTGACGGAGGGGCCATGCTGGGCGCTGGCAACGGGAACCAGGACGATGCGCCGGATGATCTGGCGCAGGAACTGGCTGGCCTGGTCGACGAGGTCGGGATCGCCGAGCAGCTGCTCCATGCGCTCGATGGCGCCCTCGAAGAGAGCGGCCGGGTCGGGCATCGCGGCGGCCGCGGTCTCGGCCTTTGCGCGGAGCCGGCACAGGGCCTGGTCGAGGTCGGCAATCTCGGCCTCGATCTCCTCGGAGCGGGCCTTGTAGAGCGCGAAGGGCGCCCCACCCTCGATGGCGGCGAGGATGGCCTTCCGGGCGCCCTCGGCCTTGCCGAGCTTCTGCTGCAGGCGGTCCACATCCTTTCGTGGGTCCGAGGCCTCGAGCTTCCTGCGCTCCGTCCCAAGGGCCTCCGTGAACGCCTCGAGCATCTCCGGCGAGCGGAAGGCATCGCGGATGCGGCCGAAGACCCGTCCCTCGATTCGCTTCTGCGAGATGCTGACCCGGTTCTCGCACGCATGCTTGCGCGCTTCGTTGCAGCGGAAGCTGATGGCGCTGACCTTGACGTAATTCGCACCGCAGCAGCCACAGACCATCAGCCCCGACAGCAGGTAGCGGTTGCGCCGCGCGGCCTCGGGGTTCGCACCGCAGGGCTTGTCCGAGACGCGTTTCGCGGCGCGCGTGAGCTGCATCCGGCCGCGCTCCCACAAGTCGTCGGAATGATGCGCAGGCCGGGGATCTCCTGTTCCCATTTTTCCAGAGGGGTCACCTCGGTGCGCTTTACGCCGGTCTTCGGATGATAGTGCCGCGTCGTGGCGCAGGTCACTGCGCGCCCCAGATACAGCGTATTGTGTAGGATGCCGTGGCCCCGTGCGGCGTGGCCGCGGATGGTCGACGCATACCAGGTGCCACCTTTCGGCGCGGGCACGCCCTCGGCGTTCAGCGCACGGGAGATGGTCACGGCGGACAGCCCCTCGGCAGTATCCTCGAAGATTCGGCGTATGACGGCGGCCTGGTCAGGGTTGACCCGACGGTTCGGCTCCCCCGGCGGGGCATCCTCCACGATGTCGTAGCCATAGGCCGAGGAATGGGTCCGGTTGCGCGCGAGCGCGCCCTGCATCCCACGCTTCGTGTGAACGCCTATCATCTCGGAGAACATCTGCGCGCCGTAGCCCTGCAACAGGACCGTGACGAAGCTCTGCGGCCCCTCGGTCACGGAGTGAAGCTGGATGCCCTGGAACTTGAACAGGTCCCAGGCCTCGAGCGTGTGGGTCAGGTTGCGGCTGAGCCTGTCTACCGCCTCGATCACGATGGTATCGAAGGCTCCGGCCTCCGCATCCGCGAGCAGCTTCAGGAAGCCCGGGCGATCCTTGTTGCGGCCGGTCATGGCGTGGTCGGTATAGACCTCCACCAGCTCGTAGCCCTCGCGCGCGCAGTGGTCGCGCGTCATCCGGAGCTGGTCTTCGATCGAGGTATCCTCCTGCTGGGTGGAGCTGTAGCGCGCGTAGATTGTGGCGCGCCGGACACCGGCGGTAGAACGGATCATGGCTGCGCCTCCTTGCAGGGCGTGCGGTTTGTGTTGGCGGCGGCACTGGACTGCGCGCGGAGTTCGGCTCGAGCCAGGAGGACTGCGAGCGCCCTGAACGCGATCTGCACGTCGGTTGCGCCGGGGGTGTCGTTGGCTGCGACAAGGCGGGTGGTCGTCCGGGTTGACATAAAGGGTCTCCTTCCGAGAGTGCGGGATGAGCAACAGCGCTCGGAAAGAAAGGGGGATGATCGCGATGGACACGGAAACGCGGGTCGGGCGAATGGAGTCAGGTCTCCGCCGGCCGTGGCTTAGCCCTTTGATATCGCGAGAAAGAAAAATCGGGCGCGGCCGCCATGAGCAGCAGGAGGCGCCGCCGCGCCCTGGCGCGAAGGGGTGTTCCGGCCCCTTCGCGATACGGTATCAGTCCGTGGCGAGCAGTCGCTCCACCGCATGCTCGGCCTCCACGCGATCGAGCACCGCGCGCAAGGCAGCCTGGAAGTCGAGCAGGACGGCTGTGGCGCGGGCGAAAGCCTCTGCCTGTTCTGTCCGGGTGGTCTCGATCCAGGTGCCGCCGCTGACCGAGTGGACATCGTATCGGGTCGTTCGCCTGGAGCCGGCGAGGATGCGCTCCGCAAGATCGCCAAGCACCTGCTCGATCAGCTCCAGTGTGGGCTCGCCGAAGATGGCGCGCGCGACGATGGCCTCGGTCAACTGATCGACGAAGTCATGCGCGTGGTCCTGGACGTGGGGCACCACGTCGGTCTCGAGAGCGGTGAGCGCCGTCCATGAGGCCTCCAGCGCGCGGACTGCGAGATCGGTGGGGGGGGGGATATGTCATTCATTTGCTTGATCCTTTCGGGTTACGGGCGCCGCGAGGTGTGCGGTTCCGCCCCGGGAAGCCGCAGGCCTCGACGGCCCCGTCCCGCGTTGCCCGCGTATTGCACCAGGTGAGCCCTTTGCCCGCGAGGATCAGGCGGATGCGGTCCATGCGCTCGAGGAGGCTCGCATCGAGGCGACCGATATCAGGCGTTCCGTTGGGGGCGATAGCGAAGCCGGAGTGTTCTGGAGAGACGAGGATCGCACGGGCGCCGACGAAACGGGTCGGTTCCCCGACGCCGGCCGCGCGCATGCCCTCGGGCCGCGTAACGCGGACCTCGTGGCCGCGGTTCGCGCGGGTCATGGCCGATGTGCCGTAGGCGAGCTTCAGGAACGTGGCGCCCTGCAGGGCGGCGCGTTCAAGCACGAGGCACGGCCGCGCTTTCGGCTGTTTTGCGATGTCCTCGTCGGTCACTGGGAAACGGAAAAGAACAACATCACCACGCTGCAGACTGTCCTGCCAGCGGGACGGGGTGGAGTGATCGAGCATCATGCCCTCCATCAGGTTCGGGGAATGACGCGCATCGTTTGGAGCCTGTGGGCCGTTCATCGCCGCGCGTCACGCAGACGCGCGCGGCGATGAACGGCCCAGGCGGCACGAGGATGTTGGCTTGCAGGGCGGTTCTCAGCCTTGGGTGCAGGGAGCGGCTTCGAGCGTCCCTGCCCTGGGGGGGCGAGGGGGATGGCATGCCCCTTCGTTGAGCTGACGGCTGCCTGAGGGTGGAGGGACGCGGCGAGCGAGCCCTCCGAGCAGGGGTGTCCAGAGGGGAGTGCGGAACGATGACCTCTGGTCCGGCTGAAGGCCCCAGGAGGGCTCGGGAGGGCGGAGCACC